>CAYWKV010000132.1:0-8864 GCA_964458835.1 uncultured Gammaproteobacteria bacterium | reverse complement strand
GCCAGCAGGATGCGCCGCAGCAGGTCGTTCTCCGGTCCCTGCATGCCTTCCTCCTCGGCGACCGCGATCTCCGCGGCGTCATATTCCCAGGCGCGCAGCACGGCGGTCTTCTCCGCCGCCGTGAGCTCCGGGTGGGCGAGGACATCCTCCGGGCTGGCGAAGACCGATCCCGCATCGAGCAGGGCCTGGTCGAGCCATGGGGGCGGTTGTCGGGCTGCATCGTTCATGGGTTCGGTTCCCTGCTGAAGGTCGGTGGGAGGGGCACGGCATGGGGCCGGCGGCCCGTTCCCGCCGGTCATAGCTTTAGGTGTCCCGGCGGTCGCGGCAAGGCGCCCGCGCGGCGGGGGTCGGTGCCGTGAACGAAAAATAACCCGCGGCTGTCCCGAATGGCACGCACTTAAATCCTTCGTGGCCACGGAATCCGCGGGCCGGCACGGAAAGCACGCATTGCGCAAACCCGGGATCGGCACTCCGCGGCCGGGTTTCCGGGTTTTTAAAATAAGCTTTTCCCTTGTTTTTCCATGTATTTCCGTGGCTGAACGGGGTTTTTTCAGGGTAAAAGTCATGGAGCAGCCGTGAAAATAACCGATCAAATCGAGAAATCCGTAAGTTCCCTCAGACCCGTGCCGTTAAGGGGGCGTCGACGGCCGATACGGACGCACGGAGGGAATCCATGGTGGGCAAGATATCGTCGAGTCTCAGGGCGCGTTTCGCCCTGCTCGCAGGGGTACTGGCGGCGCTCGTGATCGGGGTCAATGCCCTGCTGATCGCGGAGAACGCCGTCATTTCCCGGCAGGCCGGCGCCATCGCCGAGCGCGAGTTTCCGGTGCTGAACAAGGCCCACGCGCTGAAGCTGACGGTGGTGCAGGTGCAGCAGTGGCTCACGGACATCAGCGCCACGCGTGGCCGGGACGGCCTCGACGACGGCTTCGCGGAAGCGGCCGCCAACGCCGAGCGGGCCCGGACCCTGCTCGCCGAGCTGGAGCGGCTGGATGCCGGGCATGGCGAGCGCTATCGGGCGATGGGGCCGGTGTTCGAGGACTACTACCGGGTCGGCAGGGCCATGGCCCAGGCCTACATCGAGGCGGGACCGGCGGGCGGCAATCCCATGATGGCCGGTTTCGACGAGGTGGCCGCGCGCATGACCGGTGAGCTCGATGCGCTCCTCGAGGACGCCACGCTGCGGGCCACGCAGGCCGTCGCGACCCAGCAGGCGGCCGTGGGCAACGTCCGCACCTACATCTGGGGCAGCGCCTTCGTGGTGCTGGTGATGGTGGTCGTCCTCTACGTCATCATCGCCCGCGCCCTGGCGGTCCTGCCGCGGGTGGCGGACGAACTGCGCAAGGTGGCGCAGGGCGATCTGACGTCCGCCTGCGAGCTGAGGCGCGATGACGAAATCGGCCGGCTGGTGCAGGCGCTCAACGACATGCGCGGACAGCTGCGCGGCGTGGTGGCCGGTATCACCGGCGCCAGCCAGACCCTGGCCTCCGCGGCAGAGGAGATGTCCTCCATCACCGCGGAGACGGAAGCGGGGGTCGGGCGGCAGCGCAGCGAGACCGAGCAGGTCGCCACGGCCATGAACGAGATGACCGCCACCGCCCAGGACGTCGCCGGCAACATCGCGCACGCCGCGCGGGCGGCCGAGGACGCCCACCGGGAGACCCTCAACGGCGAGGCCATCGTCGAGGCGGCCGTCCGCCGCATCGGCGAACTCGCCAGCCAGATCGAAGGTTCCGGCGAGACCGTCAGCCAGATGGAACGGCACAGCGAAGAGATCAGCTCCGTGCTGGACGTGATCCGCGGGGTGGCGGAACAGACCAACCTGCTGGCGCTCAATGCGGCCATCGAGGCGGCCCGCGCCGGCGAGCACGGGCGCGGCTTCGCGGTCGTGGCCGACGAGGTGCGCACCCTGGCCAGCCGCACCCAGAAATCCACGGAAGAGATCAACCGCATGATCGAGCAGCTGCGCGGCGCCACCGGCCGCGTGGTCGAGGCGATGGGCAGCAGCCGGGAACAGGCCCGCGACGCGGTGGAACGCGCCTCGGCAGCGGGCGAATCCCTGGGAACGATCGCCTCCGCCGTGTCCCGCATCAACGAGATGAGCACCCAGATCGCCAGCGCTGCCGAGGAGCAGAGCGCGGTCAGCGAGGAGATCAACCGCAGCGTCCTCAGCATCCGGGAGATGAACGAGGAGAATGCGGCGCGGTCCGGACAGACTGCGGTTGCCAGCAACGAACTCGCCCGCCTGGCCGCCGAACTCGAAGGCATGGTACGCGGTTTCCGGATCTAGGGAACCTCTGATTAATTCGTCATTGCGAGGAGCGCAGCGACGCGGCAATCCCCAAGCTGTTGATCTGCCGTCGAAGGAGATTGCTTCGCTTCGCTCGCAATGACGGTACAAGGAATTAATCAGAGGTTACCTAGGGGGATTCGGGGCCACGGGCTTACTCAACCTAATGGCGCGGCGAGAAGCCTGATCGCAGTGGATCGACGCGTGAGCCCCACGGCCGCGGTGCGGTGGGGCGAACGCCCGGGTCCCGAGGCGGACGAACGCCTCAGGGGGCGCTGTCCTTTTCCGGCGCCGCGCCCGCGTCGTCACGGGCCGCCTGCGTCACGTCCCTCGGCTTCATTTCCCTGAACACCCACCAGATCGCCAGACCGGTCAGGCTCACATTGAGCACGATGCCGACTATCCAGAAGCCGCTCATGTCGAATCTCCGCGCCGCCGTGCCTGCCGGGATGGTAACAGGGACGGCGACGGCATGTGCAGGCCGTTGCCCGGACGCCGCGGCGATGCGCGCCGTCGTTGATCTTCGGCAAGGCCGGGAACGGAAACGGCGGAGCGGCGCGGGCACTCTGCTACCGTATCCGCAGGACGCGCCGTTCCTGCGCGGCCGCGTGTTGCCGGAATCCTCATCATGACCGCATCGCCCTTCCATCCCGGCGAGCTCGATGCCCAGCGGCGCTGGGGCGATCCGGCGCTGTGGACGGAGGCGCGCCGCGGCCAGCTGCTCTGGGATCGCCTTCCGGAACCGGTCCAGGCGCGCATCGCGGCGGCGCCTTTCTTCTTTCTCGCCACGAGCGCGCCCGACGGCCGCTGTGATTGCTCGTTCAAGGGCGGCGGCCCCGGCCTGGTCAGGGTGCTGGACGCCAGGCATCTCGCATTTCCGCATTTCGAAGCGCGCGTGAAGGGCAACGGCGCCTACATGAGCCTGGGCAACATCCTGCTCAATCCCCACGTCAGCCTGCTGTTCGTCGACTTCGCCGACGGCGCGCGCCTGCGGGTGAACGGCCGGGCATCCATCCACGACGATGGCGCCGCGCTGGCGGCGTTTCCGCAGGCCGAATGCGTCGTCGTCGTGGACATCGAGCTGGTGGTGCCGAGCTGCCCGAGCTACGTGCCGCGCCTGGTTCCGGCGGAGCCGCCTCCGGAGCCGGGGCAGTGAGCGCCTATCGCGTCGCCGTCAACGTCGAATGGACCAGCAAGTGCAACGCGCTGTGCGCGATGTGCCCGCGGGGGCTGATAGAACATCCCATGCTGATGACGGAGGAGGTGTGGCGGCAGGTCCTCGACCGCCTGAACCCGGCGGACGTGTTCCGCGCCGTCATCGCGGGCTATGGCGAGCCCACCACGCACACGCGCTTCCATCGCTTCGTCGACGATCTGCGCGGGCACCCGATCCGCTTCGACATGGTGAGCAACGGCCAGCAGCTCGACGCCGAACGCCTCCGCCACCTGGACGGTGCGATCGATCTGCTGCTGATCTCGTTCTCCAGCATCGATCCCGACGTGTACCGGCGGGTGCACGTCAACCTGGATCAGGCGCGCGTGATGGACAACATCCGCACGGCCCGGCGCCTGCTCAGGCAGACGCGGCTGGCCATCAGCCTCACGCCCATGCCGGAGTGTCTGCCCTCTCTGCCGGAGACCGTCGCCTGGCTGCGCGGGCAGGGCGTGGAGACGCTGACCATGTCGCCGACCCTGTACAACCGCGGCGGCAGCCTCGAAGAGCACGCGCTGGACACCGGCAGGCTGCGGCAGGCCATCCGGCGGCACGGCCTGCGCTCGCAGGAATTCGATTTCATCCCCGGCGCCTGGGACGTGTTCCGGCAATGGCGCAGCAACCGATTCAAGTGCACGCCGCGCAACGTCGACGTGTTCATCGCGTCCAGCGGGGATTACCTGTACTGCTACAACGACGTCCGGCACGGGCACGCCATCGGCCACGTGGCGGCGATGGGCATCCGCGACGTGCTGGCGAAGCGTGAAACCATGGCGCCGATCCCGGAGCTGTGCGACGGCTGCAATATGCTCGGCCGCTACGGCGCCGGCGAGCTGCTGAGGGCCGGCATCGCGTATGCGCGCACCCGGCTGGGATCGGGATCGGGGCGCGATCGCGGCGACTGATGCCGGCCTGTTCCAGCCTCACCAGCGCCCCCACCCGATCATGTAGGGCACGGCGCTGCCGATCCGGCCGATGGGCCCGTCGGTGACGGCGCGCAGCGCGATAGGTCCGTGCTTTCCGTGGCACCGGACCGGCGTGTCCATCCCCGCATCGTCCTCACGAAGCAACCGGTTCGGCGCAGGCCCATGCCGCGCCGCCTGTCAAATCGGGGAAAGCTATGTGGATATAGAAAGATAAATGTCAATGTAATGTCGTTGCCGCCGCCATAATGCCCGGATATCCAGCAGTGCACCCATCCACGATAAATCATTCAGGAATACAGAGACATGAGAAAAACCCTGCTTGCGGCATCGATTGCCGCCAGCCTGCTTCTTACTGCCTGCGGCGGCAATTCGACATCCGGCAGCGGCACCCCTGCCGCCCCGGTGACGACGACCTCGCTTTCCGGTACCGCCGCCGCCGGCGCACCCCTGGTCGGCACCGTCACCGTCAAGGACAGCCTGGGCGCCACCCGCCAGGTACAGATCGAGGCCGATGGCGGTTACACCATCGACGTCTCCGGCATGACCGGGCCGTTCGTGCTCCAGGCGAACGGCACCGTCGGCGGGCGCTCCTATCGGGTCCATTCCGCCGCGACCGAGGCGGACATCGGCAATACCATCAACGTCACGCCGCTGACGGATCTCATCGTGGCCAACATGGCGGGTGAGATCGCCGCCAACTATTTCGACCGCGGCGACTTCGCCGGCCTCAGCAACGCGGAACTCGACAGCCAGGCGGAACTCCTGCGGCAGCGCCTGGGCGCCATTCTGACCGGCGTGGGTCTGGATGCGTCCATCGACCTGCTGCGCGCCTCGTTCTCGGCCGACCATACGGGCCTGGATGCGGCGCTCGATCTGCTGCGCGTGGAGGTGGATCCGGCGACCGCGATCGCCACCATCACCAGCATCATCGATGGCCAGCAGATCACGGACGACCTCGCGGCCGCGGATACCAGCGCCTTGACGGTGCTGGGCGACGTCTCCGCGGGCGTGGATGCGCTGACCGCCATCACCGCCACTCTCGATACGCTGACCGGCCTGCTCGCCACCAGCCTGCCGGCCGCCGACAATCCCACGCTGACCGGCCTGTTCACCAGCGGCTTCCTGCACAGCGGCCAGGATCTGAACGCCTTCCTGTCGGAACTGACCACGGACAGCGACGCCATCGGGCTCCGTTTCGACACGGTCAGCCTGGTGGCGCTGGATACCACGGCCGGCACCGCGGAGATCGTCGTCAACCTCGGCGACGGCAGCGGCTGGGTCGATCCCTTCCCGGACCATTTCCAGATGCTGCGCGACGACGCCACCGGCATCTGGAAGCTCCACGGCGACCGGTCGATCGTCGATCTCGAGGTCATCGTCCTGGCGGAGAAGCAGACCACGGTCTATGTGAACGGCGGCACGACCACATACTCCACCCGGAGCGGTTTCGAGTTCTGGATCGAGGACGGTCATGCCGACGGCATCGACATCGACGCCGCCATCGTCACCGGCCCGGGGCTTCCCGCCGACGGCATCCTGCTGACCGGCAGCGTGGGCGGACCGCTGCAGGTCACCAACGGCACGTCGGTTGCCGGCGATTGCGCGGACCCGAGCGGCACCCGGTGTTTCCTCGACGATGCCGACATCGCACAGATCGCGGCCAACGACGAATACACCATCGATCTGTACGCCACCAGCGTCAGCACGGACACGCCGCGGGCGACCTACACGCGGCGCATCCTGGCGGCGCCGTACCTGACCACGGCCTTGCCGGAGTTCCCCGCGATCACCTCGCCGACGACCAGCGATCTGCCGGGCCTCCTGGCCGGCGGCAACATCGCCATGACCTGGACCATGCCGGCGGGGATGCGCACGGATGAGGTCACGTTCGCGTGGCTCGACTCGAACGACGACTACATGCGCGTGGACGAGGGCTTCTGGGGGGCGGATTCACCCACCAGCGCCACGCTGGCCGTACCCGCGCCGACCGCGTCGCTGCGCTATGGCTGGAATTACGTGTTCGCCAAGGACGGCATGAACCGCGACTTCCTGCGCAGCCATACCATCGTCTTCCCCTGACGGTAGCGGGGTGTCAAACCACAAGGCGGGCAGCATGCCCGCCTTGTCTTTTTCGGGTGTCCGGCGCCGGCCGCCGCACGCTCGTGCGGCGCTCATGCCGCCGCGTAGCGCACCGTCTCCAGGATCCCGCGGATCACCACGCTCACCACCAGCGCCACGCTGACCGACATGGCGACCGAGAACAAGGCGTCGCGCCGGCCGATGGTCTTCAGCATCACCGCGAAGGTCGACACGCAGGGGATGTAGAAGGTGAGGAACAGCAGGAAGGTGGCGATCTGTACCCAGTCGAGCTGGGTGCCGACCTCGAAGGTGCCGAGCGCCTGATAGATCATCAGCAGCGACAGCTCCTTGCGCAGGATGCCGAACAGGATGGGCACGCCGAGCACCACCGGCAGGCCCAGCGCCCAGGCGGTCACCGGCGTGAACAGGGTGTTGACGACGGCGTCGGCGCCGACGTGGCCGAGCAGCGCCAGGACCACGCTGCCGCCGACCAGCAGCGGCGTGACGATGGTGAGGATGTCGCGCGTGCGGTTCCAGGTCTCGGTCAGCAGCTCGCGGCCGTCGGGCAGGGCGTAGGCGGGGATCTCCTGCACCTGGCCGGGACCGAGATCGCGCTCGCGCCGGGCGAGCAGCCGGCCCATCACGGCGATGACGACGATGGTCAGGGCGAAGATCGCGAACACGCCGAGGCCGCCGAGGTACTTGCCGGCCAGCGCGAGGATGATGGCCGAGCGCGCCGAACAGGGCACGAAGGTGATGAGCACCGAGGCGATGACGCGCTCGCGCCCGCGGCTCGCCCGGGCCGCGCCGGAGATCGCCGGCACGTTGCAGCCGAGCCCGAGCAGGAAGGGCACCGCGACGCCGCCGTGCAGGCCGATGTGGTGGAAGCCGCGGTCGACCACGAAGGCGATGCGCTGCATGATGCCGGCCTGCTCCAGCGCCACCAGCAGCAGCACCAGCGGGATCATGTAGGGCACGACGATGCCGACCAGGCCGATCAGCCCGTCGGTGACGGCGCGGCCCACCACGCCGCCGGTCGTCTGCGGCTGCCAGCCCTCCAGCGCCGCGATCAGACGCGCGGCGGTCATGCCGTCCAGCCAGGCGCTGACCTCGACGACCACGAACAGCACCGCGGCGAACACCGCCAGGCTGCCGAGCAGACCCCAGTGCGGGTGCAGGAACAGCTCGTCCAGCCAGTAGCGCCAGCCGCGGCCCTCGTGCGGCGCGCCGACGCGCGTGACCGCCTCGAACAAGGGGGCGGCGCGGTGATGCCGGTCGGCGTGCAGCTCCTCGGCGAGCGGGCGCGGCAGGCGCCGGTCGGCGGCGGCGCGCAGCGCGACGATCTCGGCGTGATGCTCGGGGAAGTGGGCGCGGATCTCGTCGAGAAAATAGTCGTCGCCGGCCGCGATCTGGGTGAGCAGGAAGGCGTGCGGCGCGCGGAAGGCGGTACGGATCTCGGGCCGGTTCAGCACGCGGCCGAGCGGCTGCAGGCTCGCGCAGATGTGCGGGCTGGCCGGCTGCGGCAGCGGGCAGGCGGCCTCGCGCACGGCATCCGCGGCGGCGGCGAACAGCTCGGCGATGCCATGGCCCATGTGCGCCACCGTCGCCACCACCGGCACGCCCAGCAGGCGGCTCAGCGTCCTGACGTTGATGTGCAGGCCCTTCTCCCAGGCCTGGTCCATCATGTTCAGCGCGATCACCATCGGCCGGCCGATCTGGCTCAGCTCGAGCGTCAGTTCGAGGTGGCGGTCCAGGGCGGTGGCGTCGATCACCTGCACGATCACGTCCGGCGGCGCGAACGGCGCCGGCGGTCCGCCCGGCTCGTGGCGCGCGACCAGCGGCCGCTCGTCGCCCCACAGCAGGTATTTCAGCGTCACCCGGTCGTCGGGTTCGAGGTGGTGCAGCGCATGGATGCTCGGCAGATCGACCAGGTTGGCCTCGTCCAGGCCGATCTGCACCCGGCACTCGCCGTAGGCGCGGTGCGTGCCGGCCAGCTCGCCGGTGTGGATGGCGGTGCTGGAGACGGCCTTGAACAGCGTGGTCTTGCCGCCGTTGGGCAGGCCGACCAGGGCGATGCGCAGGTGCTTCTCGCCGCGGAACAGGGGGGTGCGCAGGGCGACGCGCGTTTCGGGCGAGGGCTTCTTCATGCGGCTACACGGCTGTCCTGTTGCTTTTACCCTGAAAACACCTGTTCAGCCACGGGAGCACACGGAACAACACGGACAGGACCCCAGGCCTTGCATACCAGCCCACGTCACCTGCCACATGCCGAGGCAGTGCCTCGTGACGCGGTTTCATTTCAGGAACCTCTGATTATTGAGCATTACCTAACCGGTTGACACCTGTAGGAGCGGGC
>CAYWKV010000131.1:0-8966 GCA_964458835.1 uncultured Gammaproteobacteria bacterium | reverse complement strand
CGGGTGATGTCCACGTACAGGGTCAGGCGTTGTCCGGGCTGCAGGTAGGCCTTCGTGGTCAGGTTGTTCCAGCTGCGCAGATCCGCCACCGAGACGCGGAAGCGCTGCGAGATGCGCGCCAGCGAATCGCCCTGGCGGACGGTGTAGTGCACCTTCTGGCGCGGCGCGACGGGGTGGGCCGAGGCGGCGGTCGTCGTGGCGGCGGTGCCGACGATCAGCGTGCGGCCGGGACGCAGCGGATCGCGCGGCGCCATCCCGTTCATGCGCGCGAGCTGGGCGACGGACAGTTGGTGGCGACGGGCGATCTGCCAGAGCGTGTCGCCGCTGCGCACGGTATAGGTGTGCGCCCCCTGGCGCACCCTGGCCTCGACCCGCGAGCGTTCGCGCTGCGGGGCGCTCAGTGCGTAGGCGGTCAGCTCGCGTTGCGCGACGGGGATCAGGAGGTGATCGCCGACGCGGATGCCGTGATCCTTCAGGGCGTTGGTCTTCTGCAGCAGCGCCACGGTCGTGTGATAGCGCTGGGCGATCTGTACCAGGGTCTCGCCGCGCTCGATCCGATGACGCTTCCAGGTGACGCGTTTCTCGTCGGACAGTCCGGCGAGGTTGGCGGCGAAGTTCTCCGCCGCTTCGACGGGGATCACCAGGCGGTGGGGGCCGTTCGGATCGGTGGCCCAGCGGTTGAAGCCGGGGTTGAGGCGGTAGAGGTCGGTGATCTCCATGTCGGCGAGGTCGGCGGCCACGGCGAGATCGATCTGGCCGGCGGTATCCACGAGCGTGATCTGCGGCGCGGCATCCAGCTCCGGCAGTTCGATGGCATAGCGGTCGGGGTCGGCGACGATGTCGCGCAGCGCGAGCAGCTTCGGCACGTACTCCCGGGTTTCGCGCGGCAGCTCGAGGTGCCAGAAGTCGGTGGGTCTGCCCTGCGCGCGGTTGCGCTCGACGGCCCGCTTGACGGTCCCCTCGCCCGAGTTGTAGGCGGCCAGCGCGAGCAGCCAGTCGCCGTCGAAGTAATCGCGCAGATAGGACAGGTATTCGATCGCGGCCTGGGTGGAATCGACCACGTCGCGGCGGCCGTCGTACCACCAGTTCTGTTTCAGGCCGAAGCGGTCGCCGGTACCCGGAATGAACTGCCACAGACCGGCGGCCCGGCCGTGCGAATACGCGAACGGCTGGAAGCCGCTCTCGACGACCGGCAGCAGCGCGATCTCGGCCGGCATGTCGTGCTCCTCGAGCCGGTCGAGGATCCAGGCCAGGAAGGGGTCGGCACGGTCGAAGACGCGGTCGAGGTAGGCCGGGTTGCGCTGGAACCAGTCGATGTGCGCGTCCAGGCGCGGGTGGTGCTGCTCGGGGAGGCGGAACTCGTCGCGCATGCGGTCCCAGGCCAGCGTGGGTTCTGCGCCGGGTCCGGCCTCGGCCGGTTGCGGGCCGGCGTCCCGCATGGCGGACGGTGTGGCGGCCCGCTCCTGCCCCGTATCCGATGGGGTCGTCACGGCGACGGGCGCCGGTCCGGGCGTGTGGCGCGTGGCGGTCTGGAGGCTGCAGCCGAGGCACGCGCAGAGGAGGGCGTACAAGCCGCAATGCGACCCGAGCTTAAGAATCCTTCTCGACATCGTTGCTTTCCCCAATGGTCCGGCCGGCATGCTGACAGCCTCGGGAAGGCGGGTCAACCGACTACATCGTGGTTTCGGCGCCTGCGCCCGGTACTGGAGTTCGGGTATGATGCCTGGCCATGAAGTCACTCCGTTCCAGTCCTGTCCTGACCGATGCCGATGGCCTGGCGCGGCTCGTCGAGTGGTATGGGACACCGCTTGGAAAAGCATATGAAAATGCGGAGTTGTCCTCTATTCGTGAAGTTATATCTACGTTATTCGGCTTTCATCTGCTGCTGGTGTCTCCGCCGTGGGAGGGCTCGCCCCTGGACGCCAGCCGGATCAGCCACCGGGTCGTCATGCCCTGCACGCGCACAGCAGACGCCAGCCTGGTGGGGGCCGCCCAGGCGTTCCCCATCGACACCGATACCTTGGACGTGGTGATCCTGCCGCACACCCTGGAATTCGTCGGGCGGCCGCACGAGGTGCTGCGCGAGGTCGACCGCTGCCTGATTCCCGAGGGGCACGTACTGATCCTCGGCTTCAATCCCTATGGACTGTGGGGGCTGTGGCGCCTGCTGTACGGCTGGCGCCGCCGGGCGCCCTGGAGCGGCCGTTTCATCGGCCAGGCCCGGGTGCGGGACTGGCTGGCGCTGCTGGGGTTCGACACGCTGGCGTGCCGGCCGCTGTTCTTCCGGCCGCCGCTGCAGGGCGGGTTCGCGCTGCAGCGCCTGGAGATCCTGGACCGGCTGGCCCGACGCGGCTGGCCCATGCCGGCGGCGGGCTACCAGCTGCTGGCGCGCAAGCGCGTGGTGGGGCTGACGCCCATCCGGCCGCGCTGGCGGCCGCGGCGCAGCCTGATCGCGGGGCTGGTGGAGCCGAGCCGCCGGGATGGGCTGTCGTGAGCGGGGGGACCGTGGAGATCTTCACCGACGGCGCCTGCCGCGGCAATCCCGGGCCGGGCGGCTGGGGCGCCGTGCTGCGCTTCAACGGCACCGAGAAGGAACTCTACGGCGGCGAGGCGCTCACCACCAACAACCGCATGGAACTCACCGCCGCGATCCGCGCCCTGGAGGCGCTCACGCGGCGCTGCCGGGTGCAGCTGACGACCGATTCCAAATATGTGCAGCAGGGCATCACCGAATGGCTGCCCGGCTGGAAACGCAGGAACTGGAAGAACTCGGCGCGCCAGCCGGTGAAGAACATCGATCTGTGGCAGGCACTGGACCGGCTCGCGGCACAGCACGACATCGCGTGGCATTGGGTGAAGGGCCATGCCGGACACCCGGAGAACGAACGCGCCGATCAGCTGGCCAACCGCGCCATCGACGAACTGCTGCAGCGCGCCTGAGTGGCGTTGTTTGCGTAGGCAGCCTGCGGTTTGAATACATTGGCCACGGAATCCACGGAACAACACGGAAAGCATTCATTGCGCAAACCCAGGATCATCCGTCCCGGTCGGGCTTCCAGGTATTTATTAACCCGGCATCGAACACTACCCCCTCTCCCTTGATGAGAGAGGGAATGCATGAGCCAGATCTATTTAGGTGCCGGGTTAAGGAACTTCTGATTGACCCGTCGTATCGTCATTGCGAGCGAAGCGAAGCAATCTCCTTCGCCGGCAGATCAACAGCTTGGAGATTGCCGCGTCGCTGCGCTCCTCGCAATGACGAATTAATCACAGGCTCCTTAATACAATAAGCTTTTTTCTGTGTCGTTCCGTGGATTCCGTGGCTACCTTTTTTCGAGACATCGGCTTAAGGTAAGCGCCATTCGGGTCTGAGTGGACTTGGATCGAGGAGGAACGGACGGATGCGTCAGATCGTGCTGGATACCGAGACCACCGGCCTGGAACCGGCCGAGGGTCATCGCATCATCGAGATCGGCTGTGTGGAGCTGGTGAACCGTCGGCACACCGGCCGCAGTTTTCACCAGTATCTGCAGCCTGACCGGCCGATCGACGCCGGCGCCGTCGAGGTCCATGGCATCACCGACGCGTTCCTGGCCGACAAGCCGCGCTTCGCCGACGTCGTCGGGGACTTCCTGGAGTTCGTGCGTGACGCCGAGCTGGTCATCCACAACGCGCCCTTCGACGTGGGATTCCTCAACCATGAGCTGAAACGGCTGGGCGGAGACCACGGCGACATCGGCCGCCACTGCGGCGTGCTCGATACGCTGGCGCTGGCGCGCCGCCTGCATCCAGGGCAGAAGAACAGCCTGGACGCCCTCTGCAAACGCTACGCCGTCGACAACGCGCGGCGCGAACTGCACGGCGCGTTGCTGGACGCGGAGATCCTCGCCGACGTCTACCTCGCCATGACGGGCGGGCAGGGCAGCCTGTCGCTGGAAGGCGCGCCGGCGGACGCGACGGTCGCGGCCAACGCGGCCATCCGCCGGTTGAGCGCGAGCCGTCCGCCGCTGCGCGTGATCCGCGCCACCGGTGCCGAGGAGCAGGCACACGCCGCGCGCCTGCAGGCGATCGATGCCGCCAGCGGGGGGGGCTGCGTGTGGCGGCGGCTGAATGACGGCGGGGAACAGCCGGGGCCGACCTGAACTTGCGGACCGTCTTGATCCTGTCGGCGCTGCGCGCCGCCCCCCGCCCATCGTCCCCGTCGTGCGCGGATCAGTGCGCGGCGATGCCCGGTTCGTCGAGGTGCAGCAGCTCCAGCAGCCGATAGGTGTCGATCGGCTTGGGCAGGCACGCTTCGGCGCCGGCGGCCAGGATGCGCTGGACGTTCTCCGGCGTCGGGGCGCCCGTCATGGCGATCACGCGGATGTCGCGGGTGGTGCGGTCGCCCTTGAGCAGGTGGCAGACCGTGAAGCCGTCCACGCCGGGCATCCCCAGATCGAGCAGGACGATATCCGGGTGCAGGGACTCGACCTGGCGCCCGGCCTCGAAACCGTTCGTCGCGATCTCGACGCCGTCGACGCCGGGCCGTCCGCTGAGAAACACCTGCAGGAATGCGCCGAAGTGGATGTCGTCCTCGACGATCAGGACGTGCTTGCCGCCATCCCCCGGCCAGTTCGGCGTCAGCCCCCGCTCCTCGGCGAAGCGGATCAGTTCCTGGTGCAGAAACCGGCGGTGGCCGCCCGCGGTCAACGCCGCGTGCAGCAGCCCTTTCTGTGCCCATTGCCGGACCGTGACGGGTGACACCATGAACAGCTGTGCCACTTCATTCGGGGTGTAATAGTTTTTGGAATCCATCGTGATGCCGTCCCTAGAAGCTCGATGAAAGCCTGCACTGCCGTTGCCGACAGCGCTCCCGATCCTACTGCAAAATCCCCGGCCGTCCAATCGGTTAATTCGCTAGAAGGGCCGGGGGGTGCTCCACGCCCAGGGCCCGCTCCCGGCGTGTGGGCATAAGCCCATGACGCGGTGCGGAAAACCCTGACACCGCGCAGCGCCGAAACGGCCACCGCCGAGTCGCCGCGCGACGGTCGACTACGGTAGACTACGCGCCGTTTGCGGCCATTCAAGACTCTGCGGGGCAGGGTGGGCCGGTACGGGCCCGGTGCCCGGGCCTGCATACAACAAAGGCGCCGCGAGAAGGATCCGGACATGTTGAAGGTGGAAGACGCGAAGATTGCGGTGGTGGGCCTGGGCTACGTCGGCCTGCCGTTGGCGGTGGAATTCGGCAAGTGCCTGCCGACGGTCGGTTTCGACATCAAGACCGAACGCATCGCGGAATTGCGGGCGGGGCGCGACAGTACCCTGGAGGTCTCGCCGGAGGAACTGGCGGGTGCGGCACGGTTGAGTTACGCCGACAGTCTCGCGGGTATCGCCGACTGCAACGTCTACATCGCCACCGTGCCGACGCCGATCGACCGCTACAAGCGCCCGGATCTCACGCCTATCGAAAGTGCCAGCCGCAGCATCGGTCGCGTGCTCAAGAAGGGCGACGTCGCCATCTTCGAATCGACCGTCTATCCCGGCGCGACCGAAGAGGTCTGCGTGCCGATCATGGAGCGCGAGTCGGGGCTCAGATTCAATCAGGACTTCTTCGTCGGCTACAGCCCGGAGCGCATCAATCCGGGCGACAAGGAACACCGTGTCAACACCATCCTCAAAGTGACCTCGGGCTCCACGCCGGAGGCGGCCGACTTCGTCGATGCGCTCTACCGCCGCATCATCACGGCCGGCACCCACAAGGCCAGCAGCATCCGCGTCGCCGAGGCCGCCAAGGTCATCGAGAACACCCAGCGCGACGTCAATATCGCGCTCATCAACGAGCTGGCGCTGATCTTCGAGCGGCTGGGCATCGATACCGAGGAAGTGCTCAAGGCCGCCGGCACGAAGTGGAACTTCCTGCCCTTCCGGCCCGGCCTGGTCGGCGGACACTGCATCGGCGTCGATCCCTACTATCTGACGCACAAGGCCCAGGAAATCGGTTACCACCCCGAGGTGATCCTGGCGGGGCGGCGGATCAACGACGGCATGGGTGCGCACGTCGCCGAGCGCGTGGTGAAACTCATGACCCGGCGCCGCATCCACGTCGCCGGGTCCAACGTGCTGATCATGGGCCTGACCTTCAAGGAGAACTGCCCCGATCTGCGCAACACCCGCGTGGTCGACGTGATCGAGGAGTTCAAGGGCTTCAACGCCAACGTGGACGTCTACGATCCCTGGGTGGATCCGCAGGAGGCGCTGCACGAGTACGGTCTCGCCATGATCACCGAGCCCGCGGCCGGCCACTACGATGCGATCATCCTGGCCGTTTCGCACCGCCAGTTCGTCGAGCTGGGCGCGGAGCGCATCCGCGCCCTTGGCAAGCCGACCTGCGTCCTGTTCGACGTGAAGTACGTACTGCCGCCCGACCAGGTGGACGGCCGCCTGTAACCGCCATCGACGGCACAATGTGAGGATCCCCATGAAGGTACTGATCACCGGCGCGGCCGGATTCATCGGCTCGAACCTGGCCATACGCCTGCTGGAACGCGGCGACGAGGTCGTCGGCATCGACAATCTCAACGATTATTACGACGTCGGGCTGAAGAAGGCGCGCCTGGCGCGGGTGGCGCAGCGTCCGGGTTTCACCGATCTGCGCGTGAACCTCGAGGACCGCGCCGCCGTCGCCGAGGCATTCGCCAGCCACAGGCCGAATCGCGTGGTGAATCTGGCTGCCCAGGCCGGTGTGCGCTATTCGCTGGAGAATCCGCATTCCTACGTGGACACGAACCTGGTCGGTTTCGTGAACGTCCTCGAAGGCTGCCGCCACAACGGTATCGAACATCTGGTGTACGCCTCCAGCAGCTCGGTCTACGGCGCCAACACAACGATGCCGTTCTCGGTGCACCACAACGTCGACCATCCCGTCAGCCTGTACGCGGCCAGCAAGAAGGCCAACGAGCTGATGGCGCACACCTACAGCCACCTGTTCCGGCTGCCGACCACCGGGCTGCGCTTCTTCACCGTCTATGGACCGTGGGGACGCCCGGACATGGCGCTGTTCATGTTCACGCGCAACATCCTCGCCGGCAAGCCCATCGACGTGTTCAACTACGGCAGGCACCGCCGCGACTTCACCTACATCGACGACATCGTCGAAGGCGTGATCCGCACGCTCGACCGCATCCCCGAGCCGAACCCGGCCTGGAGCAGCGATGCACCGGATTCCGCGACCAGCAACGCACCCTACAAGCTCTACAACATCGGCAATAACCAGCCGGTGGAGCTGATGCACTACATCGAGGTGCTGGAGGACTGTCTGGGCAGGAAGGCGGAGATGAACCTGCTGCCGCTGCAACTCGGCGACGTGCCGGACACCTACGCGGACGTCGAGGATCTGGTGCACGACGTCGGCTACAAGCCGGCCACCTCGGTCGAGGACGGCATCGCCCGCTTCGTGGCGTGGTACCGGGAGTATTTCAACGTCTGACAACCCGGTTCGGCACGAAGGCGCGCGAAGGAAAATCTTCGATGGCCACGAAACCCACGAAATCCACGAAAAATGAATTATGCGGACCCCCGCATTCTTTGCCGTTCGTGGGTTTCGTGGATTTCGTGGCCAACAGGGTTTTGGTTTCCCTTCGCGCGCCTTCGTGTCGAGGGCTGTTCCGGCCCGGTCAGCCGTAGACTTCGCCGCGGGCGAGTTTCTTTTCCCACGCCAGCGACGTCTTCACGATCAGGTCGAGGTCGTCGAAGCGCGGCACCCAGCCGAGTACGCTGCGGGCCTTGTCGGATTTGGCGACCAGCGCGGGCGGGTCGCCGGCGCGGCGGGCAACCTCGTCCACTTTGATCCTGTGGCCGGCGACGCGTTCGACGGCGTCGATCACCTCTTTCACGCTGTAGCCATGGCCGTAGCCGCAGTTGAGCGTGGTCGAGGCGCCGCCCTTGCGCAGGTACTCCAGGGCCTTCAGGTGCGCGTCGGCGAGGTCTTCGACGTGGATGTAGTCGCGCACGCCGGTGCCGTCGGGGGTCGGGTAGTCGGTGCCGAACACCAGCAGCTTCTCGCGCCGGCCGACGGCAACCTCGCAGGCGACTTTGATGAGCAGGGTGGCCTTGCGGGTGGACTGGCCGATGCGCCCATCCGGGCTGCAGCCGGCGACGTTGAAATAGCGCAGCGCGACATGGCGCATGTCGGTGGCGGCCGACAGGTCGCGCAGCATCCATTCGCTCATCAGTTTGGAGGTGCCGTAGGGATTGATCGGCGCGTTCGGCGTGTCCTCGGTCGCCAGCGGCCCTTCGGGAATGCCGTAGACCGCCGCAGTGGAGGAGAAGATGAAATGCTTCACGCCCGCGTCCCGGCAGCAGGCCAGCAGGTTGCGCGTGCAGCAGGTGTTGTTGCCGTAGTATTTGAGCGGATCGGCGACGGATTCCGGCACGATGGTGTGGGCGGCGAAGTGCAGCACGGAGTCGATGCCGTGCCGCTTCAGGAGGTCGGCGACCAGGGCCTGATCGCCGGTGTCGCCGACCACCAGTTCGGCGCCGGGCACCACCGCCTCGCGGAAGCCGGTGGACAGGTTGTCCAGTACCGCCACCTTCTCGCCGGCCTCGACCAGTTGCCGTACCACGTGGCTGCCGATGTAGCCGGCGCCGCCCGTCACCAGCGTTCCTCTCGTCCTCATCGTCGTCTCCGTTCTCTCTTGTTATGGAACGGCGTCCGCGCGGGCCGGGGCCGGTGCGGCTGCCGAGCCGGGATGATAACAGAATCACCGACGGCTTCCGTGTCTGGAGGCCGGCCCTCGATCGAGACCGAAGTGAATGGCCGCTATTTGAGCCGACGTCTCGAAACAGATGGCCACGGAACCCACGGAACAACACGGAAAGAGGCTTAGGGTAAAAACCCCGACACTCGACCGCGGAGGGATGATTCCGGGTCTATGCAATGCATGCTTTCCGTGTCGTTCCGTGGATTCCGTGGCCAAGTAGGAGCGGGG
>CAYWKV010000130.1:0-8971 GCA_964458835.1 uncultured Gammaproteobacteria bacterium | reverse complement strand
GCCCCTGCCATTCTCCCTGTCATTCACTACACTTATGCCGTCGACGCGTCATAAGGACCCTGGCCCATGCCTTCCAACCACCCGCGGCTGGTCCGCTACGACACGTTCGGGCTCGACGAGGCCTCGATCAAGCGGTCCATCGCCAACCGCCTGGTCTATTCGGTCGGCAAGGATTCCTATCGCGCCCGGCCGCGCGACTGGTACTTCGCCCTGGCCTACGCGCTGCGCGACCGGCTCATGGAGCGCTGGATCGAGACCATGCGCAGCTACTTCCGGCAGGACGCCAAGCGCGTCTACTATCTGTCGCTGGAATTCCTCATCGGCCGCACCCTG
Organism: uncultured Gammaproteobacteria bacterium; assembly: GCA_964458835.1. Lineage (GTDB taxonomy): Bacteria > Pseudomonadota > Gammaproteobacteria > Thiohalobacterales > Thiohalobacteraceae > JAHJQQ01. The sequence goes on along the minus strand of CAYWKV010000130.1, from coordinate 8,638 downwards.
GTCAACAGCCTGCTCAACGTGGACGTCGAGGAGGAGACGCGTAAGGCGCTGCTCTCCATCGGCGTGAACCTCGAGGAACTGCGCGCCCAGGAGCCGGACGCGGCGCTGGGCAACGGCGGTCTGGGGCGGCTGGCGGCCTGCTTCCTGGATTCCATGGCGACCCTGCGCCTGCCGGGCTACGGCTACGGCATCCGCTACGAATACGGCATGTTCAACCAGACCATCCGGCACGGCCACCAGGTGGAGACGCCGGAGAACTGGCTGCGCTACGGCAACCCCTGGGAGTTCGCGCGGCCGGGCGTGCTGTTCCGCGTGCCCTTCGGCGGACGGGTGGTGGAATACCGCGGCGAGGACGGCCGCCTGCGCCATCACTGGGTGGATACCGAGGACGTCATGGCCATGGCCTACGACACGCCCATCCCCGGCTACCACGTCAACACCGTGAACAACATGCGGCTGTGGTCGGCCAAGGCCACCCGCGAATTCGACCTGCAGTATTTCAACGAAGGCGACTACATCAAGGCCGTCGAGGCGAAGAATGTCAGCGAGAATATCTCGCGCGTCCTCTATCCGAGCGACAGCACGGACATGGGGCGCGAGCTGCGGCTGAGGCAGCAGTATTTCTTCGTCAGCGCCTCGCTGCAGGACATCATCCACCGTTACCTGCGCCAGCGCACCGACCTCACGCTGCTGCCCGACAAGGTCGCGATCCAGCTCAACGACACCCATCCGTCCATCGCCATCACCGAGCTCATGCGGCTGCTGCTGGACCATCACCGCATGGATTGGGAACCGGCCTGGGATCTCACGTGCCGGGTGTTCTCCTATACCAACCACACGCTGATGCCGGAGGCGCTGGAAACCTGGGAAGTGGATCTCATCAGCCGCCTGCTGCCGCGCCATCTGCAGATCATCTATGAGATCAATCACCGCTTTCTGGAGGATGTGCGGCACAAATTCCCCGGTGATACCGATCGTGTGCGGCGCATGTCCCTGATCGACGAGACCGGCGGGCGGCGCGTGCGTATGGCGCATCTGGCCATCGTCGGCAGCCACAAGGTCAACGGTGTCTCCGCCATCCACACCGATCTGATGCGCGAGACCATCTTCCGGGATTTCGATAGCTGCTATCCGGACCGCATCATCAACATCACCAACGGCGTGACGCCGCGGCGCTGGGTCAATCAGGCCAACCCGGAGCTGGCGAGGCTCATCAACGCGACCATCGGCCACGACTGGGTGGGTGATCTTCGGGAGATCGCCGGGCTGGAGCCGTTCGCGGAGGATGCCGCGTTCCGGGCGGCGTTCCGGCACGTCAAATGGGCCAACAAGCAGGCCCTGGCGAATCTCATCGGCAGCCGCCTGGACATTCGGGTCAACCCCGACAGCCTGTTCGACGTGCAGGTCAAGCGTATCCACGAATACAAGCGCCAGCTCCTGAACGTGCTGCATGTGGTGACGCTCTACAACGAGCTGCGCGCGGGCGCCGGCGAGGGGCGCGTACCGCGCACGGTGATCTTCGGCGGCAAGGCGGCGCCCGGCTATGCCATGGCCAAGCTCATCATCCGTCTGATCCACGATGTCGCCGACGTGGTGAACAACGACCCGGCGGTCGGCGGCCGCCTCACGGTCGTCTTCATTCCCAACTACGACGTGACCACCGCCGCCGATATCGTCCCGGCGGCCGAACTGTCCGAGCAGATTTCCACGGTCGGCACCGAGGCCTCCGGCACCGGCAACATGAAGCTGGGATTGAACGGCGCGCTGACCATCGGCACGCTGGACGGCGCCAATGTGGAGATGCGGGCCGCGGTGGGCGAGGAGAATTTCTTCCTGTTCGGGCTGGACCGCGCCGGCCTGGCGGAGTTGCGCCAGCGCGGCTACGATCCGGCACGCCATTACGACAGCGACCCGCGGCTCCGCGAGGTGCTGGACATGATCTGTTCGGGCTTCTTCTCGCCCCGCGACCCGGACCGGTACCTGCCGGTCGTCGATGCGCTGCTGCGGCAGGGCGACCGCTATATGCTGCTGGCCGACTACGGCGACTACGTCCGTGCCCAGCGCGAGGTGGACGGTTGCTACCGGGATCCCGAGGACTGGACGCGGCGCGCCATCCTGAACGTCGCGCGGCTGCACCGGTTCTCCAGCGACCGCACGGTCATGGAGTACGCGGAGAAGATCTGGGGCGTGACGAAGGTGGAGCGGGAGTGAGGCAGGGGCCGGGGGCGGTCACCCCTGCACCGGTAGGCGTGGCGCGAGGGTGAGGCGCTTGCGGGAGAGGCCGCACCGGGGCGCCGCCCGCGAACGGTCGGCTAAAGTCTGCAGCGCCCTGGACGTTAGTGAACAAGTATCTGCGATAGAGGTTTCCGGTTTTCTTCTCCTGTGACGTATGAATCCCGTGCACGCACGGATTATGCCGGCACGTCTTCGGCAGGTCTCTGTGCGCCACAAGCTTTTGTCTGTCCTGGCTTTGTGCGCGCCGCCGTACCCGGGCCGGCCATGCAAAAATAACGGAACAAAAAAGGTGATGTCATGAGAAATATCAGGCTGGCCCCGGTGGCCTTGGCGCTGCTGCCGATCCTGTCCGCATGCGGCGGCAGCGGCGGCGGCAGTGGAAGCGGTGCCCAGGACGCCGGTGTGCAGACCGGCTATTTGGTGGACAGCCCGATCCAGGGCGTGGGCTACGCTACCGCGACCCGCTCGGGCACGACGGGCGCAGACGGCAGCTTCACCTACCTGCCGGGCGAGCGCGTCACCTTCTCCATCGGTACGCTGGTGCTGGGCGAGGGCGCGGCCCAGGCGCTCATGACCCCGTTCGACCTGTTCCCGGATGCGGAGGCTCCCGAAAACCAGCAGGCCCTGGTCAGGCTGCTGCGTGAGATGCCGGATGCGTCGCAAATTCGAATCGAGGACGTTACTCCTGCGGCCTTGATCCCTGGCGGCATCCAGGCCATCAACCAGCTTATCCTGCTGCAGGCGCTGGACAGCGACAGCAACCCGGACAACGGCATCACCATCGCCGAGGGCATGGCCGCGCTGCTGGAGGGCGCCAACATCGATTTCGCCCGGGCCATCGGCGATTTTCTGGATCAGGACGATCTGGAACGCGTCCTGCAGCTGGCTGCGGGGGCGGGGCTGCTGGCCAGCCCCCGCGTGCCGTCGGCCGGCGAGGCGCTGGCGCACTTCTACGCGGCCCAGGGTATCGATTTCGCGGACTCGCGCCTCGTTGCCGAGACGGTGGACTGGGACCTCGGCGCGGCCGGCTACAACAGTCGCAGAGAATACACCTACGACACGAACGGACGTATCGTTCGCGATCGCAGGGACGAAAACGGCGATGGCCTCTTCGATTCGACCACGGAGTTCGATTATCGCGAAGATGGGCAGGTCCAGGAGCAACGCGTTTCAAACGCCATGGGCGATAGCCGCTACACCACGGTCTATGACGGTCAGGGGCGCAGGATCAGATTCGAGCAGGAATACACCGGTGACGGTGTCGTCGACGAGTGCCAGCGCTATACCTGGGGCGACCACGGCCGCCTGGTAAACGAGGCCCAAGACGACGGCTGTGACGGTACGCTCGAGGTGCAGACACAGTTTGACTACGATGCCCTCGGCAACCTGATCCGGACAAGCAGCGACAACTTTGGCGGCGACGGCGTGATCGATCGTATCGAGGCGTTCGAATACACCGACAGCCGGCATCCGCACCGGCTCACCCGCGAGCTGAAGGATACCGACGGCGACGGCACCTGGGACTTTGTCTATCGAACGACCTACAGTCCGGAAGGCGATGTACTGATGTATGAAGCGGATGAAGACGACGGCCGCTCTCGCACCGTGTCTGTCCGGGATGAGAACGGCCGGCTTGTGCGCCAGGCCTACGATGCCGGCGCGGACGGCACGGAGGACTCGGTTCGCGAATATACCTATGATGCGCTGGGCAATCTGGTGCTGTATGAAGATGACAGGGACGGCGATGGCGCCATCGACCGGCGCGAGCAATATGCCTACGCCGACACCGCGCACCCCTATAAAATCACCACCGCTGTCGTAGACCCGGATGGCGATGGCCCGGACCAGGCTGGAGTGACCACCTACACCTACCATGCGCTGGGCCTGGTGGTGCGCAAGGAGGGCGACGCCAACGGTGACGGTACCCCGGAGACGATTTACGGCTTTACCTACGACGCCGATGGCAACCGCCTCGAGGAATGGGAGGATTGGGATGCCGACGGCACGCCAAATCAGTTCGCTCATTACACCTACGACGCCAACGGCCGCGTGCTGACCGAGACCTATGACAACAACGGCGACGGCACGCCGGACCGCCGGACCACCCGGGAGTACGAACCCGGCACTGCGGTGGACCTGCCGCTGGATGAGCAGGGCGGTGCCGGTCCTAGGTGACGGCCCTCGTGGAGGGGCGGACCCTTGCTGAAAATGACGGCCGCGGTCAGAGCCTGTTTTTCTCTGGCCGCGGTTTTTCCCGCGGGCTGTACGTCGGATGCGGCGCTGCGCGCCTGAACCCGGCCTACGTCTGAACGCCCCGTCATTGCGAGCGCAGCGAAGCAATCTCGCAATGACGGGGCTTGTCGTTACCGCTTCATCGAGTCGAAGAACTCGGAATTGGTCTTCGTGTCCTTGAGCTTGTCGAGCAGGAATTCCATCGCGGCGAGCTCGTCCATCGGGTGCAGCAGCTTGCGCAGGATCCACATCTTCTGCAGCTCGTCGGGCTTGGTGAGCAGCTCTTCGCGGCGCGTGCCGGAGCGGTTGATGTTGATGGCCGGGTAGACGCGCTTCTCGGCGATGCGGCGATCCATGTGGATCTCCATGTTGCCGGTGCCCTTGAACTCCTCGTAGATCACGTCGTCCATGCGCGAGCCGGTCTCGACCAGCGCGGTGGCGAGGATGGTCAGCGAACCGCCTTCCTCGATGTTGCGCGCGGCGCCGAAGAAGCGCTTGGGACGCTGGAGGGCGTTGGCGTCGACGCCGCCGGTCAGCACCTTGCCGGACGACGGCACCACGGTGTTGTAGGCGCGCGCCAGGCGGGTGATGGAGTCGAGCAGGATCACCACGTCGCGCTTGTGCTCGACCAGGCGCTTGGCCTTCTCGATCACCATCTCGGCGACCTGCACGTGGCGGCTGGCCGGCTCGTCGAAGGTCGAGGACACCACTTCGCCGCGCACCGAGCGCAGCATCTCGGTCACTTCCTCCGGGCGCTCGTCGATGAGCAGCACGATCAGATAGCACTCGGGATGGTTGGTGGCGATGCTCTGCGCGATGTTCTGCAGCAGCATGGTCTTGCCGGCCTTGGGCGGCGAGACGATCAGACCGCGCTGGCCCTTGCCGATGGGCGAGGCGAGATCGATGACGCGCGGGGTGATGTCTTCGGTGCTGCCGTTGCCGAGTTCCAGCTTGAGGCGCTGGGTCGGATGCAACGGGGTGAGGTTCTCGAACAGGACCTTGTTCTTGGCGTTCTCGGGCGACTCGAAATTGATCTCGCTGACTTTCAGCAGCGCGAAGTAGCGCTCGCCCTCCTTCGGTGGCCGGATCTTCCCGGAGACGGTGTCGCCGGTGCGCAGATTGAAGCGGCGGATCTGGCTCGGACTGACGTAGATGTCGTCGGGGCCGGCGAGATAGGAGCTGTCCGCCGAACGCAGAAATCCGAAACCGTCCTGCAGGATCTCCAGCACGCCGTCGCCGTAGATGTCCTCGCCGCTCTTGGCGTGCGATTTGAGGATGGAGAAGATGACGTCCTGCTTGCGCGATCGTGCGGCGCCTTCAATGCCCATCTCCTGGGCGAGTTCGATGATTTCAGAGGCGGGTTTCTGCTTCAGTTCGGTGAGATTCATGGTTGGTCGAGGGCGTGTGAATGAGAAAACGGGCTGTTGGGGGTCACGACACAAAGCCCGAGCGGGCCGGGAACTGCATACTGAACGGGAGGGTGCCGGTGACGGCGGAAAATCTAAACTTGGAATGTTCTTCTGACCTGAGTGCGGCAAGGCTAGCACGCGGCCGGTACAGCGTCCAGCCCGACGCTGCGGGCCGGACGCCACCTTTGTCACAGATTGCTGTCGATGAAGGCGGTCAGCTGCGACTTCGACACGGCGCCCACCTTGGTCGCCTCCACGCCGCCGTTCTTGAACAGCATCAGGGTCGGGATCCCGCGGATGCCGTACTTGGGCGGAGTCTGCGGATTCTCGTCGATGTTCAGCTTGGCGATCTTGATCTTGCCGGCGTACTCGTCGGCGATCTCGTCCAGGATGGGGGCAATCATCTTGCATGGGCCGCACCACTCGGCCCAGTAATCCACCAGGACCGGTTCACTGGACTTCAGCACATCGCTTTCGAAGGATGCGTCGGTGACGTAGACAATACGATCGCTCACAAATGAGTCTCCTGAGTGGCTGCGGGATGCCCGGCAGGCGGTCCCTGGTCATCCCGATTTCATCGCGCCCGGTTCTAATCCGGTGCATGTCCGGGCGGATGCGCGATGCGGCCCGCGCGACGACCTGCTGGAGTCACCATCACCGGGCGCGGCAGGCGCCTCGCGGGAGGGGCAGGACGGGAATGGCGGGTTGGGGTCTTGAGCCGGGCGTCGGGTGGCTGTCATTTGAGCCCAATCCGCCCCGCAATGCAAGTCCGGCGGCCGCGTCTGCACGGTTATGCGCCGGCGGGTTTTCGGTTATGCTAAGCCGTTATGGCACAACAACATCTAACGGAATGTCGATTCGCTGACCTCGGCCTGGCCGAGCCGCTGCTGCAGGGGCTTGCGGAAGCGGGGTTCTCTCACTGCACACCCATCCAGGCGCAGACCCTGCCGCTGACCCTGCAGGGGCGGGATATCGCCGGCCAGGCGCAGACCGGCACGGGCAAGACCGCGGCCTTCATGCTGGCGCTGTTCCAGAACCTCCTGACCCGGCCGGCGCCCCCCGGCCGCCGCCCCAACCAGCCGCGCGCCCTGGTACTGGCGCCGACCCGCGAACTGGCCATCCAGATCCATTCGGACGCGCAGCTGCTCGGCAAGTACACCGGCCTGGTCTGCGCCCTGTGCTACGGCGGCACCGGCTACGACCAGCAGCGCAAGGACCTGGAGGCCGGCGCGGACATCCTGATCGGCACGCCCGGCCGCATCATCGACTACTTCAAGCAGCACGTCTTCGATCTGCACGCCGCCCAGGTAGTGGTGCTGGATGAGGCCGACCGCATGTTCGATCTCGGCTTCATCAAGGACATCCGCTTCCTGCTGCGGCGCTGTCCGCCGCCCGAGCGGCGCCAGGGCCTGCTGTTCTCGGCGACCCTGTCGCTGCGCGTGACCGAGCTCGCCTACGAGCACATGAACAATCCGGAGCTCGTCCGCATCGAGCCCGAGCAGGTCACGGCGGAGCGGGTCCGGCAGGTGCTGTACCACACCGCCAACGAGGACAAGATGCGGCTGCTGATCGGTCTGCTCAAGCACATGGACCCGCGCCGCAGCATCGTCTTCGTCAACACCAAGCGCGACGCCGACCGGGTCTGGGGCTACCTCGAGGGCAACGGCTTTTCGGCGGCGATCCTGTCCGGCGACGTCCCCCAGCGCAAGCGCCAGGCGCTGCTGGAGCGCTTCCAGTCCGGCGAGCTGCCGGTGCTGGTGGCCACCGATGTCGCGGCACGTGGCTTGCATATTCCGGAAGTCAGCCATGTCTTCAATTACGATCTGCCGCAGGACGCGGAGGACTACGTGCACCGCATCGGCCGCACGGCGCGCCTGGGGGCGGAGGGCGACGCCATCAGCTTCGCCTGCGAGACGTACGTCTACTCCCTGCCGGAGATCGAGGCCTACATCGGTCACAAGATCCCGGTGGCGGCGGCAGGTGAAGAGCTGCATGCTGAGCTGCAACCGCCCGTGAAGGCCGAGCGCTGGCCGCGCCGCCCGAGCGGCGGGGAGCGCAAAGGCGGGTCCGGCCGCAAGGACGGAGGGGGGCGCGGACGCCGTCGCCAGAGTTCGGGCGGATGAGCGGATCGGGACGGGTTTATAGATAGTCGCCGGACACGCCCCCGCAGGCGAGGGGCGGCGGACACGGGGGATGCCGGCTGATGCAGTTGAACCAGGTGATCGACTGGCTGCAGGGACCGCGCGCCGAGCACACGGCGCGGGCGGTCGCCCTGCTGCTCGGCGTCTGGGTGCTGTACCGTCTGGCGGTGGTGGTCTGGCAGGTGGTGCCGGCGCCGCCCCTGCCGGAAGCGGTGCTGGAGCCGCCGGCCCCGGCGGCGGTCGGTGCGACGGCGCGCCAGCGGGTGGACATCAGCACCCTCGTCAACTGGCACCTGTTCGGTGCATCCGGCGGCCCGGCCGCGCCCACGGGGTCGGCGCCCATCGATGCGCCGGAAACCCGGCTCAATCTGGTCCTGCGCGGCGTGCTATCCTCCGGTGATCCCGAGAGCGCCGGCGCCATCATTGCGGAACCCAATGGAAACGAAAACTTTTTCCGGATCGGGTCGGCCCTGCCCGGCGGGGCGGAGCTGGTCGAGATCTACCCCGACCGCATCATATTGAAGCGCGCCGGACAGCACGAGACGCTGCGCCTGCCGCGCGACGGGCTGGAGGGCCCGGCGCCGCAGACGCGCGCCCGGCCGCCGGCGCCGGGCCCTCCAG
>CAYWKV010000129.1:0-9010 GCA_964458835.1 uncultured Gammaproteobacteria bacterium | reverse complement strand
GCCTAGCCCACCTTCGGCAGGTGCCGCAGCGATTCCTCGATCGCCTCCTTGGGGTATTCGTAGTTCTCCAGCTGGCCGCTGAAATACCGGTCGTAGGAGGTCATGTCGAAGTGGCCGTGGCCGGAGAGGTTGAACAGCAGCGTCTTCGGCTCGCCGGTCTTCGCGCACTCGCGCGCCTCGCGGATCACCGCGGCGATGCCGTGGTTGGACTCGGGCGCGGGCAGGATGCCCTCGGTGCGCGCGAACAGCACGCCGGCCTCGAAGGTCTCGAGCTGCGGCACCGCGACCGCCTCGATCAGGCCTTCGTGGTAGAGCTGGCTGACCAGCGCGGAATCGCCGTGGTAGCGCAGCCCGCCGGCGTGGATGCCCGGCGGCATGAAATCGTGGCCGAGGGTGTACATCTTCATCAGCGGCGTCATGCCGACGGCGTCGCCATAGTCGTAGGTGTACACGCCCTTGGTGAGCGTCGGGCAGGAAGTCGGCTCGACCGCGACCAGACGCACCTGGCTGCCGGCGGCCTTGTCGGCGAAGAACGGGAACGCGATGCCGCCGAAGTTGGAGCCGCCGCCGCAGGGCGCGAACACCATGTCGGGGTAGTCGTCGACCAGCGCCAGCTGGCGGCGCGCCTCCTCGCCGATGATGGTCTGGTGCAGCAGCACGTGGTTGAGCACCGAGCCCAGGGCGTAGTTGGTGTCCTTGCGGCCGGCGGCCTCCTCCACCGCCTCGGAGATGGCGATGCCGAGCGAGCCCTGGGAATCGGGATGGGCCGCGAGGATCCGGCGGCCGGCCTCGGTCCGGTCGGTGGGGCTGGCGAACACCTCGGCGCCCCAGGTCTGCATGAGCGAGCGCCGGTAGGGCTTCTGCTCGTAGCTGACCTTCACCATGTACACGCGCACCTCCAGCCCGAACATCTGGCCGGCCAGCGCCAGCGAGCAGCCCCACTGGCCGGCGCCGGTCTCCGTGGCCAGGCGCTTGATGCCGGCCTGCTTGTTGTACCAGGCCTGGGCGACGGCGGTGTTGGGCTTGTGCGAGCCGGCCGGGCTCACCGCCTCGTTCTTGTAATAGATCCTGGCCGGCGTCTTCAGCGCCGCCTCCAGGCGGTGGGCGCGGTACAGCGGCGACGGCCGCCACAGCCGCAGCACCTCGCGCACCGCCTCCGGAATCGGGATCCAGCGCTCGCCCGACACCTCCTGCATCACCAGCGCCTCGGGAAAGATCCCGAGCATCGCCTCCGGCGGCACCGGCTTGCCGTCCGGGCCGAGGTAGGGCAGCGGCTTGTTGGGCATGTCGGCGATGACGTTGTACCAGTGGGTCGGCATCTCCGACTCGGGCAACTGGATCTTGGTCAGCATATTTCTGTCTCCTCCTGTCGTTCCGGACCCATCATACCCGCCGGATCATCCCACAGGCCAACCGCGTCCGGCAGGGCTTTCCCCCGCCCCGTTGACCTATGGCGGGGCGCGTCCCGTGAAGGCGGTCACGCCGGCCGTCCTTGTGCCGCTCCGCAGCAGGCCCAATAATCGCGTATCTCCGGTTGCCCGGAAGCCGACCGCCCCCATGCTCCCAGCTTCGACCGCCGCCCGCCCCCTCCGCGCCGCCGCGCGGGGCCTCGCCCTCGTGCTGCTGACCCTGCTCGCCGCGCTCGCCCTGCCCGGCCACGCCGCCGAGACGACCGAGAAGCCGGCCGCGAAGGCCGCTCTGGAAACCTATGCCGAGACCCTGGCCGACATCGAGCGCCGGATCGCCAGGGACGAGGCCGCCGGCGAGGATCAGCTCAAGGCCTGGGCCGACCAGGTCGGCGGCGGACGCACACCGGTGGCGGACTGCATCGCCAGGACCGACGACGCGCTTGCCGAGCTGCGGGCCGATCTCGCCTCGCTGGGCGAGGCCGCCAAGGGCGAGGCGGCGGACGTCGCGCACAAGCGCAAGGAGGTGCAGCAGGCCGTCACCGAACAGGAACGCCGCCTCGCCGAATGCCGGGTGCTGAACCTGCGCAGCGAAGAGCTGTCGCAGCGCATCGCCGAACGGCTCAAGACGGTGGTGGCCGCACGCCTGTTCGCACGCGGCCCGAGCCTGCCGGCCCTGCTGGTCGACAACTGGCACAGCGCGCCCATGATCGGCGCAGCCACGGCGCAGTTCGTGCAACTGCACGCCGGGCTCGCCAACCTGACGGCCACCCTGTGGTTGTGGTTCGGCGTGCTGGTGGCCGTCGCCTTCACCGTCGGCGCGCTGCTGCGCCGTGCCCACCGGCTGCGCCTGGCCGCGCACCCGCCGGCCGCCGACGCCCCCACCGGCGTCGGCCCGTCGTTGCTGGCGGCGACGGTGCACTATCTGCCGCAGCTGCTGGCCAGCACCGCCGCCGCCGTCTTCGTCTATGCGCTGACCCACACCATCCGCCCGGTGCCCTTCGTGAACGTGCTGCTCTACGGGCTGCCGGTCTACGTGCTGACGCTGATCGTCATCCATTGGACGCTGGCGCCGCGGCCGCCGATGCGCAAGCTGCTGGCGGCCAGTGACGAACTCACGCGCAGGATGGCACGCCGCCTGCGCGTGCTGGCGCTGCTGGCCTTCCTCGGCTATCTGGTGTTCTCCACCCTGCTGGCGCAGCACCTGCCGGAGGAGGCCTACCTGCTGACCCGCGGCCTCTACGCCGGCCTGCTGTTCCTGAACATGATCTGGGCACTGCGGCTGTTCGCCCGCATGCGCGAGAAGGACGAGCTGCGCTGGCTGGGGCTGCTGATGGCGCTGGTGCTGGTGGTCAGCCTGGCGGCGGAATGGCTGGGCTACCGCAACCTGGCACTGGGCATCGTGCGCTCGGTTCTGGGCTCGCTGATCGCGCTCGGTACCACCCTGGTCGCAGCGCGACTGTTCCGCGAGCTGCACGATGCGCTGGAGCAGGGCGAAGGCGTGTGGCCGCGCCGGCTGCGCCATCTGCTCGGCGTGGCGCCGGGGCACGCCATCCCCGGCATGTTCTGGCTGCGCGTGGCGACCAATCTGCTGCTGTGGGCACTGTTCGGCTATGCCCTGCTGCGCATCTGGCAGGTGTCGGCGACCACGATACGGGTGATCGAGGACTATCTCGTCCGGGGATTCCCGCTGGGCACGTTCCAGGTCGTGCCGGTGCGCATCCTGGCGGCGCTGACGCTGTTCGCGCTGCTGGTCACGCTGGCGCGCTGGCTGCAGACGCACCTGGACCGCCACTGGCTGCGCTATGCGCGGCTCGAGCACGGCGCGCGCGAGGCGGTGGTCACCATCAGCGGCTACGTGATGATCACGGTGGCCGCCATCATCGGCCTGGCGGTGGCCGGCTTCCAGTTCGGCAACCTCGCCATCATCGCCGGCGCGCTGTCGGTCGGCATCGGCTTCGGCCTGCAGAACATCGTCAACAACTTCGTCTCGGGGCTGATCCTGCTGTTCGAGCGTCCGGTGAAGACCGGCGACTGGGTGGTGGTGGGCAGCACCGAGGGTTACGTGAAGCGCATCCGCATCCGCTCCACCCAGATCCAGACCTTCGACCGCGCCGACGTGATCGTGCCCAACTCGGAGCTGATCTCGCAGCAGGTGACCAACTGGATGCTCTACGACACCCAGGGCCGCGCGCGCATCCCGGTCGGCGTGGCCTACGGCAGCGACACCCAGAAGGTGAAGGCGGTTCTGGAGCGGATCGCCCGCGAGCATCCGAGCGTGATCACCAACGGCAGCTATCCGGACCCGAAGGTGCTGTTCCTGGGCTTCGGCGACAGCGCGCTGAACTTCGAGCTGCGCTGCTTCGTGCGCAACATCGACGAGCGGCTGTCGGTGGTCAGCGACCTCAACTTCGCCATCGACGCCGCCTTCCGCGCCGAGGGCATCGAGATCCCCTTCCCGCAGCGCGACCTGCACCTGCGCAGCTGGCCCGGCAGCCAGCCGCCCCCCGCGCCGCCGGCGGCACCGGACTCACCCTGACGGGACGGCGCCCCCTCGGGCCGCGGCTACTTCGGAATGATCAGATCCTGGCCCGGCCGGATCACCGTGCGCGCGGTCATATTGTTGGCGCTGAGGAGCTCCTGCAGCGGGACCTTGTAGGTCGAGGCGATGCGGAAGGGTGTGTCGCCGCGGGCGACGCGGTGCGTGCGGGGCGCGGTCGCCGCGACGGCGGGGGCCTCCGCGCCGCCCGGCAGCCGGAGTACCTGCCCCACCTGCAGATGCGGGTGGCCGGGATCGATGCCGTTGCGTGCGGCCAGCGCCGCCACCGTCGTGCCGTGGCGCGGGGCGATGGCCCACCCGCTCTCGCCGCGCGCCACGCGGTGCCGCCGCTCGGCCGCCTGGGCCGCGGCCGGGACGCGCTGCGGCAGAGTCGCCGCCTCCGCCAGCGCCGGCTGTCCGTGCGGCAGCCACACCGTCACGCCCGCCGGCAGGCGGCTCTTTCCTGCGATCACCTTCGGCGACCAGGCCGGGTTCAGCGCCGCCAGCGCGTCCGGGTCGTGCCGCGTCCGCCGGCTGAGGTCGCGGACGTGCAGGGGGTGTTCCAGGACCAGCGGCTTGACCGCGAGCGGCGCATGGTAGCGCACGCCGTCCTGGAAATGCCGGGTGGGCTCGCCGGCGATGCTCCGCGCGGCCAGGAACTCCGCATAGAAATTGCGCGAGGCGAAGCCGAAGGACGGCGCGTCGTATTCACGCACGATGCGGGCGAAGTCCGTGCCGAAGCGCTCCTTGGCGCGCCGCATGCTGCCGATGCCGTGGTTGTAGGAGGTGATCGCCAGTGGCCAGTCGCCGAGCTCGCGGTGCGCCATGCCGAGGTAGCGCGCCGCGCCGTTGGCGGCGGTGATCGGGTTCAGGCGTTCGTCCACCGCGCTGTTGACCACCATGAACTGGCGACCGGTGGCGGGCATGAACTGCCAGATGCCGGCCGCGCCCACGGACGAGCGCGCCTGGTGCTGGAAGGAGGATTCGACGTGCGGCAGATAGGCGAGGTCCTCCGGCAGCCCCTGGCTGCGGAAGATCTCCCGGAACCAGCGGTCGTAGCGGCCGCTGATCTCCAGCCCGCGCAGGAAACGCTCGCGCGTGCCGCGCTGCGCCCGCACCCGCTCGGCGGCGCCCGCCAGGCGCCCGCCGCCGGTCTCGATCCGCGCCAGCAGCACCTGCTCGGCGTGGCCGAGCGCACGGCCGGCCGCGTGCTTGCTCTGCAGCACACGCAGCTCGACGGCCAGCCGGTCCTGTTCGTCGCGCAGCCACGTGCGCTGCTCGCGACTGAGGCTGTCGCCCGCTTCGCCGGGCAGATCGAGAATACGGTAGACGACGCCCAGGTCCTCGGCATCGTGCAGGGCGATCTGGTCGCGGCGCCACTCGCCGAAGGCACGCTCCCAGAAGACGACGGCAGGTTCGAGCGTGGCGGGCAGCGGAAACGGTTCGTGCGCGGGATGTGCGGCGGCATCGGCCTGCGCCGGCTCGACCAGCGCCTGCGACGGCGCCGCGGCCAGCGCGAGCAGCAACAGCAGTATTTCCTTGTATCCGCGCCCTGCGCCCACTTTCCCGCCCCCTGAAACCGGACCGCCGGGGCGGCGCCGTTCAACGTACCGCGCCCCGACCACGAACACCGGCATGCTAATACATCGCCGCGCAGCGCGCCATCGGCTTGCAACCGCGTTCGGCTGCGCTACCATCGGCCGCGGAAGATGTGTTCGTCGCCGCAGCGTGAGCGAAGCCCCGCGCCGCGACGGCAGGTGTCGGCAGCAGGGATGCTGCCGCCAAGCCTACAGGGAAGTATTCACGGCGTCCTGCCGTCGCGGCGCGGGGCTTCGCTCACGCTGTCCGCGATGAATCCGCACGGATCCACGACGACAACCTGCAAGGAGCACCCGCCATGGCCGACAAGCCCGCCACCCGCCGCGACTCGCTGGATTTCCGCGACCGCCTCTACGAACCCGCACTCATCCCCGTCGCGCCGCAGCTGCTGCCCGACAAGCGCTGCATCTTCATCCGCGACCAGGGCATGGAAGGGACCTGCACGGGCTTCGGGCTGGCGGCCGTCATCGATTACATCAACCGCATGCAGGGCATCCGCAAGACCGTCAGCGCCCGCATGCTCTACGAAATGGCCAAGCGCCACGACCACTGGCCGGGCGACGACTACGAGGGCTCCAGCGCGCGCGGCGCCATGAAGGGCTGGCACAAGAGCGGCGTGTGCACCGAACGCGACTGGCCCTACGATCCCGACGCGCCCGGACACCTCACCGTCGAGCGCCAGCAGGCGGCGCTGCGGTTCCCGCTGGGCGCCTACTACCGCGTGCTGCCGCGGCGCGCCGATCTGCACACGGCGCTGAACGAGACCGGCGCGGTCTATGCCGCGGCGCAGACGCACACCGGCTGGGACATGAAGCACGCGCGCGGCGGCGTCATCGCCTACAAAAAAGGCTGGAAGTGCGAGAACGGCCACGCCTTCGCCATCGTCGGCTACACGCCGGACGGCTTCATTATCCAGAACTCGTGGGGCAAGGGCTGGGGCGGGCTGAAGATCGGCAAGACCCGGTACGAGGGCTGCGCGCTCTGGACCTACGAGGATTTCGAGGACAACCTCTGGGACGCCTGGGTGGCGCGCCTCGCCCTGCCCGTGCAGGACGCGCGTTCGCTGGACCGCGGCGGCTACGTCAACGTCGGCGGCCAGTCCAAGCCGCGCACCCAGGCGCCGCCGCGCCATGAGATCGCCGACCACTACGTCCACATCGACGACGGTCAGCTCGATCCGTTCGGCGACTATCCCTCGAAGGCGGCCGAGGTGGACGGCATCGTACGACGCGCCGCGGGCACGGACGGCGGCACGCCACCGAGGCACCTGCTGCTGTACGCCCACGGCGGGCTGAACGAGGTAAAGGCCTGCGCCGCCCGCGTCGGCGCCTGGCGGCCGGTGTTCCAGGCCAACAAGGTGCACGACATCCACTTCATCTGGGAGACCGGGCTGTTCCCCGAGCTGCGCGACGTGCTGCTCGGCAAGCAGGACTTCGCCAAGGAGCGCGCCGGCGGCCTGAGCGACTGGTGGGACAAGGTCGTCGAGCGCGCCACCCATCCGCTCGGCCATGCGCTGTGGAAGGAGATGCAGAGCGACGCCGACCACGCCTTCCGCGCCGATGCCGCCGGCACGCGCACGCTCGAACTGCTGTTCGCCGCGCTGGCCGAAGTGCCCGAGAACCGCCGCCCGCGGCTGCACCTGGTCGGCCACAGCGCCGGCTCCATCTGGTTCGCGCATCTGCTGGAACGCTGGCGCGCGCTCGGGGGCCCGGCCATCGACAACCTGATCCTGTTCGCGCCCGCCTGCACCGCGGCGCTGTTCAACAGCCACATCCGCCCGGCGCTCAAGGACCGCACCGTCGGCCTTCTGCACCACTTCCTGCTCGACGACAAGACCGAGCAGGACGACAACGTCGCGCAGATCTACCGCAAGTCGCTGCTGTATCTGGTATCGCGCTCCTACGAGCGGCGCGACGCCGTGGTCCCGCTCATGGGCATGGCCAATCACCTGGGCGAACTCGACTGCGAGGGCATCGCCAGCCGCGTGCGCCACTACGACACCGCCGCGCACCGCGAGAAGACCACCGCCGCCTCGCACGGCGGCTTCGACAACGACGCGCCGACCATGAACAGCATGCTGCGCCTGGTGCTGGGCGGCGATACCACGCACCCGTTCGAGGCGAAACACCTGAAGGGCTATTGAGCCGGCGGGCGCGGCATGGACCGGTGCGGGTCGCTACGGGGATTGGCCACGGAAACACACGGAACTACACGGAATGAAAAGCCGTTCACAACGCGGCCTGCTGTGTATTTCCGTGCGCTTCCATGGTGATCGGCTCGGCCGCGTACGATCCGATCCGATGGGGCATCGGCGCGTGCGGGCGTATGCGGGTATAGTGTCCGCCATGAACGACACCCCGCACGCACCCGCCTACGCCGGCCTGGACCCGGAGACCATCCTGCAGGCGGTGGAGGCGCGCGGCCACGCGACCAGCGGCCACCTGCTGGCGCTGAACAGCTACGAGAACCGCGTCTACCAGATCGGCCTGGAGGGCGGCGGCTTCCTGGTCGCCAAGTTCTACCGCCCCGGGCGCTGGAACGATGCGGCCATCCTCGAAGAGCACGCCTTCACCCTGGAACTCGCCGACGCCGAGATCCCCGTGGTGGCGCCGCTGCGCGACGACCGCGGCGACACCCTGTTCGAGTACGCCGGCTTCCGCTTCGCCCTCTACCCGCGGCGCGGCGGGCGCTGGCCGGACCTCGACGACCCGGACAAGCTGGAATGGCTGGGGCGCTTCCTCGGTCGTATCCACCTGGTGGGCGCGGCGCGCCCCTTCGCGCACCGGCCGGCGCTGGACATCGACAGCTTCGGCACCCAGTCCTACCGGTACCTGCTGGAGCACGGCTTCATCCCACCCTACATCGAGCTGGCCTACCGCACGCTGGCCGAGGATCTGTTGCGTCAGATCGAGGCCGCCTTCCGGCGCGCCGGCGACGTCGCGCGCATCCGCCTGCACGGCGACTGCCACCCGGGCAACATCCTGTGGACCGACGACGGCCCGCACTTCGTCGACCTGGACGACTGCCGCAGCGGCCCGGCCGTGCAGGACCTGTGGATGCTGCTGTCCGGGGACCGGAACGAAATGGCGCTGCAATTGTCCGAGATCGTCGCCGGCTACGAGCTGTTCCGCGACTTCGACCGCCGCGAGCTGCACCTGATCGAGGCCCTGCGCACGCTGCGCATGCTGCACTACGCCGCCTGGATCGCGCGCCGCTGGGACGACCCCGCCTTCCCGCAGGCCTTCACCTGGTTCAACACACCGCGCTACTGGGAGGAGCACGTCCTGCAACTGCGCGAACAGGCCGCCGCGCTGGACGAACCGCCGCTGGCGGTGTGAGGGGGGATGGCCACGGAAAACACGGACGAAAACAAATCATGGCCACGAAATCCACGAAACCCACGAAAGTTGGATAGGCGGGTTCGCAGAAAATACCTTTCGTGGATTTCGTGGGTTTCGTGGCGAAA
>CAYWKV010000128.1:0-9017 GCA_964458835.1 uncultured Gammaproteobacteria bacterium | reverse complement strand
GCATGCATTGCGCAAACCCAGGACTAGCCTTCCGCGGCCGGGTTCCCGGGTTTTTGCCATAAGCCTTTTTCCGTGTCATTCCGTGGATTCCGTGGCCAAGAAGGGTTCAAGTAAGTGCTATTCCCCTCAGGCCGCAGGCGCACGGCGCCAGATCCACCTCAGCCGAATCTGACGGATTTCAGACCCCACCAGGCCACCGCCCAGGCCAGCCCGCTGACCGCCGCTGCGGCAACGTAGGTCCACTCCGCGCCGACCCCGCTCCAGAGATAACCCGCGACCAGGCTCCCCACCGCGCCACCCGCCCCGAAACTGAGGCTGCTGTAGAGCGCCTGGCCGCGTCCCTGATTGCGGCCGACGAAGAACTGATGGATGAGGTGGATGGCAACGGCGTGGTGGACGCCGAAACTGGCGGCATGCAGCAGCTGTGCGCCGAGGATGGTGGGCAGATGATCGCCGAAGCCGGCAATGAGCAGCCAGCGCAGGGTGGTCAGCGCGAGGCTGGCGATCAGCAGGCGGCGCGCACCGAAGCGCGGCAGCCAGCGGTGCATCATCAGGAACACCCCGATCTCGGCGATCACTCCCAGCGCCCAGAGCTGACCGATACCGGAACGGCTGTAGCCATAGTCCTCGAGATAGAGCGTGAAGAAGGTGTAGTACGGCCCATGGCTGGCCTGCATGAGGAAGCAGACGAGCAGCAGGGCGGCGACTTCGGGGCGGCGCAGCACCTGCCGCAGCGGGGCATGCGGCTCGGTGGCGGGCTGCCCCGGGTGATCCGGGACCGTCAGGCTCGCCAGCCAGATCCCGCCGAGCAGCAGCAACAGTATATGAGGCAGAAGACCCGGGCCGTAGGCATCCAGCAGAGGGCCCAGGCCCGCCACCGCGAGGATGAAACCGATCGACCCCCACAACCGGATCCGGCTGTAGCGGTGGCTGGACGCGCCGAGGTGCGAGAGCGTGATCGCCTCGAACTGCGGCAGCGCCGCGTTCCAGAAGAAGCTGAAGCCGATCATGACCAGCGCCAGCCACCGATAGCTGCTGCCGAGGAGCACGCCGGCGAAGATGACCGCCGCGAGCAGCGAGGCGATCCGGATGATCCGTATCCGCCGCCCGCTGTGGTCGGCGAGCCAACCCCAGATGGCGGGTGCGACCAGGCGTGTGGCCATCAGGATCGCGACCAGTTCGCCGATCTCGGCCGCGACGAAGCCCTCACCTTTCAGATACAGGCTCCAGTACGGCACCAGCGCGCCCAGCGTCGCGAAATAGAACAGGTAGAAGCCTGACAGGCGCCAATAAAGGAAACGCGGTTGAGTCACGACGAAGACACGGGTCCGATGCGGCCGGCTGCCGCCGCGAGGATTCTATCAGTACATGAACGATGCGCGGCCGCGGCCGACCGGGATCACTCCGCCGCGGCCGGAATGATCGGTGTCCGGGACTTCACGTCGAGATTCTGCGCGCGATGGCGCAGCAGATGGTCCATCAGCACCAGGGCCAGCATGGCCTCGGCGATCGGCGTGGCGCGGATGCCGACGCAGGGATCGTGGCGGCCGTGGGTGACGACCTCCACCGGCTCGCCGTCGAGGTTCACGGAACGCCCCGGCAAGCGGATGCTGGAGGTCGGCTTGAGCGCGATGCTGGCGACGATGTCCTGGCCCGAGGAGATGCCGCCGAGAATGCCGCCGGCGTTGTTGCTCAGGAAGCCCTGCGGTGTGATCTCGTCGCGGTGTTCGGTGCCCTTCTGCTCCACGCAGGCGAAGCCGGCGCCGATCTCGACGCCCTTGACGGCATTGATGCTCATCAGTGCGTGAGCGAGTTCGGCATCGAGGCGGTCGAAAATGGGCTCGCCCAGGCCGGGTGGCACACCGTCGGCCACCACCGTGACGCGTGCGCCGATGGAATCGCCCGACTTGCGCAGGGCATCCATGTAGGCCTCCAGCTCGGGCACCATGGCGGCATCCGGCCAGAAGAACGGATTGTCCTCGACCACCGACCAGTCGAAGACGCGCGGCCGGTTGGGGCCGAGCTGCGACAGGTAGCCGCGGATGCGGATGCCGTGGCGCTCGCGCAGATACTTCTTGGCGATGGCGCCGGCGGCGACGCGCATGGCGGTCTCGCGCGCCGAGGAACGTCCGCCGCCGCGGTAATCGCGGAAACCGTATTTCTGCTGGTAGGTGTAGTCCGCATGCCCCGGCCGGAACCGGTCGAGGATGTTGGAATAATCCTTGGAGCGCTGATCGGTGTTGTGGACGATCAGGCCGATTGGCGAACCGGTGGTGCGCCCCTCGAACACGCCCGAGAGGATCTGCACCGCGTCGTCCTCGCGGCGCTGGGTGGTATGGCGGCTCTGGCCCGGCTTGCGCCGGTCGAGATCGTGCTGCAGGTCCGCTTCGCTCAGTTCCAGTCCGGGCGGGCAGCCGTCGACGATGCAGCCGATGGCCGGGCCATGGCTCTCGCCGAAGGACGTGACAGTGAAGAGTTTGCCGAAGCTGTTTCCTGACATGGCGGCTATTGTAGCCGGTTCGCCCGGTGTCGTCGCCACCCGGAACGGGCCCGGCGGGGCCGCGTCGGCGGCGCGCCCGGCCGGCCGGCGTCAGATGACCTTCGAGAAGCGCTGCTCGCGGCCCGTCCTGAGATAGCGGTCGAACTGCATGCAGATGTTGCGGATCAGCAGCCGCCCGCGCGGCAGCACCCGCAGCCCGCCGCTGCGCCGTTCCAGCAGGCCGTCGTCTTCCATGGCCTGCAGCGCCGCCAGCTCGGATTGGAAATACGCTTCGAAGTCGATGCCGAAGCGGCGACCGATGGCGGCGTAGTCCAGCTCGAAGTTGCAGATCAGCCGGGTGATGACCTCGCGCCGCAGCAGGTCGTCGGCATTCAGCTCCACGCCGCGGAACACCGGCAGCGAACCGGCATCGATGCGCTCGGCATAGTCCTCCAGCGACTTCAGGTTCTGGCTGTAGCTGTTGCCGACCATGCTGATCGCGGTTGCGCCCATGGCGACCAGATCGCAGCCGGAATGGGTCGAATAGCCCTGGAAATTCCGGTACAGCGTGCCCTCGCGCTGCGCCACCGCCAGCTCGTCGTCCGGGCGCGCGAAGTGGTCCATGCCGATGTACAGATAGCCCGCCGCCGTCAGTTTCTCGATGGTCAGGCCGAGGATATCGAGCTTCTCCTCGGGGCTCGGCAGCTGCGCCGCGTCGATCTGGCGCTGGGTCTTGAACAGCTGCGGCAGGTGCGCGTAGTTGAACACCGACAACCGGTCCGGCCCGGCCGCGACGACCTTGTCGATGGTCACGGCGAAGCTGTCCAGCGTCTGCAGCGGCAGACCGTAGATCAGGTCCACGCTGACCGATTTGAAGCCCTCGCGGCGCGCCGCGTCCATCACCGCCCAGGTCTCCTCCTCGGACTGGATGCGGTTGACGGCCTTCTGCACGCGCGCGTCGAAATCCTGCACGCCCAGGCTCAGGCGGTTGAAACCGAGCTCGCGCAGCACCGCGACGGTCTCCGCATCGGCCTCGCGCGGATCCACCTCGATGGAGTATTCGCCGCTGTCGTCGCCGCGCAGCTGGAAGTGCTCGCCGGTGACGCGCATCAGGTCGCGCATCTGCTGATGGCTGATGAAGGTGGGCGTGCCGCCGCCCCAGTGCAGCTGATCCACCGGACGACTGCGGTCGAACAGCGCGCCCTGCAGCGTGATCTCGCGGAACAGCTGGTCCAGATAGGGCACCGCACGCTTGCGGTTCTTGGTGATGATCTTGTTACAGGCGCAGTAGAAGCACACCGTGTCGCAGAAGGGAATGTGGAAATACAGCGACAGCGGCGCCCCGCCCGCATTGCTCGCCTGCGCCAGCTCGCGGTAGCGGGCCTCGCCGAAGGACTCGGTGAACTGCACCGCGGTCGGGTAGGACGTATAGCGCGGGCCGCTGGCGTCATAGCGCCGGATCAGCTCCGGATCGAATTCGAGTGTCTGGTGCATGCGGGCCTCGTCGGTGGTTGCGCTCAGTCAACCCAAAAACTCATTTCCGCCACGGAAGCACACGGACGACACCAAAACGGAATAGCGTCATGAAGTCCCGTCTCAGCACCCGGCGGGTCAAGGTGCTACCGTGTGAAGCGCAGATCCCGTCAGTGTAGTTGCGGGTGATTCCGTGGCAAATGCGGCTTTCGAAATCATAGGAAACGGCCGGCGGCCGGGGCGATGACTTATATCAAGCCGCCCGGCTCACTCCGGCGCGACATCCAACCCCAGCCGGTGCGTGGCATTGATCATGCGCAACAGGTACTTGAAAGGCAGCACCCGGTCGCTCTGCTCCTCGACGATGCGCATGAACGGCAGGTCGGTCCTGCCGAACTGGTAGCGGCCCTCGAGCATCGCCTGCTTGAGCGCATACACATCGCGCTCCAGCTGGCCGAGGAAATCCAGGACGTCGCCCATGGATTCGATGTCGTATTCGGCGGCGGCACGCAGGTCGTCGATCTCGAACAGGGCCTGATCGATCAGATCCACATACTGTTCAGGGGTCTTGGGACGGTGGTCCACGCTCTCGCTCCTGTGGGTTATTGGGCCAGGGCGGCATCGAAATCGGCCTGATGCCCGGCCAGCTGTTCGGCAGTCAGCAACAGCACACCCTCACCACCGCGGGCGAATTCCAGCCACACGAAGGGGACCTGCGGAAGGCGTTCGGCCAGCGTCGGGGCGCTGTTGCCGACTTCGACCACCAGGATGCCGCCGGGGTTCAGATGGGCACCGGCGGACTGCAGGATGCGCAGCGCGAAATGCAGGCCGTCTTCCCCGCCGGCCAGTCCGAGGACCGGCTCGTGGCGGTACTCGAGCGGCAGCGCTGCCATGTCCGCCGCATCCACGTAGGGCGGATTGCTGACGATGATGTCGTAGCGGCGCCCCTCCAGGGCGGCGAACAGATCCGATTGGACCAGCTCGACCCGGTCCGCCAGATGGTGCCGGTCGACATTGCGCCGGGCCACCTCCAGCGCGTCCGCGGACAGGTCCGCGCCGTCGACCCGGGCCGCCTCGAAATAGTGCGCGCAGGCGATGGCGATGCAGCCGCTGCCGGTGCACAGATCGAGGATGGTCCCCACCCGCTCCGCCTCGATCCAGGGCGAAAACTGCGCCTCGATCAGCTCCGCAATGGGCGAGCGCGGGATCAGCACACGATCGTCCACATAGAAGGGTAAGCCGGCGAACCAGGTCTCCCCGATCAGATAGGCCGCCGGGATGCGTTCCTTGAAGCGGGTGCGCAGCAGGTCGACGACGGCGTGACGCTCTTCGAGGGTCAGGGTCGCGTCCAGGTAGGCACCGGGCATATCCGTAGGCAGGTGCAGGGCATGCATGACCAGGATGGCCGCCTCGTCGACGGCGTTGTCGGTGCCGTGACCGAAGGCGAGCGCGTGCTCGTTGAAGCGGCTCGCGCCCCAGCGGATGAAATCGCGCACGGTGCCCAGCACCTGCAATACGGAATCCGGATTCTCCATTGATACTGCCCCCGCCCCGGGCCTGCAGCCCATCGAGCCCAGCATCATACCAGCATCGCAGCACCCCCATAACGGATTCCCGCCCCCCGGCGAACGGTATCCGCCAGATACCGCGACACACTGCGGGAAATGGCGGGATAGGCCGGACCGGCCGGCTGTGGGATAATCCCGCGCCATGCGCAGCACACACACACAACAGGGCAAGGGGCTGGCCGTCTGGCTTCTCGGTGCCGCCGCTCTGGCCGCAGGCCTGTGGCTGGCGCTGCAGCTGCGGCAGGCGCCGCCACCACCGCCGCTCGGCCCGGGTACGACCCGCCTGGGTGATCCCCGTCCGCTGCAGGCCTTCGAACTGGTCGACCATCACGGCCAGCCCTTCGATCTGGACCGCCTGCGCGGGCAATGGACCTTCCTGTTCTTCGGCTACACCCATTGTCCGGACGTGTGCCCGACCACCATGACGACGCTCAACGCCGCGGCGCGGCGCATGGCCGAACTCGAAGAAGCGCCGCCGGCGGCCCAGTTCGCCTTCGTCTCCGTCGATCCCGAACGCGACACGCCCGAACAGCTGAGCCGGTTCGTGCCGTACTTCAACAAGGCGTTCCTCGGTGTCACCGGGACGCGGGAGGGCATCGACGCCTTCACCCGGCAACTCGGCATCATGCACATGAAAGTGGACACGGACAGCCCCGACGGCTATCTCGTGGATCACAGCGCCTCGGTGCTGCTGATCGATCCTCAGGCGCGTTTTCACGCGTTGTTTTCCGCCCCGCTGGACCCGGGTGCCATCGCCCGCGACTACCAGCAGCTGACCCGCCACTACGAGGCCCTGCAATGAAATTCCGCACGCTGCTGCCGTTCACCCTCGCCGCCCTGTGCCACGCCGCCGTCGCGCAGGCCGGCCCGCTCACCGTCGACGACGCCTGGGTGCGCGAGGCGCCGCCGACCGCACAGGTGCTGGCCGCCTACATGCAGATCACCAATCCCGCCGACCAGCCGCGGACGATCACCGGCGCCGCCAGCGCGTGCTGCGAGCGCATCGAGATCCACCGCACCGAGATCGTCGACGGCATGGCGCGCATGATCCCCCAGCCGGAACTGGCCGTGGGCGCCGGCGCCACGCTGCTGCTGGAACCCGGCGGCCTGCACCTCATGCTGATCGCGCCGAAAGAACCGCTGACGCAAGGCGACCATGTGGTGATCGAGCTGCAGCTGGACGGCGGCGAGACGCAGGAAGTCCACGCCGAGGTGCGCCGTGACGGCGAGCCTGCGATGGACCACAGCCACCACATGCATCACTGACGCGACCCACTCCGCATGTCCTCCGATGACCACGCTGCCGTCAGCGATTATCTGTACGTCTGGCCGCAGTACCTGCTGCCGCATCACGCCCTGTCGCGGATCGTGCTGGCCGCGACCCGCGTCGAACGGCGCTGGTGGACGCAACTGCTGATCGACGCCTTCCGCCGCCGCTTCGACATCGGCCTGGCCGACGCGGAACACACCGACCCGCGCGACTATCGCAGCTTCAACGCCTTCTTCACGCGCGCGCTGCAGCCCGGCGCGCGCCCCGTCGACGGCGCGCCGGAGGCGGTCGTCTCGCCGGTGGACGGCCGCGTCAGCCAGGCCGGCCGCATCGACGCCGGCCGCATCTTCCAGGCCAAGGGCCGCGATTACAGCCTGCTGGAACTGCTGGGCGGCGATGCCGACCTGGCCGCGCCCTTCCGCGACGGCTCCTTCGCCACGCTCTATCTGTCACCGCGCGACTATCACCGCATCCACATGCCGCTGGCCGGCACGCTGACGGACACGGTGTACGTGCCGGGTCGACTGTTCAGCGTCGCACCGCACACGGTGCGGCGGGTGCCACGGGTGTTCGCCCGCAACGAGCGCCTGGTGGCGCTGTTCGATACCGACGCCGGCCCCATGGCGATGGTGCTGGTGGGCGCGCTGTTCGTCGCCTGCATCGAGACCGTCTGGGCCGGCGTCGTCACGCCGCCGCACGGGCACCGCACGCGCCGGCAGTCTTTCGCCGCCGCCACGCCCGCCGTGCAGCTGGCGCGCGGCACGGAAATGGGCCGCTTCAACATGGGCTCGACGGTGATCCTGCTGTTCGGGGAGAACCGTGTCCGCTGGGACGACGTACTCACGGCGGGCCGGGCGCTGCGGATGGGCCGGACGATCGGCCGTCTGGAAACCTGAGCCTGGGACAGCATCCGGCAGGAACGGGCGTACGCGGGGGAGTTTTCCCGGCAGCGACGGGCGAACTCTGGTATCCTTGCCCGCCGATGTAGAGACACCCCCCGGATTCCGGCCATGCACCCGATGCTCAACATTGCCACGCGCGCCGCGCGCGCCGCGGGCGACCTCATTGTGCGGCACCTGGATCGAGTCGATCAGCTGTCGGTGACCAGCAAAGACCGCAACGATTTCGTATCCGAGGTCGACCGCCAGGCCGAGGACGCCATCATCCGCGTGCTGCGCAAGGCCTATCCGAAGCATTCCATCCTGGCCGAGGAGAGCGGCAGCCATCCCGGTGACGATTTTCAGTGGGTCATCGACCCGCTCGACGGCACCACGAACTTCCTGCACGGGTTCCCGCAGTTCGCCGTCTCCATCGCCCTCCTGCACAAGGGCCGCCTGGAGCAGGGCGTGGTCTACGATCCGCTGCGCCAGGAGCTGTTCACCGCCACCCGCGGCGCGGGCGCCCTGCTCAACAACCGCCGGCTGCGGGTGAGCTCGCGCACCACCCTGACCGGCGCGCTGCTCGGCACCGGTTTCCCGTACAAGGATCACCAGCACCTGGATGCCTACCTGGGCATGTTCAAGGACCTCATCCAGGAAACGGCCGGCGTGCGCCGTCCCGGCTCGGCGGCACTGGATCTGGCCTACGTGGCCGCGGGCCGGCTCGACGGTTTCTGGGAGATCGGGCTGCGTCCCTGGGATCTCGCCGCCGGCGCGCTGCTGATCCAGGAAGCGGGCGGCATCGTCGGCGATTTCACCGGTGGACCGACATTCATCAGGAACGGCAACATCGTCGCCGGCAACGCCAAGATATTCGCGGCACTGATCAAGGCCATACGGCCCCATCTGACGCCCGACCTGCAGGGCTGAAGCGGCACGAGCCGCGCCGCGGAAAGCCCTCCGCACCTCAAGTTCTCCAGGCCGAACCCGACATAATCGGCATCACCCGCTAGGCCCGCGCCGGCCGCAGCGGTGCCACCGAAGAGCCTGGGAATACCGATGGATCTGACGCGCCTCACCCCCGCTGCCCGCCGTAGGCTCAGTCTGGAACTGTCCATGCGCGACGTGCTGGACGGACTGGAGGAACTGGTCAGTCTGGACGTCTATCGTTTCGAGCCGGGCTGTCTCGAGATCCTCAGTATCGAACGCCCGATCCCCGAATCGCCCACCGCACCGGCGGACCCGCCGTCCGCGGCGCCGGCCCAACTGCTGCGGTTCCCGGGCGTCCGCATGCCCCGCACGCGCGCGCACGGCCGCGGAGCCCCCCCCCCCCCCCCGGCCGGGGGGCG
>CAYWKV010000127.1:0-9029 GCA_964458835.1 uncultured Gammaproteobacteria bacterium | reverse complement strand
TGCAGGTTGTAGGCCTTGGTCAGGATGTCGTTGCCGACCAGCAGATGTACGCCCAGTTCGGGCAGTTCGGGTTCGCCCACCGGTTCTTTCATATGCGCGAAGGCCTTGCGCGCCAGCTCGGTCTTGTCGGTCCAGACCTCGATATCGAAGCCGGCGGCGGCGATCAGCGCGCGCAAGGCGTCCGGCCGGACGAGAAAGCTGTGCGCACTGTTCTGCGCCCAGGGTACGGGGAAATGCACCGGCGCATTCTCGTTCGCGCAGACCTCGTACCACACCACGCGCCCGCCCGGCCTGACGACGCGATGCAGCTCTTTCAGCCATGCCGCCTTGTCCTCGACGTTCATGCCCATCTGGATGGACCAGGCCCCGTCGAAACGCCCGTCCTCGAACGGCAGCTCGAGTGCGCTCGCCGCCTGGAAGCTCACGCGCTCCTGCATGCCGAGCAGCTGCGTCAATCGCCGCGCCGTATCGATGAATGCATCACTCAGATCGACGCCGGTCACGCGGCATCCGGCATGCTGCGCCAGCCGGCGCGCCGAGCCGCCCACGCCGCAGCCGACATCGAGGATCTGCATGTCCGACGTAAAGCCGGAAAGCCTGATCAGCTCTTTCGTGGCCGTGTCGCCGCGGATGTGGAATTCATCGACCGGCTGGAGATCGTCCAGCGTCAGCCTCGACGGATCCTTGCCGATCTCGTCGAGCCCGGCCATGATCCGGCCATACAGATCGTCGGGCGAGTAATAGCTGTGAATATGTTTCGTGTCTGCGGCCATGGCCCGCCATCGATGAAGCAAAAGGTACGAAGGATCCGCCGTTTGCGAGATCCGCTTCGGGACACGCGGGCGTGGAACCACGTTCTACGCAGAGCGGGACGGGTCTGCCCGTTTTCATCCCGTACCGGATTCAAGCGCAGATCCGCCAGCCGTGTCAATTTCGCGACCTCGATGCTGCCGCCCGGCCGCGCGCGCCGCGTGTGACATCGATCAAGAGCCGTCGTACGCACCCTGGTATCATGGTGGCCGCCCCATCCATCACCCGACGGACCTCGCCATGACGACACCCCTTGTCGATGTTTTCAGCCCGCTGCAGCTCGGCCCGCTGCGTCTGCCCAACCGCATCGTGATGGCGCCCATGACCCGCAACCGCGCCGGGGAGGGCAACGTGCCGGGCGATCTGGTCCGGGAGTATTACCGCCAGCGTGCCAGCGCGGGGCTCATCATCACCGAGGGCGCGCAGGTATCGCCGCTGGGCCAGGGTTATCCGTTCACGCCGGGCATCCACTCGCCGGAGCAGGTCGCCGGCTGGCGCCGCGTGACCGAAGCCGTGCATGCCCGGGGCGGCCGCATCTTTCTGCAGCTCTGGCACGTGGGACGGATCTCGCACCCCAGCCTGCTGCCCGGCGGCGCCCTGCCCGTGGGGCCGTCCGCGCTGCAGCCCGCGGGGCAGGTGTACACCTTCGAGGGCCTGCAGGATTTCGTGACGCCGCACGCGCTGAGGCTGGACGAGATCCCGGGCATCGTCGACGCGTTCCGCAGCGGCGCGCGCAACGCGCTCGAGGCGGGATTCGACGGCGTCGAGATCCACGGCGCCAACGGGTATCTGCTCGACCAATTCCTGCGCGACGGCACCAACCGGCGCGACGACGCCTATGGCGGCAGCATCGCCAACCGCGCGCGACTGATGCGGGAGGTGACCGAGGCGGTGTGCGCGATCTGGGGTGCGGACCGCGTCGGGCTGCGGTTGTCGCCGCTCAATCCTTTCAACGATATCCGCGACTCGGACCCCGAGGCCACCTTCAGCCACCTCGTCGAGTGCCTGAATCCCTTGGGCCTCGCCTATCTGCACATCAACGAACAGGGTGCCGAGGCCCCCGGCGCGGCCGGGCCGGCCTTCGACCTGCGCAAGCTGCGCGCGCTGTTCAAGGGTATCCACATGGTCAACGCGGGCTACGACAAGGCGCGCGCCAATGCCGCGCTCGCCGCAGGCGAGGCCGATCTGGTCGCCTTCGGCGTACCGTACATCGCCAATCCGGATCTGCCCGAGCGCTTCGCGCAGGACGTGCCGCTCAACAGCGCCGATCCGGCAACCTTCTACGGCGGCAATGCCGCGGGCTATACGGACTATCCGGCGATGCCGGACTGACGTGCGGCGCGGATCGGACGGGGCGCAGCCGATACCGTGCTCCCGCCGCGCGGCCCCGCAATGCCGCAGGGGCGGCGCGGGACAGATCTTGAGATCGGTTCTATTGAACTTTCCACAAAACACGACATTTGCAGGAGCGGGCTGAAGGTGAGGCGCTTGCGCCGGGAAGCCGCCCTGGGGCGCTGCCCGCGAACCGGTCTACGCAGGGCCGTTCGCGGGCAAAGCCCGCTCCTACAAAATCTGTCCTGCCATCAGGAACGCGCGATAATATTTTTCTGACCATCCCCCGACCATCCACCGGAGGTGCCCCATGCGCTACGAACTGTTCTATTGGCCGTCCATACAGGGACGCGGCGAATTCGTGCGGCTGGCGCTGGAGGCGGCCGGTGCCGACTACGTGGACGTCGCCCGGGAGCGCGGCCGCGGGCTGGGCGTCGAGGCGATGCTCCGGCTGATGGAGGGACCGGAACCGCAACGGCCGCCCTTCGCCCCGCCCTTTCTGCGCGCCGGGCGGCTGCTGATCGCGCAGACGGCCAACATCCTGCAGTACCTCGGACCGCGTCTCGGACTCGTCCCGAAGGCGGAGGCGGCGCGCCTGTGGGCGCACCAGCTGCAGCTCACCGTCGAGGACCTCGTCGTCGACGTCCACGACACCCACCATCCCGTCGCGGCGAGCCTCTACTACGCGGACCAGAAGCGTGAGGCGAAACGCCGGGCGCACTACTTCACCGCGGATCGCGCCCCGGAACTGCTGGGGTATTTCGAGAAGGTGCTGCAGCGCAGTCCGGGGGGCGGCCACATGATCGGGCGCGGTCTCGGCTACGTCGATCTGTCGATGTTCCAGCTCGTCGCCGGACTGCGCTACGCCTTCCCGAACATGATGGCGCGGCTCGAACCCGCGCTGCCCGGCCTCGTCGCACTGCACGACCGCGTGGCGCGGCGGCCGCGCATCGCCGCCTATCTCGCCTCCGCACGGCGGCTGCCGTTCAGCGAGGACGGCATCTTCCGACACTACCCCGAACTGGATTCGTGATCCGCGCGAAGGGAACGGACGCATGCACGGCCGAATCGCCGTTTCCTCGTTTCGACGCGTGGAAACCGGGCCCCCGCATGGTGGACCGACCCGGGCGGCGGAGCCGCATGCAGGCGCCGGGGCGGCAGGGAACCGGCCGTGGCATGCCCGGCGGGGGTGGACTATATATAGAACCCCGGAAGGCCTTCGCGGCCGCGGCGGCCGGCCCGGACCGCCCCCCGACCGCCATGGCGACACCCTGGACACGTCATTTCAGCACTGGAGGTGCAGCATGAACAGACCGTATGCCCACAGGACCTGGCCGGCGGCCGCCGCCCTGCTCCTCGCCCTGGCCGGCTGCGCCGGCACCAGCACGCAGGAGAGCACCGGCGAGTATCTGGACAACAGCGTCATCACCACCAAAGTGAAATCCGCGTTCGTCAGCGACGAGCAGGTCGGCGCGCTCGACATCAAGGTCACGACCTTCAAGGGCGAGGTCCAGCTGAGCGGGTTCGCTGACAGTCAGGCGGAGATCGATCGCGCCGTGGCAATCGCGCGCGGCGTCGAGGGCGTCAAGTCGGTGAAGAACAACATCCAGCTCAAATAGAAAACGGCGGCCGGAGAGCCGGCGCTCCGCCGCCAGGCGTCACCGGCTCTCCGCGCCTTTGCCCGCGACCCGCCGCACGAGGCGATCCAGAAAGCCCGCCTGCCCCCGCAGGATCTTCCGCCGGGCCTCCGCCAGCCCGAACCACTGTCCTCTGTCGACCTCGGGGAACTGCCTCGTGATGCCGCTCTTGGGCGGCCATTCCAGGCTGAAGGTGTTGCTGATGATTCCGGCCGGATCGACGTCCTGTTCGACCGCCCAGGCATGGACGATCTTGCCGCTCGGCTGCCTGAGTTCACCGAGCCCGACGAGCCGGCCGTCGACCTCGAATCCCGTTTCCTCCCGGAACTCGCGTCGGGCCGCGGCCAGCGGATCTTCGCCCGCCTCGCAAAGTCCCTTGGGGAGGGTCCATGCGCCCTCGTCCTTGCGCGCCCAGTAGGGGCCGCCGGGATGGACGAGCATCACTTCGAGGCGGCCGTCGACGAAACGGTAGAGGAGTATGCCCGCGCTGCAGAGGCTCATACGAAACAGGGCCGGCGTGCGGTTGCGCCCGCAGCCCGGACGATCCGCACGCCAGCCCCGCCTCCCCGCGACCCGCCCCGGCGTGGCGTGGAGCCGTTCACCTACTGCGACTGCGGCCGGCCTTCCGGCGCCGCCCGCTGCGTCAGCACCAGCTGGCCGTCCTCCACCGGGATGCGCTCACCGGGACGGTGATCCATGCGCACCGTGCCGGTCTCGTCGCCGAGCCGGTAGCTGACGTCGTAGCCGAGCAGCTTCTGCTGTGCATCGCTGACGGTGCGGCAGCGCTTTTCGTACTCGGTGTGGGTGTTGTTGGCCTGCATGTTCTGCTGGACCTTGTTGCCGGCATAGCCGCCCGCCGCGGCGCCCGCGACGGTGGCGATCTTCTTGCCGGAACCGCCGCCGACCTGGTTGCCGAGCACGCCGCCGATCAGCGCGCCGGCGACCGTGCCGACGACCCGGTTCTCGTCCTTGACGGGCTGTTGCCGGGTGACGGGGACGTCCTCGCAGACCTCGCGCGGCACCTGCACGGTCTGCGTCACCGCCTCGACGGCCAGCACGTCCGCATAAGCCGGTTCCTTCTTGCCCATCACGCCATAGCCGGCGATCGCGCCGCCCGCGGCGGCCACGACCACGCCGATCCCGATTCCTGTCAGCATCGACTTATCCATAGGTATGCCTCCGTTGCGAATTTCGTCATTGAATGGATGGCGGAATTATAGAGTGGCCGCCGCCCGAAATCGGAAGCAGCGCACACTTGGCGCTAATCCCTGCGGGAGACAGGGCCGGACGCCGCCTCGTTCCGTATGCCTTCTGCCCGCACCCGTGCCCGCACGGCCTCCATGACCTGCGGCAGGGTCTGTCGCTGGGCCGCGCGGCGGATGGCAGCCGGCACCAGCGAGGTCCTGGGCACGACCCGGAAGGCGTATTCGAGCAGGGTCCGGTCACCGGACCCGCCGTAGGGCGACAGCGTCCACGATCCCTCGTCGACCTCGTAGGAACCGTCGACAGTCCGCCAGTCGCGCCGGTAGCGCCCGTCACCCTCGGTGCTGTGCCGGGCCACGCTCACCGACCACAGACTGGGCAGCGGGAACGGCAGTCCGATGACGACCTTGCAGGTGACCTCGTCGCCCTCGCGGGCAAGCTCCTCGGCCTGCGTCACCCGCGGCAGAAACGCGTCGTAGTCGGCGCAGTGGTCGATGTGCGTCCAGACCTCCGCGGGGGGTGCCGCGATCAGGACGACGGCGCGCGCGGCGGTGACATCCTGCACCGCGACCAGCACCTCTCCGCGCTCGAGCCGGGCGCGCTCGTCGGGCGAGAGCTCCGCGGCGGCGCCGGCGGCGTACGCGATGAGCGCGAACCACAACGGCAGTGTACGGCCCGGCCCGCGGCACGGGATGGCGGCGGGCCGGCCCGTGTGAGTGTCTGAGCGGTGCATGCCGGCGGTTCGTAAGGTGGGCCGCATCAACAACCGAACCCGCCGTCCCATTCGCCAGCGCGGTGATCGGGCATCAGCCAACGGGGGATGCAGGCCATGCCGCGCTTCGCCGGCGTAGTCGTCACGGGCGGAGCGCCCTCCGGCGCGCCGATGCGGCACACCTCCGAGACGATCGGCCGGAACCGCGTCAGCGCGGGCCTACGCAATGAGTGCTTGCCGTGTTGTGCCATGGATTGCGTGGCCAAAGCGGGTTTGAGCAAGGGCCATTCCGCTCAGGCCGCACGCTAGGAAAACCAGCGCAGAAAGGCCGCGGCGGTGAGCGCGGTGACGCCCAGCAGGATCTGTCCCACCCGGGCCGCATCCTGCGGCCGGTCGGGACGCGCACGCAGGCCGCGCAGCATCGCGACCGCCAGCACCGCGCCCAGCACGGCGCACGCGACCTTGATCGACAGCGCGGCGACGGCGATGCCGTGGAGGTCGGGGAACTGGCCATAATACGCAAAGCTGATGGCACCGAAACCCGCGCCGCTGACCACCTGCACCAGCCAGCCGGCCAGGATCAGCCGGACGATACCGCGCCCCGGCGCGGTCCGCGGCCGGCCGCTGCAGACAGCGCCGCCGACCACGGCCACGGCGCCGAAGTTGTGGGCGACCTGCGTCAGCGCGTAGGCGAGGCTCTGCAGGTCCATGCTAATCGACGGTCACATTCAGGCATTGTTGCACGCCGATGGGCGTGTGGTTCCTGTTCACGACCTTGATGCAGAGTTCGTGCGCACCGGGCGTCAGCGTCTCGAGCGTATGGCTCCCCTTGAGCTGGCGCAGAATGGCGGTCTCCTTGCCGTCGACATAGAAATGCGCGTGATCGCCACCCGCGCCCAGCGCGAACTCGTATTCCACTTTGCTCTGCTCCATCGCATCCAGCGTGGCGCCGTCGGCGGGCGAATGGATGGTGACCGAGGCCGCAGCCGCCAGCGCGGCATCGGCAAACAGCGCGCCGGACAGGACAAGCGAAAGCATGATCGGGTATTTCATGGCGTCTACTCCTCGCACGCGGATGGGTGGCTGCACGTCGGCAGCCGCCGTGGCTGGCACCAGCCGGTGCGGATACCGTACGTGAGTCCCGCATCGCGGTGCAAGTCGGCCGCCTGGCTACCCCGGGAAGTGCGTGGTTGTGCGGCGTCTCCGCAGACTGCCGGTCGCCCCGGCCGGATTCAGCTTGATTTCAGCCCCACCGGCTAAGCTGCCCCCAAGCTGAAAACGACGCTGAAAACCATCCGGAGGACACATGTTCCACAAGGCACTGACACTGGTACTGTTCGGCGTGCTGGCCATGGGCGCCGCCACCCTGACCTACGGCACCTACTTCGACAAGGGCTTCGCCGCCAGCGTCGCGGGCGTCATGGGCGCGGGTGACGACGGCGACCACGACAAGGGAGACCGCGATCATGACTAGGCTGCGCCTGCCCACCGCCTTCGATCTGCTGCTGCTCTGGCACGGGCTGTTCGCCGGCGCCTATACGATCGCCTACCTCACCGCCGACGGCGCGCCGGGACTGCACGAGTTCGCCGGCTACGCGGCGCTCGCCCTGCTCGCCCTGCGCCTGCTCGCCGCGGTGATCGCCGGTGCGCGCGCGCCCTGGGCGCTGCCCCTGCCGCGGGCGGCGATGTGGAAGAACTTCGGGCGCAAGCTCGCCGGCGGCAACTTCGGCACGCTGCGCGGCCGCACGCCGTTCGCGCCGCTCTCGGGCCTGGTGATCCTTGCCGCGCTGGTGCTGGTGACGCTCAGCGGCCTGGCGGCCGACTGGTGGAAATGGGAGGACCTGCACGAAGGCCTCGCCGAAGGCTCGCTGACGGTCGTGCTGATCCACGTCGCCATCGTATCGTTCGGGCCGCTGCTGAAGAAGGTCGGCGAAACGCGTGCCCGGCGCGCTGCCGCCACCGATGCCGCCGCGCTGCCCCGCAGTGTCTGATGCGGGAACGCGGAACCGGGGACGGCCGACGCCGCCCCGGTGACGCGTTCTGGGCGCGGCGGTCAACCCTGCTTGGCGGCCCAGAGCATGCACCAGCCATCGGGACTGATGTCACCCGTGACCAGCTTGCAGGCGTTCGATCCGGGCATGAAATGCATGCAGCCGGAACACCGCTGATCACCGTTGGGCCGGTTCTGATACTTCGCCTGCGTCTTTTCCATCTTGCCGCTCTGCGGCTCCGCCGCGATGGCCCGCTGCAGGCACAGCGCGCAGCCGGCGGCGACGATGCCGCGCAGGATGTTTCGGCGCATGGGATTGGGGGTCGGCATGGGACTTCCTCCTCCGGGCCCGATGATCGCGGCCCGTTCCATGGATGACGGACTGGTCGCGAATGCCGTCCGCGACCAGGAACACAGCCCCTTCATAGCACGCGTCGAGAACCCTTTCCGAGAAACAGTCCCCGCGGCAGGGCATGAACTTGCTTGCCATGTGCGTACGGCGGGATTTCGTGCCGCACGCACCGTGTCGGCCAGCGCATCGCCGTGATGGTGCCCGGCGACATCCACACTGCGAAACCGGTATCCACATACGTGCCGTGTGGGACAGCGCCGGTCTCGAACGCACCGCGGACCTCCGGCGTCGCCCCCGTGCTAGACTTTCCGTCACGCCCCCTTCCCGACACAGGAGTCCGCATGAACGCCATCCGCAATGTGTTCGCGTTGATCGGTCTCCTCACAGTCATTGCCGGCGTCTATCTGGCATCGGCCTACAGCGCGGACATCGCAACTCTGCGCGCGTTGGACCCCGCGGCACCGCGGATGTACGCGGATATGTGGGCGCGCCTCAAGGAAACCGGCACCAGCGCGGACGCCACGGTGTGGAAGGTACCGCTCGCCGAAGGCGTCGCGCCCGCCGATGCGGAAGAGGTCATGAAATTCGTCGCCAACCAGCACAACATCACGGGCGTCGGCGAACTGCCCCTGTCGGAACAGGTGGAACTCATGACCGGGGAGAAGCAGCGGCTCCTGAAGATCTATCAGTACTGTGACCCGCGCACCGCCATGAAGATGGTCGACTACAGCGACGCCTTTTCCGCCTACCTGCCCTGCCGCATCGCGCTGGTGGAGGACAAGGATGGCCGCTACGCACTGTATTCGCTGAACATGGATCTGATGATCGCGGGCGGACGGCCTCTGCCGCCGGTGCTCAAGGAAGAGGCGGTTCGCGTCAAGGAAATCATCCTCGACATCATGGAGCGCGGTGCCGCCGGCGAGCTGTTCTAGGCGAACCCTTCTTGGCCACGGAATCCACGGAACAACACGGAAGGCATTCATGGCATAAACC
>CAYWKV010000126.1:0-9069 GCA_964458835.1 uncultured Gammaproteobacteria bacterium | reverse complement strand
ACCGTCGGCTATGTCACGCCGCCCAGCGGCACGCCGACCCCGATCGTCATCAACACGCCCGCACAGATCGCGCAGGTGTCGGCGGACGATTACGACCAGAACATCAACGGCCTGATCAGCGGCGCCACCCTCAAGCGCTGGAAGGACGACTGGATCAATCAGCGTCCGGCCGGCATCACCGGCAAGCTGGTGATCCTGCAGGTGTCGGCAGGACCGGCCGGCGCCGAATACGTCAAGCCGAACGGCACCAACGTCTTCACCTACCTGTCACCGTCCTCCGAATGGATCCAGACCCGCTCCAACGGCGTGATCAGCACCCAGAGCATGGTGCCGGACGGCGCCGCCATGGACGCGCTACTGAAGAAGTACAACATCGACCCGCACAACGACATGATCGTGGTGGCGATGGGCCAGGGCAGCACCGGCAACGCCATGGGCCAGGGTCGTATCTGGTACGCACTGCGCTACTGGGGCGTGGACGCGGATAATCTCGCCATCCTCAACGGCGGCAATCAGTGGTTGGTCACTGACAGCATGGGGGCCGCCGATTTCCAGGCTGCCGCGAGCTCCGCGCCCAACAATGGCACCGCCACGGTGAAGAGTCTACCCTCCGACAACACGGTGCTGCAGGCGACGGTCGAAGATCTGATGAACGTGCTGCCAGCCAGCGACACCAATGTCCTGAACGACGGCGTCTTCATCTGGGATGCACGCAGCGTCAGCCAGTACAGCGCGGGTGAGGACAACGGTTCCGGCGTGCCGGTCGCCGATTACATGACCACCTTCCAGAATGCCGGTTCCCGCCAGGGCCATCCGCGCGGCGCCCTGCAGCTCGACTACACCAACATGCTGGTTTCGGCGGAGGGTTATCGCTACAAGGACAAGGCGGATCTGCAGGCCTATCTGGACGGCAACGTCAGCGGCGCCGGCTTCATCGACGCCACCTACCAGCCCGTCGGCGCCGGCAATGCCTATCAGGCCGGCGATACCGTCTACACCTACTGCGAGACCACCTTCCGGGCGATGATTACCGGTGTCGTCAGCACCGTGATCCTGGGCAAGCCGACCCGCTTCTACGACGGCGCCATGGTGGAGTGGCATTCGCTGTCGTACCTGCAGGACGCCACGGGCAATTACATCCTGCCCATCGATTCGCCCTGGCGCACGGATGTGAAATCCTTCTACCGCGCCGCGAGCTCCCCGGCCCTGGTTGCGCAGCGTCAGATCGACAATGCCTACGCGGCTCATGCCAACGCCATCATTCTCGCCGACAAGGCCTACAAGACCTCGTCGACGGCGGGCGGCGGCAGCACCGGCGGCGGACTGCCCAGCAACCCCTGCGGCGGCTGACTCCTCCTTGCCCGGTCCCCTTCCGGGCGACACTTGACGTCATGAAGACTGCGTCCCCGGCCGTCCCCACGGCCGGGTTTTTTTTGGAGCACTCTCAGCAGCCACGGAAAACACGGAAAGCACGGACAAAACCCGTTTTGCCACGAAATCCACGAAACCCACGAAAGAGATTTTTTGTTTACACAATTCTATTTCGTGGGTTTCGTGGATTTCGTGGCCATCATGTCATTGTCCGTGCTTTCCGTGTTTTCCGTGGCTAACATGCACGCATGATGACCACCGCCGTGACACGTCGAATCCTGTTGCTGCTGTTCGCTGCGCTGCTGGTCGGTGCGGGCGGGTGGCTATGGTATGCGCTGATGCCGGCGGTGCCGGACGACCCGATCGCCGCCTTTCTCGAACGCCACTGGGCCAAGCCGCTCGCCGCGCAGGGCACGCCGCCCGAACACTTCACGGCGGCGGAGGCCTCGCTGGCCCCGCAGGCCTGCGCCGAGTGCCATGCCGATCAGCACCGCGACTGGAGCGCCAGCCTGCACAGCCGGACCATGGGCAACGGCATCCTCTGGCAGGCCCGCGCGCTGCCGGCGGCCGAGGTGGCGAGCTGTCTGAACTGCCACGCGCCGCTCGCCGAACAGAAGGCGCTGCTGGCGCGGGAACTGGGCTGGCCCAACGCGCCGGCGGCAGCGCCGCCCGCCTATGTGCCGCCGGATCTGCACCGCCAGGGGCTGGTGT
This sequence comes from uncultured Gammaproteobacteria bacterium, assembly GCA_964458835.1. Taxonomy (GTDB): domain Bacteria; phylum Pseudomonadota; class Gammaproteobacteria; order Thiohalobacterales; family Thiohalobacteraceae; genus JAHJQQ01. Next base: position 6,987 of record CAYWKV010000126.1, on the reverse strand, counting down.
GCGCCGCCTGCCACGTGCGCGCGCACGAACGCTACGGCCCGCCGCCCGCGCCCGGCAAACCGGCCGGCGACACGCCGGGTCTGCCGCACGGCGGCTACCAGACGGCGGCCGCGTTCGGCGACAGCCGCTTCTGTGCGACCTGCCACCAGTTCCCCGCGGATGGCCCGGCGCTCAACGGCAAGCTGCTGGAGAACACCCTGAACGAATGGCAGGCCTCGCGCCACGCCGCCGAGGGCCGCGCCTGCCAGTCCTGCCACATGCCGGAACGGCGGCATCTGTGGCGCGGTATCCACGACGCGGGCATGGTGCGCGAGGCGCTGACCACCGGCCTGACGGTTACGGCGGCGGAGGGCGGTCGGCTGCAGGTGCGCGCCGAGGTGCGCAATACGGGCGCCGGCCATTATTTTCCGACCTACCTCGTGCCGAAGGTCTGGCTGCGGCTGCTCGTGGTCGATGCCGACGGTCGCGAGCGCGCCCGGCTGGCCGAGGCCGTGCTCGCGCGCGAGGTCGACGTCTGGCTCACCGAAGAGCGCAGCGACACGCGGCTCGCGCCCGATGCCGTCCGGGTGCTGGAGGCGCAGCTGGCGGCCCCGCCGGAGGACGGCTGGCAGATCGAGCTGCGCGTCGACGTCGCGCCGCGCGAGCACTACGAACGCATGTTCGCCAGCGTGCTGCGCGACAGCAGCGTACAACTCGACACCCTGACGCGCGGCGTGTTGGAGGCCGCGCTGGCCGAGGCGCGCACGGCCCGCTACACGGCACTGACCGAGCGTCGCCCGCTGGCGGCGATTGCAAATTGAGACATCCCGCGCGCCGATCCCTGATATGCAATCCGCGGCGCCCCCTCGAAATCATCAAAACTACTTTATATACATATAGTTAACAGGCCTGGCGCGCAATCTGCATTATACGGTGCGCGAGAGGGAGGGTCGGGTCGTGCGAATCACCGGTGCAACAGCCAAGGCGATGATGACGGCGGTGCTGCTGGCGGCGTTGTCCGCCATGATGGCCGAGTCACGCGCCGAGCAGACCGGGGGCGCGGCGGCCGAGACGGCGCCGGAAGCGGGACGGGCTGCGGCACAGCCGCCGCGTTCGTCGCGGCTGAAGTTCCGCTCGGGCGGCCCCATCTGCAACTGCGCGACCGGTCTGGGCGAGGCGGACATCCAGGCCGCCGAACGCCGGCGCCAGGACCCCGCGGCCGGGCTGCGGACCATCATCCAGGATCCATGAGTCTTTTTGAGCAGGAGGAGAACGTTATGTTGAAGAAAATGTGGGCAGGCATCATCCGGCAGGTGCGTCTGTTGGCGGTCCTGGCGACAGTCACCGTGCTGGGCGGCACCGCCTGGTCCTATCTGACCGGGGCCGGGTACGACGAGGCCGGCCTGGCCATGAACGACGCGGCGGGCGAGGCGGCAGCGGGTGACGCGGCCTACGCCTGGGGCGACGAGGTGCTGGCCGGAATCCACGAACACGTGATCAACGGCCTGCCCATCCGCGTGGCCAACGCCTGCGGCCTGGGCGCCTCCTCCTGCTTCAAGTGCCACAACGGCAAGCGTGCCGAGGCGCCCGCGATGGACGCCGCCAAGAATCCCTGGCACGTCGATCACAAGAGCGTCAACGGTTCCTGCGTGGGCTGCCATCAGGGCAATCCGCGCTTGATGAAGCAGGACGTCGCGCACTCCGGCCTGGTGGCCAACCCGCGCAACAAGCCGGAGACGACCTGCTTCAGCTGCCATACGTCGGGCGACGCCCAGAGCATGGTCGATGCCTACCAGAAGCTGTCGAACACCACGGGGGAGTGAACACATGACAAGCACAACATCCGATCGCCGTATCCACCGCCGTATCCTGCCACTGGCCGTGGCGGCGGCCACCGCCGCGGGCGGCGCGCACGCCGGTCCGACCATCAACTACGGCGACGAGGGCTTCGTGACGCTGAACTACGCCGTGCAGATCTGGGCGCAGGGCCGCGACTACACCTCGGCGAACGATTCCGGTCAGAGCACGGACTTTTTCCTGCGCCGCAACCGCATCACGCTCGCGGGCCAGTACAACGACTACGTCGGCTTCTACGCCCAGCTCGAGGCGGGCAGCGACAGCCGCGCGGGCAACGATGACCGCAGCGTCTACTACCGCGACGCCTACGTGACCTTCGACTGGACCGACAGCCTGCGCTTCATCGCCGGGCGCTTCAAGAACACCTTCACCCGCGAGAATCTGGAGGCCTGCCTGGAGCCGCTGACCCTGGACCGCGCCGAGACCCTCGCCTACACGCCGTTCGGCGGCACCCGCGACACCGGCGTGGCCATGTGGGGCAACCTGGCCGACGGCAAGTTCCAGTACCGCCTGATGGCCTCCGACGGCCGCGAGGCCGACGAGGTGGTCAAGGACTCGCCGCGCCTGACCGCGCGCGCCCACGTGTCGCTGCTGGAGCCGGAATTCGATTACGGCTACCGGGGCACCTACCTGGGCACCCGCAAGGTCTTCACCGTCGGGGCGGCCTACGACTACCAGGCCGACGTCGCCTACGCGGATTTCACCAACCGCCGTGATTCGCGCGACTACACCGCATGGACCGCCGACGCGTTCTTCGAGTATCCTACGACGGCGGGCACGTTCACGGCCTCGGCGGCGAAGATGGACTACAGCGTCGATGACGCCATCAACGCGGATCCCGATCCGCTGCTGCCGGTGACCACCGAACTCGAGGGCCATTACGCGAAGCTCGGCTACCTGCTCCCCAACAAGGTGGGGCTCGGACGCCTGCAGTTCTTCGCCCGCTACGAGGATCTGGACTACGGCGTCAACGATGGCTTCTACGACAACACGTGGAAGAGCGTCGGCGCCAACTACTACATCAACGGTCAGCAGCTGAAGGTGACCTTCGAGTATGCGACGGTCGACTTCGACCGCCAGCATCCGACCATCCAGTCGCTGCGCGACTACGATCAGGCCACCCTGGGGCTGCAGTTGATCTTCTGACGACGACGCACCCATCGCCAGGGACGGCATGATCGATGAGGCAGCCGGCCGCCGCGCGCGACCGGCTGCCGTGCTGTCAGAGGAGGTGCGCCATTTCCACGCTCATCCATAGCGGCAATGCCTCCGGCGAGCGGCGCGCGCGTATCGACTGTGCGCTGGGCTGGCTGGTGGGCGCGGCCGGCCTGGTGGTCGCCGCGCTGCTGCTGTTCCATTCCGGCGGCGCCGTCCAGCTGCCCCTGCTGGTGGTCGTCGTGCCGGTCGTGCTGCTGCTGGCCGGCCTGCTGTTCCTCACCTACCGCATGTTCCGCTACCGCCAGGTGCTGACGGCCATGCACGCCAACATGCTCGATGCCCAGGAGGGCACGCTGCAGCCGGTCGACGTGGGCGCGCTGCGCGATCCCTACCTGCGCCAGTTCGTCGGCGACTACAACCTCATGATGTCCGCGCTGCGGCGGGTGTTCTCGACCGTCGAGGAATGCCAGAACCGCGTGCTGACCGAGCGCAACCGCATCAACGCGATCCTGCAGAGTCTGCCGGGGACGCTGTTGGGCGTGGACGACGACCTGTGCATCAATGCCGTCAACTCGCTGGCCGAATCCATGTTCGGCATGACCGAGGAGGAGCTGGTGGGGCGCAGCCTGTTCGACCTGCTGACGCTGTCCGAGACCGACCGCGATCTGCTGCGCGACGCCTTCCTGTACAAGCGCCGCGTGGCCAATCAGGAGATCGAGACCCGCGTCGGCGGCGCGCTGCGCAACCTGTCGCTCAACCTGTCTTTCATCACCCAGACCGGCGCCGATATGGGCGCGGTCATCACCCTGCAGGACATCAGCGAGTACAAGCGCCTGCAGGAGAACGTCTACAACCAGGAGAAGCTGGTCGCCATGGGCGAGCTGGCCGCCGGCGTGGCGCACGAGCTGAACACGCCGCTCGGCAGCATCCTCGGCTATGCCCAGCTGCTGCGCGACGCCGTCGGCGACGACCAGCAGCTGCACGAGTGGACCCGCGTGATCTGCGACGAGGCGCGCCGCTGCTCGCGCATCATCGACGATCTCCTGCACTACGCGCGCAGCCGCGACAAGTGCACCAAGGAGGTGTGTGAGCTCAACAGCACCATCCGCAGCGTCATCGAGACCTTCGTGAGCTGCCGCATGAAGCGCTACAACATCGACATCGACCTGGATCTGCTGCCGGGCGAGCTGGTCGTCGAGGGCGGTTGCGGGCAGCTGGAGATCGTGCTGGTGAATCTGCTGTCGAATTCCATCCAGGCGCTGGCGGGGCGCTCCGATCCGGTCATCGCCATACGCACACGCCGCGGCGATCAGGGACGTGTCACCATGACCGTCGAGGACAACGGTCCCGGCATTCCGCGCGACATCCGCGGCCGCATCTTCGATCCCTTCTTCACCACCAAGGACGTGGGCGGCGGCACCGGCCTGGGACTCGCGATCTGCCACGCCATGCTGATCCGGCGCGGGGCGTCCATCCGCTACGACGGCGATTTCGAGGGCGGCGCGCGCTTCATCGTCGAGCTCCCCCATGTCACGACGGAGGCGGCACTGCAATGAACCCGAAAACCGCATTTGCCGCGGAAAACACGGAAAGCACGGACCGGTATAGGGCTGCACGCCCCGTTACCCGAGAGAGGGCTTCCTTTCTCATGCCTTTCGTGGATTTCGTGGCCCCAAAAAGGTTTTGTCCGTGCTTTCCGTGTTTTCCGTGGCCGGTTTTGGGGTTCGTGGGTTCCGTGGCTAAAAAGATGTTGTCCGTGTCTTCCGTGGCTGCAACGGGTCGTTCAGGATGAACGCGGCGACGGCCGGGAAGGCGCGGGCGACGGGCGGCGCGCGCCCGGTGGTGCTGGTCTGCGAGGACGACGCGGCCATGCGGGAACTGGTGGCGAGCGTCCTCTCCAAGCTCGACGTCGAGGTGGTTCAGGCGGAGAGCTCGCAGCACGCCCTGGACTATCTGGAGAACCACGATGTCGCGCTGCTGGTCACCGATCTGCGCATGCCGCGCGTCGACGGCCTGGAGCTGCTGCGCTTCGCACGGGCGCACAACTCGCTCACCCAGGTGGCGATGATCACCGGCTATGCCACCGTCGAGTCGGCGGTGGAGGCGCTGAAGGCCGGCGCCTTCGACTACATCCGCAAGCCGTTCGACAACGACGAGCTGCGCTGCGTCGCCGAGCGCGCCCTGGAGCATCATCTGCTGCACCGGGAGAACCGCGAGCTGCGCGAGCAGAACCGGCTGATCCGCGAGAGCGAGGGCTTCATCGGCCGCTCCCAGGCGGTGACGCGCATGCGCCGGCTGATCGATGCGGCCTCCGCCTATGACTGTACCGTGCTGATCACCGGCGAGAGCGGCTGCGGCAAGGAACTGGTGGCGCGCCAGATCCACACCCAGAGCAAGCGCAGCGACAAGCGCTTCGTCGCCATCAACTGCGCCGCCATCCCCGAGAACATCATCGAGAGCGAGCTGTTCGGCTACGTGAAGGGCGCCTTCACCGGCGCCGACCGCAACAAGCCCGGCCTGTTCGAGGCGGCCGACGGCGGCACGCTGTTCCTCGACGAGATCAACAACGCCTCGCTGTCGCTGCAGGCCAAGCTGCTGCGGGTGCTGCAGGACGGGGCCTTCTACCGCATGGGTGACACCACGCCGCGCAGCGTCGACGTGCGCGTGCTGGCGGCCAGCAACCGCTCCATCCAGGATCTCATCGCGGCCGGCGAGTTCCGCGAGGACCTGTACTACCGGCTCAAGGTCATCGAGATCCACATCCCGCCCCTGCACGAGCGGCGCGACGACATCCCGCTGCTGGTGAACCATCTGGTCGCGCGCATCTCGGCGCGCCTGGGCAAGCAGGTGCGGGGGGTGACGACGCGCGTGCTGGGGGCGCTCATGCGCTACGAGTGGCCGGGCAACGTGCGTGAGCTGGAGAATGCGCTGGAACGCATGATCATCCTCACCGAGGACGATATGATCGACGTCGATCTGCTGCCGCCCGAGATCGCCAACAGCCGCGAGCCGGTCGGCAAGGCCTTGGACTACATCGCGCCGCAGAGCCTGGACGAGATCGAGGCCTATTTCATCAAGAAGACGCTGCGCGAGACCGGCGGCGACCGGGCGCTGACCGCCGAGATCCTGGGCATCGACAAGTCGACGCTGTGGCGCAAGATCAAGCGCTACCAGCTGGACGAATGACAACCGACGAGGAATGACGATGGGCGTTGAACGTTTGCGTGGAATGGGCTGGGCCGTCGCGCTGCTGGCGGGCCTGCAGCTGCCGGTGGCGACGGCGGAGACCGCCGACGAGCGGCTGCAGCGCCTGGAGAACGAGATCGAGGAGCTCAAGCAGATGCTGCGCGAGCAGCAGAGGGCCGCGCCACCGGCGCCCGCTCCGGCCCCGGCCGCACCGGCCGCCGTGCCGGCGCCCGCGCCCTACGCCGAGGCCGTGCCGGTGCAGAACGGCGCCTACATCCGCTACTACATCCGCAATGACCGCCTGGGCGAGCGTCCGCCCGCCGAGGCCGCGACCGTGGCGGGCCGGATCTCGGATACCGAAGAGCTGTCCTTCGATCCGTCGGCCTACGACGTGCCGAACGCCGGTCTGTTTTCGAACTACCGCGATCCGGCGAGCTACCGCTATGTCGGCGTGGTCATGGAAGGGGAGCTGCCGGTGCGGACGGCGGGCGACTACGAATTCGTCCTGTCGCCGAAGCCGGCCCGCGAGGGCGGTGCCAACGTGGCCACGCGCATGAGCGTCTGGCTGCAGGTCGACGACCGGCCGGTGCTCGAATTCCGCGACCAGGCGAGCTGGCGCATCCAGCGCGGCCAGGTGCGGCTGAGCGCGGGCACGCACCGCGTGCGCCTGTGGGCGGTCGCCGCCTCCGACGGCTTCGGCCCGAGTCCCACCGCCAGCCGGCTGCTGGTCGCGGTCAAGGGACCGGGCGATGCGTCGCCGCGCCCGCTGCGCGACCTGCGGATCGCGGAGTAGCGGTCAGCCACGGC
>CAYWKV010000125.1:0-9127 GCA_964458835.1 uncultured Gammaproteobacteria bacterium | reverse complement strand
ACCATGACTGACAACGAGCAAGATCTGCAGGACGAACACCGGCTCATCGCGGAACGCCGCGAGAAGCTCAGGCTGCTGCGCGCCGCCGGGATCGCCTTTCCGAACGACTTCCGCCGCGACGTGATGGCCGGTGAACTGCACGCCGAGTATGGCGACAAGCCGGCCGAGTTCTTCGACGGCGAGACGCGTCGCGTGCGGGTGGCCGGGCGCATGATGGCCAAGCGCGTCATGGGCAAGGCCAGCTTCACGCACATCCAGGACATGTCCGGGCGCATCCAGCTGTTCCTGGAGCGCGACAGCCTGCCGGAGGGCGTCTATCAGCAGTTCAGGAACTGGGATGTCGGCGACATCGTCGGCGCCGAGGGCGTGTTGTTCAAGACCCGGACCGGCGAGTTGAGCGTCAAGGTCGACCAGATCCGCCTGTTGACCAAGTCGCTGCGGCCGCTGCCGGAGAAGTTCCACGGCCTGTCCGACCAGGAGACGCGCTACCGCCAGCGCTACCTCGATCTCATCATGAGCGAGCCGTCGCGCCAGGTCTTCCGGCTGCGCACGCAGATCATCCAGTACATCCGGAATTTCCTGAACGAGCGCGGCTTCCTGGAGGTCGAGACGCCGATGATGCAGGTGATCCCCGGCGGCGCCACGGCGCGGCCGTTCATCACCCATCACAACGCGCTGGACATGCAGCTGTTCCTGCGCGTCGCGCCGGAGCTGTATCTGAAGCGCCTGGTGGTCGGCGGCTTCGAGAAGGTCTACGAGATCAACCGCAACTTCCGCAACGAAGGCTTGTCGACGCGCCATAACCCCGAGTTCACGATGCTGGAGTTCTACCAGGCCTACGCGGACTATCACGACCTGATGGACCTGACCGAGATGCTCTTGCGCAGCATGGCGCAGACGCTGCTGGGCAGCACGACCCTCGTCTATCAGGGCGAGGAGTACGACTTCGGCCGCTCGTTCGCGCGCATGACGGTGAGGGAATCCATCCTGCACTACAACCCGGACCTCGTGCCGGCCGACATCGACGATCTGGACGCGGCCCGGCGCATCGCCCAGCGCCTGGGCATCGCGCTCAAGCCGGGCTACGGGCTGGGCAAGGTGCAGATCGAGATCTTCGAGAAGACCGTCGAGCACCGCCTCCGGCATCCGACCTTCATCACCGCCTACCCGACCGAGGTCTCGCCGCTGGCGCGGCGCAACGATCACGACCCGTTCGTGACCGACCGCTTCGAGTTCTTCGTCGGCGGCCGCGAGATCGCCAACGGTTTTTCCGAGCTGAACGACGCCGAGGATCAGGCCGAGCGTTTCCGCCGTCAGGTCGAGGACAAGGAGGCCGGCGACGAGGAGGCCATGCACTTCGACGCCGACTACATCTGCGCCCTGGAACACGGCATGCCGCCGACCGCGGGTGAGGGCATCGGCATCGATCGGCTGACGATGCTGTTCACCGATGCGCCGTCGATCCGCGACGTACTGCTGTTTCCGCACATGCGGCCGTCGATGTAAAAAATAAGTATTATCAGTTGAATACGTGCAATATCTATTGTTATAGATGGCTTACCGTCGGAGCTATCGCGGGCGGCAGTTGATGTACCGCAGATGCATCTAGCCAAAATTCAAGACTTTAAGTGGCAAATTCGATATAAACTGCAGCATCTTCACATAACTCGAAACCGCCCTTGCAGGGACCGCGGGCATCGTTTTCCATCTGTCCAATGGATGCCTGCCGCCTGTGAACCGCTCCAGCCACGAGGTCGACGCAGACCCCCGTCTCCGGGAACTCCGGCTGGAGCTGGGTCACCGCGAATACGAGATCGAGCTGCTCAAGGAGACCGCCCAGGCGGTCGGCAGCCAGCTCGATCTGGACCGCGTGCTGCAGCTGGTCGCCGACCGGGCGCGCGAACTCATCCAGGCCGAGACGCTGCTCATCCCGGTCCTGGACGGGGACGCCGAGAACTACACCTATCGCGCCGGTTCCGGCCGCCATGCCGACGAGATCGTCGGTCAGACCCTGCCCCTGGATTTCGGTGTGTGCGGCTGGGTGTGGCGCCACAACCGGCCCTGGTGGCGCGGGGTGCTGGACGAGCTCGACGACACCGAGCGCAACCGCTGGGAGCGCGAGGCCGGAACCCTGATCCTGGTGCCGCTGCGGGGCAGGGCGCATTTCCTCGGCGGCCTCGCCGGCATCGACAAGGTCGGCGGCGGCGACTTCACGCAGCGTGATCTGAATCTGCTGTCGCTGTTCGCCTCGCAGGTCAGCATCGCGGTGGAGAACGCCATCGCCTACGCGGAGCTTGCCAAGGCCAAGGCCGAGGCGGAGGCCTATCAGCGCGAGTTGAGCCACCTGAACCGCAAACTCACCCACATCAACTCGGAGCTGGAATTCCTTGCCCTGCACGATCAGCTGACGGGGCTGCCGAACCGCTCGCTGGTGCAGGACCGCCTGCAGCAGGCGCTGTTCGCGGCCGAGCGGGACCGCCACAGCGTCGCGGTGATGATCGTCGATCTCGACGGCTTCAAGGAGGTCAACGACGCGCTGGGCCATGCCGCCGGTGACCAGTTGCTGAAGCAGGTCGCCACACGTTTCACCGCCGGCCTGCGGCACGCAGACACGGTCGGGCGTATGGGCGGCGACGAGTTCGCGCTGGTGCTGCCCCACATCGATGCCGAGAACGCCGTCCAGGTCGCCCGCAGTCTGTTGGCCGCGCTGGAGGCGGATTTCGACATCGAAGGGACGCGCTTTTCGGTGTCCGCCAGCATCGGCATGGCGCTCTTCCCGGACCATGGACGCGATGCGGCGGCGCTGCTCAAGGGCGCCGACATCGCGATGTACTCGGCGAAGCACATGCATTTCGGCTACGCGCTGTTCGAAGCGACGGCGCCGCTGCCGGCGGCCGGGCGCCTGAGCCTGCCCGGAGATCTGCGCCAGGCCCTGGCCAATCGGGAATTCGAGCTGCATTACCAGCCCAAGGTCGAGCTGGACAGCGGGCAGATCTACGGTGTGGAGGCGCTGGCCCGCTGGACGCATCCGCAGCGGGGGCCGGTCGCGCCGGAAGAGTTCGTCGGCATCATGGAACAGACCGGCCTGATCCGGCCGTTCACGCTCTGGGCCATTGAGCACGCCCTGCAGCAGTGCGCCGCCTGGCGGGCCGCGGGGCTGGACCTTTCGGTGGCCGTGAACCTGTCCATGCAGAGCCTGCTGGACCCGCGCTTTCCCGAACAGCTGCTGGAGCGGCTGGGGCAGCAGTGCGTGCTGCCGCAGCCGCGTCTGGTGCTGGAGATCACCGAGAGCGTATTCCTGCGCGAGCACGCCAAGGTGCGCCAGGTGCTCACGCTGCTGCGCAGTCACGGCGTACTGTTCTCGATCGATGATTTCGGCACCGGTCATTCATCGCTGAGCCGGCTGCGCAAACTCCCGGTCAGCGAGTTGAAGATCGACCGCTCCTTCGTCAAGGAGATGCAGAACAACCGCGACGACATGGTGATCGTCAGTTCCACCGTGGACCTGGCGCGGAACCTCGGTCTGGGCGTGATCGCGGAGGGCGTCGAGGACGCGCAGACCCTGGCGCTGCTGCAGTCGATGGGCTGCCGGCACGTGCAGGGACATTACATCAGCCCGCCGCTGCCGGCGGAGGATTTCAACCGCTTCCTGGCAGGCACGCGGTGGACGCCGCGGCGCGCCTGACCGGCCGGGCTCCGGTCGTCACTCCACCGGCGGCAGGGGGTAGGGCAGCTCGGCGAATTCCAGCTGCGGGCCGTCGGCGCTGCCGAAGCGTATATGCCCCGTTTCACGGCTGGCGATCTGGATCACCGCCAACAGCATGAAACCGCCGTCGGGATGCGGCTGGGCGTCGACCACCTTGCCTGCGCTCTGCTCCCGGTCGTCCGGACCGAACAGCTCGTCGCCCGGGCGCGGCTGTGTCTCGCCCGGCACCCGTGCCAGGTACATGCGACGCTTGAGCGTGCCCAGATACTGCATGCGCGCGACCACCTCCTGGCCGGGATAGCAACCCTTCTTGAAGCTGACGCCGCCGAGCAGCTGCAGATTGACCATCTGCGGCACGAAGGCGTCGCTGGTCTCCGGGTGGATGGTCGGAATACCGGCCAGGACGTCCAGCAGGTCCCAGGCCGCTTCGCCCACCGGCGCGCACCGCACGTTCAGTGTGTCCCACAGCCGGCGCATCGCCTCCAGGCCGCCGTGGACCTCGAAGCGGGGGTGCACGCCGGGGATGCGGATCACGGTGCAGCCGCCGCTGCGGACGACGCCGTCGACCGCCTGCGGGAGCGTCGGCACCAGTGCGCCGAGTTCGTCCGCCGCGGCCGGGCCCGACACGCCCAGGCGGATATGGCATTCGCCGACGTCCTCCAGGGTCACTGCCGCGCGCAGCACGAACATGCGCAGCTTTTTCATCAGCGGTTCCACCATGGCGCGCGGCATGTGCAGCAGGAAGCCGTCGTCCCCAGGGATGACGCGGAAGCTGGCGAGCAGGCGGCCCTTGGCGCTGCAGTAGCCGTTGAGCTGGCTGGTGCCGTCACCGAGCTGGCGCAGATCGTTGGTGAGCTGCCCCTGCAGGAATTCCAGCGCGTCCTTGCCGCGGACCGCCAGCAATCCCTGATGCGAGAGGTCGGCGAAGACGTTGCCGTTGAGCGTCGCGCCGAGTTCGTGCCGCAGGTTGCCGAAGCTGACGACGCGCTCGGTACCGTCGAACTCCGCGCCGTTGCCTTCCAGGAAGTTCTTCCACTCTGCATTCATGTGCGCCGCACCCCCGTGTCCAAGCCCGGCCATGGTAGTCAATCCGGAGGATGGTGTCAGCCGCTATCCTCCCCAGCAGACTGTGAGGTGGAATGCCGCGCGCGGCGGTGCTATAAACACGGCGAAACAACCGCAGGCCCGATATGCCTTCTTCAGCGCCCCGGCCGACATTCCTGAACCTCTTCGTCATACGCATGCCCGTCGGCGCCGTGGCCTCGTTCGCGCACCGCGTGGCGGGCGTGCTGCTGTTTCTGTGCCTGCCGCTGGCGGCCTTCCTCCTGGACCTGTCGCTGCAGGGTCCGGGCGGTTTCGAACACGCCGCACACCTGTTGCGGACACCCTGGCTGCGCGCGCTGCAGGCGGCCATCGCCTGGTCGCTGCTGCACCATTACCTGGCCGGCCTGCGCTTCATGGCCATCGACGTGGGCTGGGGCGGCAGCCGTGCGGCCGCACGCCGCTCGGCGCTGGCCGTGAATCTCGCCGCACCCGCGCTGACGCTGTTGCTGCTGTGGAGGCTGTGGTGAGCCGCCAGGCGCACGGACTGCGCGCCTGGCTGCTGCAGCGCTTCTCGGCCGCCTACATGGCGGTGTTTCTGCCCTATGTCCTGATCCGCTGGCTGGCCGCACCCGCGCCCGGGTTCGCGGACTGGCAGCGCTGGCTCGCCGATCCGCTGGTCAACCTCGCCAGCGGTCTGTTCCTGCTGTCCATCCTCGTCCACGCCTGGGTGGGGATACGCGATGTGCTCATGGACTACGTGCGCCATACCGGTCTGCGGGTGACGCTGTTCGCGGCGGTGGCGCTGACCCTGGCCGGCTGCGGGCTGTGGATGCTGCGGGTGCTGTTCCTGGCGCTGAAGTGAAGCACAAGATGCAGGAGACAAGAGACGAGGGCCCAATCAAAGCCGCTTTCCCGTCTGCATCGGGGCGGAAGGATTTTTGCATCTTGCACCTTGCATCGTGTAACTGCCCCCCGGAGGGGGGCATTCAATGACCCTCCAGAGACGCAAGTTCGACACCCTGATCATCGGCGCCGGCGGCGGCGGGCTGCGTGCGGCGCTGCAGCTGGCGCAGGCCGAGGCGCACGTCGCCGTGGTGTCGAAGGTGTTTCCGACGCGCTCGCACACGGTCGCGGCCCAGGGTGGCGTGACCGCCGCGCTGGGCAATGTACTGCCCGACAGCTGGCACTGGCACATGTACGACACCGTCAAGGGCAGCGACTGGCTGGGCGATCAGGACGCCATCGAGTACATGTGCCGTGCCGCCCCGCGCATCGTCTACGAGCTCGAGCACATGGGTGTGCCGTTCTCGCGCCTGGACAATGGCCGCATCTATCAGCGCGCCTTCGGCGGCCAGAGCCGTGACTTCGGTGGCGAGCAGGCGGTGCGGACCTGCGCCGCCGCCGACCGCACCGGCCATGCCATCCTGCAGACGCTCTATCAGCAGAACATCCGCGCGCGCACGCATTTCTTCGACGAGTTCTTCGCCGTCGACCTGCTGGCCGACGACCAGGGCACGGTGCTGGGCGCGCTGGTGCTGGACATCGCCAGTGGCGAACCGCTGGTGATCGAGGCCAAGACCACGCTGCTGGCCACCGGGGGGGCGGGGCAGCTGTTCCGCACCAACACCAACGCGCTGATCAACACCGGCGACGGTATGGCCATGGCGCTGCGCGCGGGAATCCCGTTGCAGGACATGGAGTTCTTCCAGTTCCACCCGACCGGCATCGCCGGCAAGGGCATGCTGATCACGGAGGGTGCGCGCGGCGAGGGCGGCTATCTGGTCAACGGTCTCGGCGAGCGTTTCATGGAGCGCTACGCGCCCAAGGCGAAGGATCTCGCCAGCCGCGACGTGGTGAGCCGTGCGATCTACACCGAGGTGCACCAAGGCCGCGGCTGCGGACCCGCCAAGGATCACGTCCTGCTCAAGGTCGATCATCTCGGCCGGGACATCGTGGCACAGCGCCTGCCCGGCATCCGCGAGATGGTGATGACCTTTCTGCACACCGACCCGGCCGACACGCCGATCCCGGTGTATCCCACGGCGCATTACGCCATGGGCGGCATTCCCACCAACCGCTTCGGGCAGGTGGTCGTACCGGAGGACACCGGCCCGGAGGAGCCGGTGGTCGGCCTGTACGCCGCCGGGGAATGCGCCTGCGTGTCGGTGCACGGTGCGAACCGCCTGGGCGGCAACTCGCTGCTGGACATCCTGGTGTTCGGCCGCGCGGCCGCGAACCATATCATCGAGCTCCTCGCCGCCAACCGCTATCATCGCCCGCTGGACGAGACCGGCGTCGAGCGCGCCATGGCACGGCTGACGCGCTGGGACCGCCGCGGCGGCGGCGAGACGGTCGACGGACTCAGGCGCGAGCTGCAGGCGACGATGGAGCGCTACTGCGGCGTCTACCGCGACGAAGCGGTGTTGGGCGAGGGCGTGCAGCAGGTGCTCGCGCTGCAGGAGCGCCTGCAGCACGCGGTGATCGCCGACCACAGTCGCGTGTTCAACACCGCGCGTATCGAGGCCCTCGAGCTGGAGAATCTCATGGACATCGCCCTGGCGACGGTGTGTTCGGCGCGGGAACGCCGCGAAAGCCGCGGCGCGCACTCGCGCGTCGATTACCCCGAGCGCGACGACGTCCACTGGCTGCGCCACAGCCTGTTCTACCGGGAAGACCGGCGCGTCGACTACAAACCCGTGCGGCTGAAGCCCATGAGCGTGGACAGCTTCCCGCCGCGGCCGCGGGTGTACTAGAAACGAGGAGTGAGGAGTGAGGCGTGAGGAGGGAAAAGATATTGGCCACGGAATCCACGGAACAACACGGAAAAATTTATTGCGAAACCCCTTTAGGACCCTGTGACGAGGCATGACAACCGGTGGTGGCGGCCTGCTGGGACTGCGCAGACGTCATGGGAGAGTGGGATTTTCAATACTATGATTTTTCCGTGTTGTTCCGTGGATTCCGTGGCTAAATAGGTTTTCCTCCTCACTCCTCACTCCTCACTCACAGAGAGAACCGCCACCGATGAAATTCTCCATCTACCGCTTCGATCCCGACAGGGACAGCCGGCCGTACATGCGGGACTACGAGCTGGATGATGCCCGCGTCCGGCCCGGCATGATGCTGCTCGAGGCGTTGATCGAACTGAAGGCGCAGGACGAGAGCCTGAGTTTCCGGCGTTCCTGCGGGGAAGGCGTGTGCGGTTCGGATGCCATGAACATCAACGGCCGCAACGGGCTGGCCTGCATCACGCCGCTGGCGGGTCTGAAGACGCCGATCGAACTGCGGCCGCTGCCGGGACAGCCGGTGATCCGCGATCTCATCGTCGATCTGAGCCAGTTCTACGCCCAGTACCGCGCCGCCCGGCCGTACCTGATCAACGCTGACCCGGAGCCCGAGGTCGAGCGCCTGCAGTCGCCGCCGGAGCGGGCCCGGCTGGACGGCCTGTACGAGTGCATCCTGTGCGCCTGCTGCTCCACCAGCTGCCCGTCGTTCTGGTGGAATCCCGACAAGTTTCTCGGGCCGGCCGCACTGCTGCAGTCGTGGCGCTTCCTCACCGACAGCCGCGATCAGGCCACGGACCAGCGGCTCGACGATCTGGAGGGACCGTTCAAGCTGTTCCGCTGCCACACCATCATGAACTGCGTCGAATACTGTCCCAAGGGACTCAACCCGGCGCGCGCCATCGGCCGCATCAAGGAGCTGATGCTGAAACGGTCGATGTGATGCCGTCGCGCGACACCGGCATGAACAGGCAGCTCTCGTCCGGTCACTGCCCTTGAAACCCAAGAACCACATCTGCCATGGAAACACACGGAAAGCACGGGCGATCACATGACCAATACGACACCCCGCCTCACCCGTCAGGCAGTGAGGCGGAGCTGCGCGGCGCAGCTTCATTTCGGGACCTTCCGTGTGCTTCCGTGGCAGGCGCGGCTTCCGGGATGAACCGCCTGCGCTGGCAGTGCCGGCGCGGCATGCGCGAGCTGGATCTGCTGCTGCAGCGGTTCCTCGACGCGCAGGGCGAGCGCCTGGATGCGCAGACCGCGGCGTTACTGCTGCGACTGCTCGAATACCCCGACACCGTGCTGCTCGAATGGCTGCTCGGCCGGCAGATACCCAGCGACACGGAGGTCGCAACCCTTGTCCGACGCATTCGAAGCGCCGTTGCGCCTTGAGCTGCGGCCCTCCCGCAGCCTGCGCCTGTGGCTGATCGCAGTGCATGCCACCGCGATGCTGTCCACACCCCTGCTGCCGCGGTGGCCGGGCGTGGCGCTGTTGCTCGTCGCCGCGGCGAGCGCCGGCGCGGCCTGGCGCCGTTGGCGGCGGGCGCCACCGCGGCTGCTGTGGCGCGGCGACGGCAGCTGGGAACGGGCC
>CAYWKV010000124.1:0-9195 GCA_964458835.1 uncultured Gammaproteobacteria bacterium | reverse complement strand
GATTTGCTAGTTTCAGTGATAATTAAAAGTTCGAAGGGGGCGTAACATGCCCGGACCATTGCCAAAAGACCCTAACACCCGGCAGCGTCGTAACAAGGCCAGCTCCCGGGCGATCCTGAAGACCCGGGACGGGTTCATCGAGGGTAGGCCGGCCCTCCCGGACATCCCAGGGCGGGAACCCTGGCATCCCCTGTCCCGGCACTGGTGGACCACGATCTGGGATTCACCGCTCTCCGGGGAGTATTTGTGGGCGGACATGCCGGCCCTCCTGCGCCTGGCGTCCCTGGTGGACGATTATTGGAAGAATCCCTCCCTCTCCACGGCCCAGGAGATCCGGCTGCTGGAGCGGGAGTTTGGCCTGACACCGCTGAGCCGGCGGCGCCTGGAGTGGCAGGTGGTCCGGACCGAGGAGGCCCAGCGCCGCCGCTCCGTCCGGCACCGTTCGGGCGACGACCAGGATGACCCGCGGGAGGTCCTGGCGTGACCGTCCTGATGGTGCCCCGCGACACTAAGCCCTGGCCAACCCTGGGGCCACAGGTGGTCGACTTTATCGAGGCCTTCCTGGTCCACGGGCCGGGTGACCTCCGGGGCGAGCCGGTCCGGTTGGACGACGAGAAGCGGGGTCTCATTTACCGGATGTACGAGGTTTACCCCCAGGGACACCCCCATGCCGGCCGGCGTCGGTTTCGCCGGGTGGCCCTGTCGGTCCGGAAGGGCTGGGCGAAGACCGAGCTAGCGGCGCTGATCGCGGCGGTGGAGCTTCACCCGGACGGGCCGGTCCGGTGCGATGGTTTCGACGCCAATGGCAACCCGGTGGGGCGTGGGGTCACCGACCCCTACATCCCCATGGTCGCTTACAGCGAGGAGCAGTCGGACGAGCTCGCCTACCACGCCCTGCGGGTGATCCTGGGGATGTCTCCCCTGGCCGACGACTTCGACATCGGCCTGGAGCGGATCGTCCGCGTCACCGGGGACGGGAAGGCGGTCAGCCTGGCCTCCTCCCCGGATGCCCGGGACGGCGCCCGGACCACCTTCAGCGTGATGGACGAGACCCACCGGTGGACCCTCCCCCGGTTGAAGCGGGCCGCGCGGACCATGTTGGCCAACCTGCCCAAGCGGCGGCTGTCCGACCCCTGGAACCTTGAGGTGACCACGGCCGCGGCGCCCGGTGAGGGTTCCGTGGCGGAGGACACGATGAACTATGCCCGGGCGGTGGCATCGGGGCAGGTGTCGGATAGCCGGCTTTTCTTCTTCCACCGGCAGGCTTCCGACAAGCACGACCTCACGACCCCGGAAGGGGTCCGGGCGGCCGTGATCGAGGCCAGCGGGCCGGTGGCCGAGTGGTCCGACATCGAGGGGATCGTTGAACAGTTCAACGACCCCACGGCGGACCGGAGCTACCTTCGCCGAGTCTGGCTAAACCAGGAGGTCCGGAGCGAGGAGCGGGCGTTCGACCTTCAGCGCTGGAAGGAGCTCGCCGACCCGGGTTACTCAATCCCGGAGGGGTCGGCTGGCACACTCGGGATCGCCGGGTCACGGTGGCACGACTCCACGGCCCTGGTCGCCACCGAGATCAGCACCGGGTTCCAACAGCTGGTCGGGTTGTGGGAAAAGCCGTTAAACCTCGACCTGCTGGAGTGGGAGGTGCCGGCCGACGACGTCCGGCAGGTGGTCCAGGAGGCGTTCGACCGCTGGCGGGTTTGGCGCCTGTACGCCGACCCACCATACTGGGAGACGGTCGTGGCCGAGTGGGCCGGCAAGTACGGTGAAAAGCGGGTGGTGGAGTGGTGGACGAACCGGCGGAAACAGATGGCCTACGCCATCAAGAGTTTTCACACCGCGATCACCTCCGGGGAACTGGTCCACGACGGGAACGAACACCTGACCCGGCACGTGGGGAACGCCGTCCGGCGGGTCCTCAACATGCGGGATGACGAGGGGCTGCCACTCTGGACCATCTATAAGGAAGGCCCGAAAAGCCCCCACCGGATCGACGCGGCGATGGCCGCGATCCTGTCGTGGGAGGCGCGCTCGGACGCCCTGGCTTCCGGGGTCGGCATCCGGCAGAAGAGCGTCTATGAGGAGAGGGGGCTTGTCATTGTTTAACCTACTCGACCCACTCCGGGGCATCCCGGTTCGCAAGCGGGTTCTCGTCAACATGAAAAGCGGCACCTCGTTCGAGGGGGTGGTCTGGGAGCGGCACGGCGGGATCCTCCTGCTCCGCGACGCCCGGATCAGCTCCGACCTCGGAAACCCGGTCCCGAAGCCAATCACCCTGGACGGGTCCGTGCTGCTGCTGGTCGACGCCATTGACTTCATCCAGGTGGTGGACTAATGGCCACGATCCGATCACTTGGGCAGGTGCAGAGCATCACGCCGACGTGGTACCCCACCCTGACGTACGGCTCGCTGGCCATGTACGGGGACTTCACGTACGACTACGCCACCCTGTACCGCACCCAGCCCAACGTCCGCATCTGCGTTGACTTCCTATCGCGAAACATCGCGCAGCTCGGGCTGCACGTGTACCGGAGGGTGGACGACAACGACCGGGAGCGCGTGACCAGACACCCACTGGCACGGCTGATCGAGCGGCCCCTGCCCACCTGGGCGAAGATGACCCGGTACCGTCTCATTGAGGCCCTGGTGTCTGATCTTGGCATCTACTACAACGCCTTCTGGCTGAAGCTTCGGGATGACGGTGGCGCGGTGAACGGGCTGCTCCGGCTGCCCCCACAGTTCGTCGAGGTGAAGGGCTCGGGGCTCCTTCCCAGTGGCTACAAGCTGAACATGGGCAAGGAGTTCGACATCTCCAACGATGACATCGTCCACTTCCGGGGCTACAACCCCGAGAGCCCGTTCGTCGGTCTGTCCCCGCTGGAGACCCTGCGGCGGACCCTGGCGGAGGAGTACGCGGCCGGTGAGTACCGCGAGGGCTACTGGGCGAACGCAGCGCGGATGAGCGGCATCATCAAGCGGCCGCTCGCCGCTCCGGAGTGGGGCCCAGACGCCCGGCGCCGGTTCATCGAGGAGTTCGAGCAGCTCTACTCCGGGGCGGCCGGTAGCGGCCGGACCGCGGTCCTCGAGGAGGGGATGGAGTGGGAACGCATGAGTTTTAGCGCCCAAGAGAGCGAATACATGGAGGGCCGTAAATTGACCCGGGAGGAGTGTGCCCGGGCTTACCACATCCCGCCGCCTATGGTCGGCATCTTGGATCATGCCACTTTTTCAAACATCTCTGAGCAAACCAAGATGCTTTACCGGGACACGCTGGGGCCCTGGCTCCGGATGATCCAGGACGACGTTAACGTCCAGCTTCTGCCCGACTTCGACGTGGACGAGGAGCTTTACGTCGAGTTCAACATCATGGAGAAGCTGGCCGGCAGCTTTGAGGAGCAGTCGGCCGCCCTCCAGTCCGCCGTTGGCGGCCCGTGGATGACCCGCAACGAGGCTCGTGGGCGGATGAACCTACCCAGCCTGGATGGTGCCGACGAGCTGATCGTCCCGCTCAACGTTGTCACCGGCGGGCAAGCGTCGCCGCAGGACGCGGAGCCGGACAACCCGGGTGGCCGGGCCTCCCTGGACCAGCCCAAGGCGAAGGCACTCAACTCCCACCAGGAGAAGCTGCGGCGGAAGCACGAGGCCCTCTGGGAAGAGACCCTGGTGCGCCACTACCGCCGGCAGGAGGCCGCCATCGCCAGCCGGGTCCCAAAGGGTCGCAAGGTCGACATCGGCGGCGTTTGGTTCGATCAGCAGCGGTGGAACGACGAGCTGGCCGCCGAGCTTTACGACCTTAACCGGGCCGGGGCCGCGGATTGGGCCGCCTACATCGTCGGCGAGACCGACAGTGGGCTGGACGTGGACTGGGACGCTTTCATGGAGGTCGCCCGACCGTGGCTGAGGGAGCACAGTCGGATCCAGGCCGAGAACATCAACGGCCGCGTCCGCGACGAGCTGACCGGGGCGCTGCTCGCGGAGGAACCGGGGATCGCCGTCCGTGACGTATTTGTGGCCGCGGTCACCGTTTGGGCCGCCGTGCAGGCGGTCTCGGCCGTGACCTCGATCGCGAGTTTTGGCTCGAGCGAAGGGGCCCGGATCGCCAGGAAGCGGAAGAAGACCTGGGTGGTCAACAGCTCCAACCCGCGAGAGGCCCACGCCGCCATGAACGGGGAAACGGTGGACATCGACCAGAAGTTTAGCAACGGGATGAAATGGCCCGGCGACCCGGCGGGTGGGGCCGACAACAACGCAGGCTGCATGTGCAGCATGGTGTTCACGTCATGAGCCGATTCGTCGTGGCCGGAGCGCCATGTGCAGGGAAAAGCAGCTATGTGCGAGCGCACGCGCAGCGCGGCGACCTGATTTACGACTACGACACGCTGCACCAGGCGCTGAGCGGTCTGTCGTTACACGAGCATCTGGCCGAGTTGCGGCCGTATGTCATGGCAGCGCGTGACGCACTGCTGGCCGAGTTGGCAGCGCGCAAACAGCAGCCGGCATGGGTGATTAGCTCGGCGCGTTCGGCTGCCGAGCTGAAGGCGCTGGCCGAACGCCTGAACGCCGAGCTGATAGTGTTGGAGGTGAGCCGCGACGAGGCCCACCGTCGCTGCCGCGAGGCTGGCCGGCCGGAAGCCTGGCACGGCTATATTGACGCCTGGTTTGACGAGGGCGACGTTGCGCAGCTTGTCACGGAGGAAAAGAGTATGAAGACGAAAACATTTACCGCGCCTATCGAGTTGAAGGCGGACGGCGAAGGCGAGCCCGGCGAGTTCACGGCGGTGTTCAGCCGCTTCAACGTCGTCGACCACGACGGCGACGTCACCCTGCCGGGCGCGTTCCGCGACGGGCAGGAAGTGCTCATCGAGGGCTGGAATCACAACTACTCCGCCCCGCCCGTGGGCAAGGGCGTCATCCACCAGGACGACGAGAAGGCCTGGGTGGACGGCAGGTTCTTCCTTGACACCGCGGCCGGGAAGGAGCATTACCTGGTGGCCAAGAACCTGGGCGACCTCCAGGAGTGGTCCTACACGTTCTTGGTCGAGGACGGGAGGGTGGGCCAGTTCGAGGGCAAGGAGGTTTTCTTCCTCGAGAAGCTGGACGTCTGGGGCGTCGGCCAGGTAACCCGTGGGGCCGGTATCGGCACCCGCACAACCATGATTAAGAACCGGGACGGGGACGACCCCGAGCCCGTGGAACCTGAGCAGAACGAAGACGAGGCCGGCGACGTCGGTAAGTCGAGCGAGGCTGCCCTGGTTGGCTTTGGTATCCAAATCGACGACCTCTCCGATGGTGAGATCGTCATCAGTGCCATGGAGGAACTTATCAATGGCTAGCATTACTGAACTTCGTGAGCAGAAGCGCGCCTCGCTCGAACGTGCCTCGCAGATTTGCGACGCCGTCGACCGCGAGGGCCGCGACTTCACCCAGGAGGAGCGGGACGAGGTGTCCCGCCTGGTGAAGGCCGCGCGCGACGCCAAGCAGGCGATCCAGAAGCTGGAGGGTGACGAAAGCCTCCGCCGGCAGCTGGACGACCTCGCCGAGGCGATCGAGCGCGAGACGCCGAAGGGCTTCAAGGCCCGTGGCACGGGAAGCATCGGCGAGCAGTTCGTCTCCAACCCGGAGTTCCGGGCGTGGTACCAGGCGATGGCGCCGAGCGGCGTGATCAGCGAGACCCGCAAGGGCTTCGTCTCCCCTCCGGTGGAGTACAAAACCTTTGGCCTCTTCCGCAAGGACCTGGTCACGGGCTCCGACGACACGAGCGCCGGGGCATTCGTTGACGTCGACCGCACGGGGATCTACGAGCCGCTGGGCCGCTACCCGCTCAACATCCGTGACCTGATCTCGGTCCGCTCGACCTCGAGTGACACGGTGGAGTTCGTCCGCCAGGTGACCCAGTCGAACGCGGCCGCGCCGGTTCCGGAGGCCAACGTCACGACCTACACAGAGTATCCGGGTGAGGTCAGTGGCGTGAAGCCTGAGACCAGCATCGCGTTCGAGAGGGTGACCGAAACGGTCAAGACGCTCGCGGTCTGGATCCCGGCCACCAAGCGCGCCCTGTCCGACGCCGCCCAGATCCGTGGGCTGATCGACCAGGAGCTGCGCGAGGACCTGGCGGAGGAACTGGAGAACCAGATCCTCAACGGCGATGGGTCGGGCGAGAACTTCACCGGCGTGGCCAACACGGCCAACATCCTGGTGCAGGGGTTCGATACAGATCTCTTCACCACCACCCGAAAAGCCATCACCAAACTGCGGCTGTACGGCAAGCAGCAGCCGACGGCGTTCGTGATGCACCCCGCCGACGCGGAGATGATCGACCTCCTGAAGGACGGTGAGAACCGGTACTACTACGGCGGACCACAGGCCATCGCTTCGCGCACGCTGTGGGGCGTTCCGGTGGTGGAGAGCTACTTCGCCACTGAGGGCGTGGCTTACCTGGCCAACTGGCGGAAGGCAGTCCTCTGGGACCGCGAGGCCGCGAACATCTCGGTCTCCGACAGTCATGACGACTTTTTCATCCGCAACATGGTCGCCATCCTGGCGGAGATGCGGGCGGCGTTCGGGATCATCCGACCCACCGCCTTCGTCGAGGTGGACCTTAGCGGTGGGTCCTAAGGCCAGCAGCTAGGTTAGCCGGTCTAGCTAAACCGGGGGCGGGCTTCGGTCCGCCCCCTGATCAGGGGAGGCGTGGTGAAAAGCAGAGGAGTTATTTACGTGGCGTTTGGGGATCCCGCCAGGCAGCGGGCGGCGGATAGCATCCGCTCGCTCGGGCGGGTGGCTCCGGGCATCCCGGCCGCGGTCGTGTCTGACCAGCCGGTCCCTGGGGCAGTTTTGATCGAACGACCCGACGCGGACCCCGGCGCCCGTACTTACAAGACCTCGGTCTACGACCTGAGCCCCTTCGACCTCACCCTCTACCTCGACGCCGACACCATCCTCCTAGGGGATCCGACCCCGGGCTTCGATGCCCTCAGTATGTACGACCTGGTCATCGGCCAGGACGTTAACCGGGTCTTCGAGGAGAACCGTTGGCGCCACCTGGTAACCGAGGAGGTGGAGGCGACCAAGGCTGAGATCGGCACGGGTCACCACATGTACTTTAACAGTGGCGTGATGTTCTTCCGCCGCAACGAGAGGGTGGCCGCGATGATGAGGGCCTGGCACGAGGAGTGGGCCCGCTGGGGCCAGCACGACCAGATGGCGCTGCTGAGGGCGATCCACCGCTGCCCCGTTCGGATCCTTCCGATGCGGGAGCCGTGGAACACCCACCGGCGGCGCGACGCCAAGTTTGTTTTCCACAACCACAGGAGCGCCAGGCGGGAGGGAGCACCACGATGACCCCAGTTATCGACGCCGTTCCGATGATGGACCCCGACGAGGTCGAGGCGATGCGGGCCGTGCTCCTGGAGCGGAAGCCGCGGCGGGTCCTTGAGTGGGGCTCGGGCGGGTCCACCCTGGTGTGGCCGCGGGAGCTGCCGGACGCGGATTGGCTGTCCATCGAGCACGACCCGGCTTACGCCCGGGCGATCAGGGACCGGCTGCCGCCCAACGTTGACCTTCGGGTCCTGCCCTACCCGGACTACTGGATGCTGGACCCCGGCGAGGTGGGAAAGTTTGACCTTATTGTCGTCGATGGGAGGAAGCGGCTGCTCTGCCTCGAGCAGGCCCGGCAGCTTCTGGCGGACGATGGGGCGGTGCTGCTTCACGACGCGGGGCGCGAGCGCTACCACTCGGCTTTTAATTGGTACGGAAAGATAAAGTGGCTGGTGGCACCCAAGCCCCGGAAAGACCCGCGTGGACTGGTGATGCTTGCGGGTTCTAGGCCCCAGAGTGGGCCCAGGACGGGACTGGTCGCAAAAGACGGTGTTATATACCTGTGCTGGGGAGAGCCCGCCCAGAAGGGAATTGAGGAGAGCGTGATCTCGCTGTGGAATCACGCCCCCGGCACGCGGGTCCATATTCTCGGTGGCGCCGACGAGGTCCTACACTTCGAGGGGTTCGACGACCGGGTGACCGTGGATCACGTGGCGGTGGACCCGTTCAAGGACCGGTCGCGGTTCGGGTTCCTGGCCGGGCGGATCAAGCCGCTTATGTACCGGCTCAGCCCGTTTGAAAGAACCCTTTACGTCGACGCGGACACCACCTTTATGCGGGACCCCGCGGTTGGGTTTGACCTGCTGGACCGTTGGGACTTCGTGATCGCCGAGGCAGAGACCCGGAGCCTGGGTCAAACGTTCCCAAACAACCGGACGGAGGCCGACGAGACCGCGGCGTGGCTGGGGTCACACCAGGTGCTCTACCACAACTCGGGGATGATGTTCTGGCGCCGCAACCCGGCGGTGGAGCGGCTGTTCGACCTGTGGCGGGCGGAGTGGTCGCGGTACGGCAACTGGGACGAACAGGTGGCCCTGCTGCGGGCGCTGTCCAGGTCGGAGGCCGTGTTCCTTAACGTGCCGTACACCTGGAACAGCCGGGAGGCGGCCAACGCGTTCTTACTGCACCACCGGTTTGCCAGCCTGGCGGTCAGAAAGTTTGGCGGCCGCAGGACCAGGAACCAGCCGGCCCGTCGGCCAATACCCCGGACACCCCTGGTTAACCTGGAGCTGGAGCCCGGGCGGGTGGTAAAGGTTCATCCCGGCGACGAGGAAAAGGTCCGGGCCGCATTTAACAAATCAAGGAGAAGTGTGGTGTAATCATGCCTGTGGTAACAAGCCACGGAACGTGGCAAACCGATATACCGGAGGTGATGCGGATGAAGGGCAAGCTGGTCAGGGTGACCCTGCCTGATGGCCGGGTCGTTAAGATGTACGAGGCCGACGCGATGAAGAAGGGCCTGGTCGAACCGGAGCAGAAGGCGCGGCAGAAACCGCAGGACAAGGCCGCGATCCCGGAGGCTAACAAGGAACCGGAGCCGGCCGCCGAGCCGGACGACTTCACGACCATCCACGGGGTTGGGCCCGCCACGGCCCGGGCGCTGGTCGCCCACGGCATCGTGACGTTTGGCGACCTCCGCGAGGCGGGCGAGCTGGACTACCTGCCCGACAACGTCAACGCGGCGATCGAAAAGTGGAGGGCCGGCGATGGCTAACTTCGCGACGGTGGCCGACGTGGAGAACTTCCTCCAGGTCGAGGTTCCGGCGGAGAAGGTGGACGCGGTGGAGCGGGCGCTGACCGAGGCGACCGCGGCCATCCGCA
>CAYWKV010000123.1:0-9264 GCA_964458835.1 uncultured Gammaproteobacteria bacterium | reverse complement strand
CGTCCCGACGTGCGCGCCGCCGAGCGCCGCCTGGCGGCGCAGACTGCGCGCCTGGGCCAGGCCGAAGCGGCGCGCTACCCGAGCTTCCGCCTGTCCGGTTCGATCGGCCTGGAGGCGCTCACCTTCTCCGGCCTCGGCGACGGCGGTGCGGACACGCGCACGCTGCTCGGCGGCGTGACGGCGCCGATCTTCCATTCCGGCCGCATCGCCGCCAACATCGAAATCCAGGACGCGCTGCTGGAGCAGGCGCGGCTCGGCTACGAGGCGGCGGTGCTGACCGCCCTCGAGGATGTCGAGAACGCGCTGGTCAGTGTCGCCAACGCCGACCGGCGCCGCGCGCAGCTGGCCCTGGCGACCGCGGCGGCGCGCGAGGCGCTCGCCATCGCCGAACAGCGCTACGCCACCGGGCTGGAGGATTTCCTGTCCGTGCTCGACAGCCAGCGCACGCTGCTCAGTCTGGAGGACCAGCTCGCCGGCAGCAGCGGCGAACTCGCGACTGCGCAGATCCAGCTCTACAAGGCCCTCGGCGGCGGCTGGTCGCCCGCATCCGCCCCGGCGCCCGCGCTGGAACGCACCCCGGCGAATCCCAGGAACACGTCATGAGCCGTACTCGATCCTTCCCGCCGCGCAACCCCATGGAAGACGCTGCAACACATTTCCGTGTTCGCCCGTGTGGTGCCGTGGCCAATCCGGGTTTTTCAGCATGAACGACAGCGCGCCCTCCCACAGCACCGCCGCCGACCTCGAGGCCCTCCTCGCCGCGCAGGGCGGCAGCGGCTTCCTGCGCCGCTGGCGCGCGCCGCTGATCGTCGCGCTGATCGCGCTGCTGGCGGCGGCCTATTTTCTGTTCGGCGGCAATGGTGATTCTGGCCGGCCGCAGTACCGGACCGCCGAGGCGACGACCGGCACGCTGGTGGTCCGGGTCTCCGCGACCGGCAAGCTCGAGCCGACCAACCAGGTCGACGTCGGCAGCGAGATGTCCGGCACGGTCGAGACGGTGTTCGTCGACGACGACGACCGCGTGACCAAGGGCCAGGTGCTGGCCGTGCTCGACCTGTCCAAGTTCGACGACGCGGTCGCGCGTTCGCGCGCGGCGGTCGGCGTCGCCGAGGCGGGCGTGCAACAGGCGCAGGCGACGGTGAAGGAGGCGCGCGCGCGGATCGAACGCTACCGCGAGGTGGCGCGCCTGTCCGGCGGCAAAGTGCCGTCGCAGACCGAGATGGACAGCGCCGAGGCCGAGCTGGCGCGGGCCGAGGCCAACGTCGCGAGCGCGCAGGCGAACGTCGCCCAGGCCAAGGCCACGTTGCGCAGCGACGAGACCAATCTCGGGAAGGCGCACATCCGCTCGCCCATCGACGGCGTGGTGCTGGAGCGCGCGGTCGATCCGGGCCAGACGGTGGCCGCTTCGCTGCAGGCGGTGACGCTGTTCAAGCTGGCCGAGGATCTCTCCCAGATGGAACTGAAGGTGGACGTCGACGAGGCCGACGTCGGCCAGGTGAAGGCCGGTCTGCCGGCCGGCTTCAGCGTGGACGCCTGGCCGGGCCGCCGCTACGAGGCGCGGATCACCCGCGTCGGCTACAACGCCACCGATACCGACGGCGTCATCTCCTATCCGGCGGTGCTGCAGGTGGACAACACCGATCTCAGCCTGCGGCCGGGCATGACCGGCACCGCCGACATCACCACGCTCACGCGCGACAACGCGCTGCTGGTGCCCAATGCCGCGCTGCGCTTCCGGCCGCTGGAGACGACCGCCGAGCGGGCCTCGAGCCGCGGCGTGTTCACGACGCTGATGCCGCGGCCGCGTTCCACCTCGCGCCGGGCCGAGGCGCCGGTGGTCGCCGCCGACGGCACCCAGACGCTCTGGGTGCTGCGCGACGGCGAGGCGCTGCCGCTGCCGGTGCGGACCGGCGCGACCAACGGCCGTTTCACCGAGATCGTCGGCGGCGAGCTCAGCGCCGGCATGGACGTGATCACCGAAATGACGGTCGCCAAGTGATGGAGGGGCGCGCGCCGCTGATCGGCCTGCGGGGCATCACCAAGACCTACGGCGAGGGGCCGGCCGCATTCCAGGCCCTGCGCGGCATCGACCTCGATATCGCACAGGGCGAGTTCGTCGCCGTGATGGGGCCGAGCGGCTCCGGCAAGTCCACGGCCATGAACGTCCTCGGCTGCCTGGATACGCCGACCAGCGGCAGCTACGTCTTCCAGGGCGTGCGCGTGGAGAAGCTCTCGCGCGACCAGCGCGCGCTGCTCAGGCGGCACTTCTTCGGCTTCGTGTTCCAGGGCTTCAACCTGCTGGCGCGCACCACCGCGCTGGAGAACGTCGAGCTGCCGCTGATCTACCGCGGCGCGCCGCTCGCCGCCCGCCACGCCGCGGCGCGCGCCGCGCTCGCGCAGGTCGGCCTGGAGGGCTGGGAACACCACAACCCCGGCGAGCTGTCCGGCGGCCAGCAGCAGCGCGTCGCCATCGCCCGCGCCATCGTCACCCATCCCATCGTGCTGCTCGCCGACGAGCCCACCGGCAACCTCGACACCCGCACCAGCGTGGAGATCATGGAACTGATCGCCGGCCTGAACCGCGAGCAGGGCATCACCGTGCTGATGGTCACCCACGAGCCGGACATGGCCGAATACGCGCAGCGCATCGTGCGCTTCGTCGACGGCCGGGTGGACAGCGATGCCCGCCGGCGGGAGCACGCCTGATGTGGTGGAACACGCTGATGCTGGCGATGCGCGCCATCCGCCGCAACCTGATGCGCTCCTTCCTCACCATTCTCGGCGTGGTCATCGGCGTCGCCGCCGTGATCACCATGGTGACGCTGGGCAACGGCGCGACCCGCTCGGTCTCCGACCAGATCGCCAGCATGGGCAGCAACCTGCTGATGGTGCGCCCCGGCCAGCGCTTCGGCCCGGGCGCCGAGGCGGCGCCCAACTTCAAGCTCGCCGACATCGAGGCGGTGCGCAGCCAGATCAGCGGCGCGGCGGCCGTGGCGCCGGTGGTGAGCGCCGCGGTCACCGCGGTATTCCAGGCCAACAACTGGTCGACCTCGGTGACCGGCAGCACCAACGAATACTTCACCGCCGGCAACTGGGAGATCGCCGCCGGACGCGATTTCAGCGACGCCGAGGAGCGCGCCGGCAAGGCGGTGTGCGTGATCGGCGACACCGTGCGCGACAAGCTGTTCGGCCACCAGAATCCGGTGGGCGCGGAGATCCGCATCAAGCAGTTCGCCTGCGAGGTGATCGGCCTCCTCAAGGTGAAGGGCCAGTCGGCGATGGGCTCGGATCAGGACGACACCGTGATCATGCCGCTGCGCACGGTGCAGCGCCGCCTGGTCGGCAACGTGGACGTGCGCATGATCATGCTGTCGGCCGCGCCCACCGCCTCGATCGACACCGTGAAAGGGCAGCTCGAGTCGCTGCTGCGCGAGCGCCGCAACATCGGCGAGTTCGAGGACGACGATTTCCGCGTCCTGGACACGCGCCAGATCGCCGAGGCCCTGACCGGCACCACGCGCATCCTCACCATGCTGCTCGGCGCGGTGGCGGCGGTGAGCCTGCTGGTCGGTGGCATCGGCATCATGAACATCATGCTGGTGTCGGTCACCGAACGCACCCGCGAGATCGGCATCCGCCTGGCGATCGGCGCGCTCGAGCGCGAGGTGCTGCTGCAGTTCCTCATCGAGGCGGTGGTGCTGTCCAGCCTGGGCGGTCTGATCGGCATCCTGCTGGCCGCCGCCGCGTCCGTCTTTCTCGCCGGCCTGATGTCGGTGCCCTACCTCTTCGATCCGGCCATCAACCTGCTGTCGTTCGTGTTCTCGGCGGCCATCGGGGTGATGTTCGGCTACTTCCCCGCGCGGCGCGCGGCGCGGCTCGATCCGATCGAGGCCTTGCGGCACGAGTGACGCCAGGGCCGCGAGGCATGCCCCGTACGGCGGATATCCGGTACACTCCGCCGGAACCCCGCAGCCCGATCCGAACCCGAATGTCCGGCACCGAGCCTCTCCACGACGACCAGGACCTGCACTGGATGCATCACGCCCTGACGCTGGCGCGCCGCGCCGCAGCGCTGGGCGAGGTTCCGGTCGGCGCGGTGGTGGTGCGCGACGGCGCGGTGCTGGGCGAGGGCTGGAACCGGCCGATCACCGACCACGATCCCACGGCGCACGCCGAGGTCGTCGCGCTGCGCGCCGCGGCGCGGGCCGCCGGCAACTACCGGCTGCCCGGATCGGTGCTGTACGTCACCCTGGAGCCCTGCCTGATGTGTACCGGTGCGATGGTGCACGCGCGCGTCGAACGGCTGGTGTTCGGCGCCTTCGATCCCAAGCGCGGCGCTGCCGGCAGCCAGTTCGATGCCTTCGCCGCCCCCGGCCTCAACCACCGTGTCGCCGTCACCGGCGGCGTGGATGCCGACGCGTGCGCGGCCCTGCTGCAGGGGTTCTTCCGCGACCGGCGGTAGCCGGTGGGGCCTGCGGCCCGGCCCGTCTCAGAGCGTCAGCAGATCGGTCGGGAAGCTCGGCATGGGGGCGTCCGGCGCGTCCGGCTGGCGCTCGCTGTGCCACACCAGGACGTCGTAGTAGCTGCGGATGTTCTCCACGTAGCGCACCGGCTCGCGGCCGCGGGCATAGCCGTGGCGCGTCTGCGAGTACCACTTCTTCTGGGTCAGCAGCGGCAGATGCTCCTTCACGTCCATCCACTTGTCGGGATCGTGGCCGGCCTTCTGGGTGAGGATGCGCGCGTCTTCCAGATGGCCGTAGCCGACGTTGTACGCGGCCAGCGCCAGCCAGGTGCGATCGGGTTCGGTGATGCGCTCGGGCAGCTTGTCCTTCAGCAGGCGGATGTAGCGCGCGCCGCCGAGGATGCTCTGCTCGGGATCGCGGCGGTTCTCCAGGCCCAGAAAGCGCATGGTGTTGTGGGTCAGCATCATCAGGCCGCGCACGCCCGTCGGCGACTGCGCCTCCGGATCCCAGTGCGACTCCTGATAGCCCGCCGCCGCCAACAGGCGCCAGTCGAGCTCGGTCTCGGCGGCCGCGCGCTCGAACAGCGCGATGAACTCCGGCAGGCGCTGCTCGATGTGGGCCAGATAGCGCCGCGTGCCGACGTAGTCGAAGTCCTGCACATGGCCGTAATGCCGTTCCAGCAGCTCGTCCAGGCGTCCGCTGGCGCGCAGCTCGCGGAAGAACTTCCCGGCCTCTCGATAGAGGCTGCCGTCGGTGGTGGTGCGGAACGCCCAGGCCAGTTCCTCGGGCTCGTTGATGTCGAAGGCCACGCGCAGCTCCGGATAGAAGCGCTGATGGATGGCGACATCGTTGGAATCGGCGATGGTGTAATCGATGACCTGCTCCCAGACGAGGGCCAGCAGGTTCTCGGTGTCCAGCGTCTCGTTGCTGCGCCAGGTGAGATCCGGATACTCGGCCTGCAGCTGCCGCAGCCGCTCCTCGTGGCTGGAGCCGGCGATGACCTCCAGCGTGCCGTTGAGGTCGTCGAGATTGCGCGGCGTAGCATTGCCGATGCGGTAGACGAGCTGCGGAATGATTTTCTGATAGCCGGGCCCGAAGCTCACGCGCTTGCGGCGCTCGTCGGTGACGGTGAGGCCGGCGGCGGCCAGGTGGGCCTCGCCGCGCTCCACCATGCCCAGGATGTCGCCGAAGTCGTCCGGCACGACCATCTTCAGGCGCACCCCCAGGTGCTGGGCGAATGCCAGGGCGAGATCGTATTCGAGCCCGGTCGGCCCGTGCGGGCCCTCATAATAGGTGGTGGAGGCATTACGGGTGACGACGATCAACTCGTCCGCCGCCTTGATGCGCTCCAGCAGGGTGTCGGGGCGGTCGCAGGCCGCGAGCGCAAGGCACCATAGCGATATGAGAATTGATCGTCGCATGTGGGGTATGGCTGGGAGCCGGCCGCTGAGCTTAACCGGTTTTGGCGGACGGGCGGAACAAATTTTTAGTGTTTCCGCCCCGTTTGGGGTAAAATCCCGCGCTCGGATGTGAGGCGTTTCGCAGTGTTTACACGCAGATGCCCGCCCGATCCCCGGAGAGGTGACTGAGTGGCCGAAAGTGCTTGACTCGAAATCAAGTGTACGCTCTGCGTACCGTGGGTTCGAATCCCACCCTCTCCGCCAAATAAAAATGGCCCCCGCGCGGGGCCATTTTTATTTGTCGAAGAGGGTGGCTTTGAGGCAGAACCCCCGGGCGACGGAGGGGGCGCAGCCCACGGAGAACGCCGCCGCGCAGCGGCGGCGGTCATCCCACCCTTCACACAGGGGTCCTCGACGGGTCCCCGTGTGAACAGACCCTCCGTAACGCCAGAACTTGCCCACCCCCGCCCGTTCGCCGACAATCGGTGCTATGCATAGGCCCGGGGGGAAGGGCGGGTCCATGATCATGGCGTCAATATATTCTGCGACGTTATTCGAACCAATACGCAAGCGCACTGCACGGTGCCGGAAGCTTGATGAACTATCTGCATGAACTTCTCGCGCAGAACGTGGCTGTCTGGCGTGCAGGCGGCTACCCTTGTCTTGATTATCCCGCCATTGCGGAAATCCTGAATTTCGCTACCACCGAGAACGGCGGCGGTGAGCTGCGTTATCTGCGCCGCGCCCAGTTCCGCGCCTTGGAGACTTACTGGTACCTGCGCCTGGTGCAGGGCACGCCGACGATTCCGCAGCTGTACGACCAACTGTTCCCTAAACTCAAGGAACGCTTGGCGGCGATGGGTGTGTCCGCGAAATTGTTTGAGGAAGCGGATTACGATTACGACGCCCTCATCGAGCGCGTCAAGACCGACAACAAATTCGTCCGCAAGCACCAGCTCGAAAGCCTGCGCGAAACCCTGACGCTCGATTATCCCAGCTACATCCTCGCGTTGGCCATGGGCGCCGGCAAGACGATCCTGATGGGTACCATCATCGCGACCGAGTTCGCGATGGCGCAGGATTATCCCGACGGTCCCTTCGTGCAGAACGCCCTGATCTTCGCGCCCGGCAAGACCATCATCGAATCGCTGCGCGAGATCGCCGACATCCCGTTCTACAAGATCATTCCGCCGCGCCTGTATCGCGGTTTCGCGGCCAGCCTCAAGCTGACCTTCACGCGCGACGGCGACAAGGAGCTACCGGTGGTCTGGGGCAGCTCCTGGAACCTGGTCGTCACCAATACCGAAAAGATCCGCATCCAGAAGAACACCGCCCGGCGCAAAGCGGCACAGATGGATTGGCTGTATCAGGACGAGGCCCATGCCGACGAGGAGGCCAATCTGCGCTTGCAGGCTATCGCCTCGCTGCCGCATCTGGCCGTGTTCTCCGACGAGGCGCACCATACCTACGGCCAGAAGCTGCTGGGCGAGTGGCGCAAGGACAAGGATACCGGCGAAGAAGTGTTCGTCGAGCAGGGTATCAAGAAGGTGCGCAAGACCGTGGATTTCCTGGCCGCGGAAACCAATCTGGTCGTGGTCGTCAATACCACCGGCACGCCGTATTTCGAGCGCCAGCCGCTGCGCGACGTGGTGATCTGGTACGGTCTGGGCGAAGGCATTCGCGACGGCGTGCTCAAGGAACTGGCCAACAACATCCGCATCTTCGATCTGGACGAGGACAATGCCGAGCAGCTGGTTGAGCAGATCGTCGGCGACTTCGTCAGCGATTATTGGAATGTCGCGCTGCCGGATGGCGCGCCGGCGCGTCTTGCGCTGTATTTCCCGCAGACCGAGGCCATGGAGGAGCTGCGCCCGGCCGTGGAGTCCACACTGGCGCGGCGCGGCATCGACGCCGCAACCGTGCTCGCCGTGCACAGCAAGTCCAGCGAGGACACCCGCCGCGAGTTCTATCGTGTCGCCAGCGATCCTGGATCGCCGTATCGCGTCATCCTGCTGGTCAACATGGGCACGGAAGGCTGGAACTGTCCCAGTCTGTTCGCCTGCGGCCTGGTGCGCAAACTGAAATCCAGCAACAACTTCGTGCTCCAGGCGGCCACGCGCTGTCTGCGCCAGGTGCCCGGCAATACCCGGCCGGCCCGCGTGTACGTCTCCAAGGGCAATAAATCGGTGCTCGCCAAGCAGCTCGAAGAGACCTACGGTACCAGCCTGCAGGAACTCAACAGCGAACACGCCGAGCGCGTCGAGAAGATCGTCGAACTACGCCACACGGAGCTGCCGCCGCTGCTGATCAAGAAGCGCGTGCTGCGTTTCCGCAGGGTCTCCGCCGGAAAAGCTGTCAAACCGCTGCGCTTCAAGCAGCCCAAGGTCGAGGCCAGGCCCGCGGCGCATGTCGAGACCTGGACCATCGTCCAACCCAAATCCGGCCGCACGAAACTCACCCGCGTCGACGGCGGCGAGGACATCATCGAATTCGAGCCGCTGCAATACAGCCACTACGGCGCCGCCGCTGCGCTCGCCGGAAATTATCATTTGCCGGTGCCCGAGGTGATGGACGCCCTGCGCGCCGCCTATGGCACGGAGCCGGTGCCCGAATCCCATCTCGAAGCCCTGGGCGAACAGATCGAGGCGCAGCGCGCGGATTACGAGCGCTTCGAGGAAGAGATCGATGTCGCGCTGGCGCTGGTCAAGCCGGAAGGCTTCGAGGTGAACAAGGTCAAAGACGGCGCCGCCGTCTATACCGCGCGGGTGAGCTTCGCCAAGGACCGCGAACACCTCTACAAGACCGCCGCGCAGTTCCCCGACGACGCGCTCGCGCGCAAGCTCAGCTTCCATTACGAAGGCTACAACTTCGATTCCGACCCGGAGGCGGAATTCCTGGAGCGCGTGCTCAACCTGCTGGCCAAACAGCCGGACAAGGTCGACGGCGTCTGGTTCACCGGCGGCCTGACCGACCCCAACAAGACCGAACTCTATGCCGAATACCTCGGCGACGACGGCCGCTGGCACCGCTACACCCCTGACTTCGTGATCCGCCGCCGCGACGGGAAACACCTCATCGTCGAGGTGAAGAGCGACGCCCACAGCGCCGAGGTGCGCGACGACCTCGACCGTCATCGCAAAGGCGAGGCGCCCGTCAGCAAGGAAGGCCGCAAGGCCGTCGCTCTCCAGCGCTGGGAGGATCTGAACCCTGGCGTGCTGCACTATAAGGTGGTGTTCGCCAATGGCACCCTGCACCAGGATGCCCTGGAGGCCGTGCAGGGCTTTCTTGCCTGACGGAAAGGAAACGTCGGCGCAGGCTGGGCCACTATTCAAGAGGCTTCTTATTGATTCGTCATTGCGAGGATGCCTTGATCCGCAGGATAAGGTACCCGTAATGAACCC
>CAYWKV010000122.1:0-9305 GCA_964458835.1 uncultured Gammaproteobacteria bacterium | reverse complement strand
CACCGGACCCCACCCCCTCTCACGCCCCCGGACGCCGTTTCCGCGGCTAACCGCACTTCGACTCGCCGCAGTTCAGGCAGGTCAGGCAGCCGTCCATCTGGATGGCCGCCTTAGTATGGCACTTGGCGCACAGCTGCGCACCCTCCGGAAAGTCTTCCGGATCCCTGGCCGAGGCATTCTTGACGGTCGCCTCGTACTGGGCGCGCTTTTCGGCCACCAGCTTCTTCTGATGCTCGTCCAGGCCGTCGTCCTTGAGCAGACCGATCATGCGCAGGTGGCACTCGATGGCGTCGCCGATCTCCGCGACCAGCGACGGCATGTACTTGCCGCCCCGTTTGAAATAGCCACCGCGCGGATCGAACACCGAATGCAGCTCCTCCACCAGGAAGGTCACGTCGCCGCCCTTCCGGAACACCGCCGAGATGATCCGCGTCAGCGCCACGATCCATTGGAAGTGGTCCATGTTCTTCGAGTTGATGAAGATCTCGAAGGGGCGCCGCAGCTCGTGCTCGGTGCCGGCGTTGAGGATGATGTCGTTGATGGTCACGTACAGCGCGTGCTCGGACAGCGGCGTCTTGACCTTGTAGGTCGAGCCCAGCAGCATCTCCGGGCGCTCGAGCTGCTCGGTCAGATGCACCACGTTGTCCTTGGCGCTCGGTTTCTCCGCACTCGCCGGCATGGGCGCTTCCGCCTTGTCTTCCCTGGCGACGCCGTAGCCGACGATCTTCTTGTCGATCTTGATGGTCATGATGAGTGCACCCTTGGTAAGTCGTCGTATGCGGGCCGCGCCACGCGACCCGCAACCGCGCATCCGTTATCAGAATTTCCCGTAATACCCTTCCTTCAGGGCATCGTAGAGATTCGCGGCGGTATGCACCTCGCCGTCGTATTCGATCTCCTCGTTGCCCTTGGCCTCCAGCTTGCTGCCGTCGTCGAGGGTGAACACGTAGGTGGTGTTCTCCAGATCCTTCTCCTTGACCAGCACGCCCTGGAAGGCTTCGGGGTTGAAGCGGAAGGTGGTGCAGCCCTTCAGCCCCTGCTCGTAGGCGTAGAGGTAGATATCCTTGAACTGCTCGTAGGGATAATCCGTCGGCACGTTCGCCGTCTTGGAGATGCTGGAGTCCACCCACTTCTGCGCCGCCGCCTGGATGTCGACGTGCTCCTTGGGGCTGATGTCCTCGGCGGTGATGAAATAATCCGGCAGACGGGTGTCGTCCTCCTCGCCGTTGGGCACCGCCTTGGCGTTGATCAGCTCGCGATAGGCCAGCAGCTCGTAGGAATAGACCGCCACCTTCTCCTTGGTCTTGCGCCCTTCGCGGATGACGTTGCGGAAATAGTGGTGCGCGAACGAGGGCTCGATGCCGTTGCTGGCGTTGTTGGCGAGCGACAGCGAGATCGTGCCGGTCGGCGCGATGGAGCTGTGGTGGGTGAAGCGTGCGCCCACCAGCGCCAGCTCCTCGACCAGGTCGGGCGCCACCCCGGCGATGCGCTGCATGTAGCGGCTGTACCTGGCGTGCAGCAGCCGGCCCGGGATGCGGTCGCCGACCGCCCAGCCGTCGGCCGCCATCTCCGGACGCAGACGCAGCATCGCCTCGGTCACGGTGAAATCCTCTTCCATGATCGGCGCCGGGCCCTTCTCCTTGGCCAGGTCCAGTGCGGTGCGCCACCCTTCCACCGCCATCTCGCGGGAGACGCGCTCGGTGAACTCCAGAGACTCCGGCGCGCCGTACTTCATGCGCAGCATGGTCAGCGTCGAACCCAGACCCAGGAAACCCATGCCGTGGCGGCGCTTGCGCAGGATCTCGTCGCGCTGGCCTTCCAGCGGCAGGCCGTTGATCTCGACCACGTTGTCGAGCATGCGCGTGAACACCGCGACCACCTTGCGGTATTCGTCCCAGTCGAAGCGCGCCCGGTCGGTGAAGGGCTCGAGCACGAACTTGGTCAGGTTCACCGAGCCCAGCAGACAGGAGCCGTAGGGCGGCAGCGGCTGCTCGCCGCAATTGTGCGCGTGCAGGCCATTGGCATCGAAGGTGTTGATACCCGGAACCTGGACGTCATAGACATCTTCCTCGCCATCGGGCACGACCGCTTCGACGCGTGCGACGAAACGCTCGCGATTGAGGGTACGCCTATAGCCGGCCAGCAGCGCATTCAGACGCGCCGCCTTGTCACTGTCGGCAAAACCCACTTGATCCCGGAACTGCAGCAGATTCTCGCCAGAGATGACCAGCTCATGCTGGGCCTGGGTGGCATATTCGCTCATGCCGCCCTTGCCGTCCGGAAGCAGGCGCACGGCGGAGTCGCGACGATCCCTGTAAAGGGTGGACGCGATGCCAAGACGCAGCAGCATACGCTGCGCCGCCTCGAGCCGCGGCAAGTCTGACTGTGCCAGCCGCACACTCACACCCTTGTTCCGGGTCCCTTGCACAGAACCATCGGCATCGAAAAATCCTCTCAGGAATCCGCGATGGCAATCACTGGAGGTCTTTTCCAGCAGTGGACCGATGCACTTGTCGCCCGGCTGCATGCCCATCTCCCCGGCCAACCGCCTCAGTGCGCCGAGGCTGAGGCGATACTCGTCGCGACCGGCGACCTCGATCCAGCCGGAGAAATCGCTGCGGGAAGGCAAAGTCTGTGCGGCACGCAATGCCTCGGCCATCATCGCCTGGACACCGGGAGGCAGATGCGCATCGGCACCATTCGAAACAGCCGCGCGCTTCCAGACGGACAGCACCGCCTTGTCGCTCTTCAGCGTGCCGTCGCCCACCAGCAGACCCAGCAGATAACCTTCTTCGAAGGTATGCTTCCCGCCCCAGGACGGCGCCGACCGGTGATCGTTGAGCAGCACGCGGTCGCCGGCACGCAACTCACCTGCGGCACACCACTCGATATCGGTGCGATAGCGGGTGAACGCCTTCACACGACGCACACGATGATCGTGCGTCAGACGCAGGGCGTATCCCTCCGCGGTCTGCAGGCGCACGACTGGCCTGGTGGCCGTCCTGAAGAAACCTTCCGCGCCCGTCGCGTGTGCCTGACCATCGACCATGGCCAGGAACCGCGTGCCGATGAGGTCGCGTACCTGACGCGGTCCATCGGTGGTATGGACCCAGGTGTCGGCCGTCACACAGGGATTGGTGGCGCGGATGTTCTCGCAGAACCAGTTGTTGTTCATCTCGTTGACCTTGTCGATCAGGATGAAGCCCGGTTCGGCGAAATCGTAGGTTGAGGCCATGATCACGTCCCACAGACGCCGCGCGCGGATGGTGCGGTAGACCTTGCAGGCGGTCTCCCCGACGGCGTTGGTCACATAGCCGTCCTTGACCGGCCAGTCGCGCCAGACCACCTGCTCGGGATCGTCGAGATCCAGCGGCTCCGCCTCCAGCTCCGCGGGTTTCAGCGGGAAGGCGAGCTTCCACTGC
The DNA here is from genome assembly GCA_964458835.1 of uncultured Gammaproteobacteria bacterium. Lineage (GTDB taxonomy): Bacteria > Pseudomonadota > Gammaproteobacteria > Thiohalobacterales > Thiohalobacteraceae > JAHJQQ01. Next base: position 5,883 of record CAYWKV010000122.1, on the reverse strand, counting down.
GCGTCGGCCTTGACCGCCTCCATGAACTCCTGGGAGATCAGCAGGCTCAGATTGAACTGGCGCAGGCGCCCGTCCTCGCGCTTGGCGCGGATGAAATCCATGACGTCCGGATGGCCGATGTCGAAGGTCGCCATCTGTGCGCCGCGGCGACCGCCGGCGGACGAGACGGTGAAGCACATCTTGTCGTAGATATCCATGAACGACAGCGGACCCGAGGTGTAGGCCCCGGCGCCGGCGACGTAGGCGCCGCGCGGCCGCAGGGTGGAGAACTCGTAGCCGATGCCGCAGCCCGCCTTGAGGGTCAGGCCGGCCTCGTGCACCTTCTCCAGGATGTCGTCCATGGAGTCGCGGACGGTGCCGGACACGGTGCAGTTGATGGTCGAGGTCGCCGGCTTGTGTTCCCAGGCGCCGGCGTTGGAGGTGATGCGGCCGGCCGGAATGGCGCCCCGGCGCAGCGCCCAGACGAACTGTTCGTACCAGGTCTCGCGCAGCTCGGGGGTCGTCTCGACCTCCGCCAGGGCGCGCGCGACGCGCTTGTAGGTGTCGTCGATTTCGTGATCGACCCCCTGACCGGTCTTGGTCTTGAGGCGGTACTTCTTGTCCCAGATGTCCTGCGACGCGGGCTGCAAAGGAATTTCGGCGGCGGCGGTGGCAACGGCCTTGAGGTGTGCTGGCTTCATCGAACCTCCTGGTTCCCTTTGTTTTCGTCTTGGTCGGGGTGTGCGGCTTGAACCCGGAAAATCCGTCAGGCGACGCGCTCTCGCTCGATCTCCGAATCCACAAGTGTCGTCCGGGTTTTAAGCGGGGGCCGGGCTGATACCAAGACCTCGAATGGTTGTGTCGGCGGCCCGGCCGACACACAACATGTTGTGTCGTGTCGGCGTAGGTTATGTGGCCATAAGAAGACTGTCAATAGGCCGGGTGTGGAATTATTTTACCAATAATTCAACAAGTTGAAATTGGCTCCGCCGTCCCATAACAGCTTGTGGCGGCCCTGCCAAGCCCCCGCCCGCAAAGAAGTGAAACACAATATATTGTGTTTCTAATATCCCCGCCGAAGAACCGGGTCCGGCGGGCCCGGCCGGCCCACGGACGAAGGGTAGCCCCCTCGCGTCGTCGCCTCAACCCCGCCCCCCTTGATGTTCACCCGTGCCGTTCCCATATGAATTCCAGACCGCGCTCCCCTGTCGGGGCGCCAATCCAGATCACGGAGGGAAACACCATGAGCATGGTCCGTTACGAACCCTGGGGGCTGCTCAACCAGCTCCACAACGAAATCGATCAGCTGTTCACGCCGCAGCGCCGCCGGGTCGGCGAGGAAGGCGCCAGCGTCGCGGCCAGCGACTGGACCCCGGCCGTCGACATCAAGGAGGAGCCGGACCGCTTCGTCATCCATGCGGACATCCCCGGCGTCGATCCCAAGGACATCGACGTGGACATGGAGAACGGCATCCTCACCATCAAGGGCGAGCGCCAGTCCGAGCAGAAGGAGGAGCGCGAAGGCTACAAGCGCATCGAGCGCGTGCGCGGCAGCTTCTTCCGCCGCTTCAGCCTGCCCGACACGGCCAACGCCGAGGCGATCAGCGCCAAATGCCAGCACGGCGTGCTGGAGGTGGTAATCCCGAAGCAGGAAAAGGTGCAGCCGCGCCGCATCCAGGTCGAGGGCTGACGGGGACCGGGCCCCGCGCCGGACCTTCCGGCGCGGGCACGCCTGTCTGAACGGCAGATGAGCGGATCATGGAATTCAAGGATTACTACGCCATCCTCGGCGTCGCGAAGGACGCGGGCCAGGACGACATCAAACGCGCCTACCGCAAGCTGGCGCGCAAGTACCATCCGGACGTCAGCAAGGAACCGGATGCGGAGGCCCGTTTCAAAGAGGTCAACGAGGCCAACGAGGTCCTGAAGGATCCGCAGAAGCGCGCGGCCTACGATCAGCTCGGCAGCCAGTGGCGCGCCGGCCAGGAATTCCGGCCGCCGCCGGACTGGGATGCCGGTTTCGAATTCAGCGGCGGCGGCTTCACCGGCGCCGACGCCCATCAGTTCAGCGATTTCTTCGAGACCCTGTTCGGCATGGGCTCACCGTTCTCCGGCCGCACCACGCGCCAGGGGCGCCATGCCCTGCGCGGCGAAGACCATCACGCGAAGATCCTCATCCCGCTGGCGGACAGCTTCACCGGTGCGCAGCGCAGCATCCAGCTGCAGGTCCCCGAGGTGGATGCGCGCGGTCGGCTGACCCTGCGTCCACGCACGCTGAACCTGCGCATTCCCACGGGCATCGGGGCCGGCCAGAAGATCCGCCTGGCCGGCCAGGGCGCGCCCGGCACCGGCGGCGCATCGGCCGGTGACCTCTATCTCGAGATCGAATTTGAACCTCATCGGCTGTTCCAGGTCGAAGGACGCGACCTGTACCTGACCTTGCCACTGGCGCCCTGGGAAGCCGCGCTCGGTGCGCGCATCCAGGTGCCCACACCGGGCGGACGCGTCGAGGTCAAGGTGCCGGCCGGCGCCCAGGCGGGCCAGAAGCTGCGTCTCAAGGGGCGCGGCCTGCCGGCGCAGCAGCCAGGTGATCTGTTCATCATCCTGAAGCTCGTCAATCCGCCGGCGGGCGATGCGCGCGCGCAGGAACTCTACCGGCGCATGGCCGACGAAGTGCGCTTCGATCCACGCAGCGCCTGGGAGACGACCGATGGCAAGGACTGATCTACCGGACATGCTGCTGCTGGATCAGCGCCTGGAACTGACGCTGGTGGATCTGTGCGAGGCCTGCGGCCTGCACGCCGAGCGTCTCATCGAGATGGTCGAGGCGGGCGTGCTCGAACCACGCGGCGCCGCGCCCGCCGTGTGGCGCTTCGACGCGGTCGCGCTGGAACGGGCGCGCATCACCGTGCACCTGCAGCGCGACCTCGGCATCGATCTTGCCGGCGCGGCACTGGCGCTGGATCTGCTCGAGGAGGTGCGCACGCTGCGGCGTCGCGTGCAATTGCTGGAGCACCAGTTGTTCGGTTCGCTTTGATGCCCGGACTCCGGCCGTCACGGCCGCCGCGGGCAACCCGTCAATATTTGGGAGTCCACCGTCATGAGCACCCTTGACACCTTCACGGAGAATCTCGGCCGCGTCTGGGACAACCTCGCCGAAGGCTGGCGCGAACTGCGCGAACGCGCCGGTACGGCCCTGACCCGCTTCAGCCCGCTCGCCCGGCGCGGCACGGTCGAGACCGCCGAGGAACAGATCATGCAGCGCGCAGCGCGCTGGGGCATCATCGCCGCCGACGTGCGCGAGACCGCGACCGAGGTGCGCGTGCGCATCGAAGCGCCGGGCATGGAGCCCGACCAGTTCGATCTCACGGTCGAGGACAGTGTGCTGCGGGTGCGCGGCGAGAAGCATGTGCAGCGCGAATCGCAGGAGGGACGCTTCCACGTCCTGGAATGCGCCTACGGCAGCTTCGAACGCGCCGTCTCCCTGCCCGCCGAGGTCGACGACAGCCGTGCGACGGCCCGCTACCGGCGCGGCGTGCTGGAGGTGATCCTGCCCAAGACCCGCGCGGCGAGCCGCAATCGCATTGAAGTGAAGGGATGACATCATGCGCCGACCGACCGTGACGCGCCGCGCCCGCGCGCTGCTTCTGACCGTCATGCTGGCACTGGCCCCGGCCCTGTCCCTGCCGCAGGGCGCCGTCGCCGCGCTGCCGGCGGCGGTGGACGGCCGGCCGTTGCCGACGCTCGCGCCCATGCTCAAGGAGGTCACGCCCGCGGTGGTGAACATCGCGACCGTCGGCCGGGTGCGCCTCCAGCAGAATCCGCTGCTCAACGATCCCTTCTTCCGGCGCTTCTTCGACATCCCCGACCAGCCGCGCGAACGCCAGACGCAGAGCCTGGGCTCGGGCGTGGTGATCGATGCCGAGCAGGGCTACGTGCTGACCAACCATCACGTCATCGACAAGGCCGAGCAGATCCGCGTCATGCTGAGCGACGGCCGCAGCTTCGAAGCCGAGCTGATCGGCGCCGATCCCGAGTCCGACGTCGCCGTCGTCCGCATCCCGCCCGAACGCCTCACCGCCCTGCCGCTGGCGGATTCCGACGCCCTGCAGGTCGGCGATTTCGTGGTCGCCATCGGCAATCCGTTCGGCCTCGGCCAGACGGTGACCTCCGGCATCGTCAGCGCCCTGGGCCGTACCGGCCTCGGCATCGAAGGCTACGAGGATTTCATCCAGACGGACGCCTCCATCAACCCGGGCAACTCGGGCGGGGCGCTGGTCAACCTGCGCGGCGAACTGGTCGGCCTGAACACGGCCATCATCGCGCCGGGCGGCGGCAACGTCGGCATCGGCTTCGCCATCCCCATCAACATGGCGCACGAGATCATGACCCAGCTGGTCGCCCACGGCGAAGTCAGCCGCGGCCAGCTCGGCATCACCGCCCAGGATCTCACCCCGGAGCTGGCGCAGGCCTTCGGGCTGAAGCAGCAGCGCGGCACGGTCGTCGCCGCCGTCGCCAAGGACTCGCCGGCCGAACGGGCCGGCGTCCGGGTCGGCGACGTCATCGTCAGCGTCAACGGCCGTCGCGTGGAGTCCGCCGCCGACGTGCGCAACCGCATCGGCCTGCTGCGGGTCGGGGAGCGCGTCGCGCTCGAAATGCTGCGCAACGGCGCCCAAAAACGCATCGAGACCGTCATCGAAGCGCCGACCCTCACCCGGCTGGACGGCAAGGAACTGCACCCGCGCCTGGCCGGAGCGCAGTTTTCTAATATTGAGGAAGGCATGCCGCAGTACGGCCGTGTCCAGGGCGTGCTGGTGGCCGAGCTCGATCCGCGCGGGCCGGCGGTTCACACCGGCCTGCGCCCCGGCGACGTGGTCGTATCGATCAACCGAATTCCAGTCAGCAATATCAATGAGCTGGAAAATGCCGCCCGACGCGGCGACGGCTCCGGCCTGTTGCTCAACGTGCAGCGCGGCGGCACCGCCATGTTCCTCCTGATCCGCTGAGCGTGTCGTCCGCCGCAGTTTCCTGAACATCCTCATGGTCATTAAATTGGTTTATCTGTGCCCTAAAGGTTGACTGGATTGCTGGGGTAATCTACATTAGCACTTGCTAATCAACTAACCCACGACCACAGGAGGCAACACCATGAGCGCACTGATTCCCGGCTTTCCCAGCGACGGCATCGTGACCATCAACCGCGTCATCCTGAAGGAAGGCTACTCGCTGGACGATCTGCAGGAGCGCGTCGCGGTCCTGTGCGAGAACGTCAAGACCTATCACTCGGAGACCGGCTTCATCGGCGGCTTCGTCTGCCTGAACAGCGGCACCATTTCCAACGAGGGCTCCACCGTCGGCCAGGCGGTGACCAACCCGCTGAAGGGCAAGGAGGCACTCATCATCACCTTCTGGGACACCTTCGAGAACCACGAGAATTCACACAAGAGCAAGACGTTCCAGCCCTTGTTCAAGCACGTGCTGGAGCTGTGCGAGAACGGCAACGAGGAAACCGTCTACGAGATGATGTGGTCGGGCAAGGCCTACGACGCCGCGACCGCGAAGGCCGCGCAGCAGGCCAAGGCGAAGTACGCCTGACCCGTGCGCCGGGCCCGGGCCCGGAGCCGCAACGACGAGGGGGACAGATACGCCATCTGTCCCCCTGTTTTTTTATGAACCCAACTTCAGCCACGGAAGCCACGGAACAACACGGAAGGCAGGGATGAGACATGTTTTACATTCCGTGTGCTTCCGTGTGCTTCCGTGGCTGAAACGGGTTTTTCAGGAAAAATCTTTCGTGGGTTTCGTGGCTAAAACGATTTTGTCCGTGCCTTCCGTGGCAGATACTGGCTGCCGTGGCTGACCGCTACTCCGCGATCCGCAGGTCGCGCAGCGGGCGCGGCGACG
>CAYWKV010000121.1:2271-9327 GCA_964458835.1 uncultured Gammaproteobacteria bacterium | reverse complement strand
GGGTTTTACCCCAAGAATTTTTTCCGTGTTGTTCCGTGGATTCCGTGGCTATAAAGGGGGTTTTCTCCTCACTCCTCACTCCTCACTCCTCACTCCTCACCCCTCACTCATTACCAAGGAGACACGACATGACCGAACACACCACCGCCAGCGGGCTGTGCTACGAGGAGCTGCAAGTCGGCGACGGTGCCGAGGCGACGGGCCGCGGGCAGACCGTGGTCGTGCACTACACGGGCTGGCTGGAGGACGGCACGAAATTCGATTCCAGCGTCGACCGCAACGACCCGTTCAGTTTCCCGCTGGATTGCGGCTACGTCATCAAGGGCTGGGACGAAGGCGTCAAGGGCATGCGGATCGGCGGCAAGCGCAAGCTCATCATTCCCTCCGAACTCGGCTACGGCGCGCGCGGGGCCGGCGGCGTGATCCCGCCCGACGCCACGCTGATCTTCGAGGTCGAGCTGCTGGAGATCTCCGAATAATGCGTCTCGAGGCGGTCGAGCATCAGATCCAGGCCACGGTGCGCCGCGCGCTCGCCGAGGACATCGGCAGCGGCGACGTCACCGCCGCGCTGATCCCCGAAGACGCGCGCGCCAGCGCCCGCGTCATCTGCCGCGAGCGCGCCGTGCTGTGCGGCTGCGCCTGGTTCGATGCCGTATTCGCCGAGCTCGACGAGCGCATTCAGGTGAAATGGACTCTGCGCGACGGCGACCGGGTACAGCCGGATCAGGTGCTGTGCACGCTGAACGGTCCGGCACGGGCCCTGCTCACCGGCGAGCGTGCCGCGCTGAACCTGCTGCAGACCCTGTCCGGCACCGCGACGCGCGCCGCGCGCTACGCCGCGGCGGTGGATGGCCTGCCGGTGCGCGTGCTGGACACGCGCAAGACCCTGCCCGGCCTGCGCATGGAGCAGAAATACGCCGTGCGCACCGGTGGCTGCCACAACCACCGCATCGGGCTGTACGACGGCATCCTGATCAAGGAGAACCACATCGCCGCCGCCGGCTCCATCGCCGCCGCCGTCGCCGCAGCGCGCGCGCTCGGCACGCACCTGCCGGTGGAGGTCGAAGTGGAGGATCTCGACCAGCTCCGGGCGGGCATCGAGGCCGGCGCCGATACCGTGCTGCTCGACAACTTCAGTCTCGATCTCCTGCGCGCAGCGGTGGCGCTCAACGCCGGCCGTGCCAAGCTGGAGGCCTCCGGCGGCGTCACGCTGGAGAACATCCGCAGCATCGCCGAGACCGGTGTCGACTACGTCTCCACCGGCGCGCTCACCAAGGACGTCAAGGCCATCGATCTGTCGATGCGCTTCGTCTGAACCACGCCTGCCGGGTCGAAAACATCCGGCGCGGTCCGCTGCGCTCACGGCGCCCCGCGGGTCGGCCGGGGATGCCCATCCGGAGCCGGACGGGAGATCAGCCGCCCGGCTGGAGCAGCGTGCGGCGGCCGGCCGGACCGCCCAGCTCGCGCAGATCGGCGCCGCTCGGGTGCTGGAACACGCGCAGACCGAACTCGGGCAGGATCGCGAGCAGGTGATCGAAGATGTCCGACTGGATGCCTTCGTAGCCCACCCAGGCCACGGTGTTGGTGAAGCAGTAGACCTCCAGCGGCAGGCCGTCCGCCGTGGGGCTGAGCTGGCGGACGATCAGCGTCATGGACTGGTGCACGCCGGGGTGGCTGCGCAGATAGCGCTCCACGTAGGCGCGGAAGCAGCCGATGTTGGTCAGGCGCCGCGTGTTCACGGGTTCCCGCCCGGCCTGCGCCAGGCCCGCGTTCCACGCGTCGATCTCGCGCTGCTTTTCGTCCAGGTAGTCGTCCAGCAGCCTGAAGCGGTGCAGGTGCTCGCGCTCCTCGTCGCTCAGGAAATGCACGCTCTGCTGATCCAGGTAGAGGCTGCGCTTGATGCGCCGTCCGCCGCTTTCCACCATGCCGCGCCAGTTCTTGAACGACTCGCTGATCAGGCGCTTGGTGGGGATGGTGGTGATGGTCTTGTCCCAGTTCTGCACCTTCACCGTGTGCAGCGCGATGTCGATGACGTCGCCGTCGGCGTTGAGCTGCGGCATCTCGATCCAGTCGCCGACGCGCACGATGTCGTTGGAGGTGATCTGCACGCTCGCCACCAGCGACAGCAGGGTGTCCTGGAAGACCAGCATCAGCACTGCGGCCATGGCGCCGAGGCCGGAGAGCAGGATCAGCGGCGAACGGTCGATGAGGGCGGCGATGATCAGCAGAGTGGCGATGGCGTAGACCAGGATCTTCACCACCTGCAGATAGCCCTTGATGGGATGCATGCCGGCGTCCGGCCGGCGCTGGTAGAGGTGATTGACGATGTCCAGGAAGGCGTTCAGCGCCATGGCCAGGGTCAGCACGATGAAGCCGCTGCTGACGTTGCGCACGATCGTCACCGCCGCCTCCGGCAGCCCCGGCACGGCAGCCACGCCGACGGACAGCACGAGCGCGGGAATGATGTTGGACAGGCGCTTGATGATGCCGAAGTCCTGCAGCGGCGCATCGCCGACCCGTTGCGCGATGCGATACAGGCCGCGCACCAGGATGCGCTTGACCACCCAGTTGGACAGCCAGGCCACGAACACCAGCAGCAGACTGGCATACAGCGTGTGCAGCCGGGGATTGGCGCTCAGCGCATCGATCCACGAAAGAAATTCATCGTACATGCTCGACTCCTGTATTCACGAAGGCGCGCCCGCCCTGCCGCGGATGGCGGCAGGCGGGCACATGGCGGTTCCGAGGACACGGCGGGTGCGCCGCCGCGGGGTGATCAGGGAATTTTCAGCACCTCGCCACGCCGCGGGCGGCTGACCTTCACGCCGCGCTCCTGCAGCGCTTCGCCGAGGATGCGCATCGCGTCCTCCTCGCCGTGCACCAGGGCGACGGGCGGGCGGCCGTCGAACCCTTCGTACCAGCGCAGCAGTTCCCCCTGATCGGCGTGGGCCGAGAGGCCGCCGACGGTATGGATCTTCGCGCCCACGCGGATGGTCTCGCCCCACAGCCGCACGTGCCGGGCGCCGTCGACCAGGGCACGTCCCAGCGTGCCCTGCGCCTGGAAGCCCACGATGATGACGTGACAGTCGTTGCGCCACAGGTTGTGCTTGAGATGGTGCTTGATGCGCCCGCCGTTGCACATGCCGCTGCCGGCGATGATCAGGGCGCCGGACCGGATCTTGTTGATGGCCATGGACTGGTTGGGCGTGCGGCTGAGGTGCAGCCCCGGCGGGCTGAACGGGTCACCGTTCTCGCTGCGCGCCTGAGCCGCCTCCTGGTCGTACAGGCGCCAGTGCCAGGCGTAGACCTCGGTCGCCTCGATCGCCATCGGGCTGTCGACGAACATCCGCCAGCCCTCCAGCCCCCAGTCCTCGTAGTGCTGCTTCAGCACGTACAGCAGCAGCTGGGTGCGCCCCACGGCGAACGACGGGATCAGGATGTTGCCGCGTGCCTCGCGTGCCTCGCGCAGTACGCCGCGCAGCTCGTCCCAGGTGCTCGCCCAGCTGCGGTGGCAGCGGTCGCCGTAGGTGCTCTCCATGACCACCAGGTCGGCGCGCCGCACCAGCGCGGGGTCGCGCAGAATCGGCGCGCCGCTGTGGCCGAGGTCGCCACTGAACACCAGGACACGTTCGCCGTGGTCGTCCTGCACCCGCAGTTCGGCGATGGCGGAGCCGAGTATGTGGCCGGCATCGTGCAGGCGCAACCACACGCCCGGGGCGATGCGCTGTTCGACGCCGTACTCCATGGCGCGGAAGTAGCGCATGGCGGCCTGCGCGTCGGCGACGGTGTACAGTGCCTCGACCTTGCGCAGCCCCTTGCGCTCGCGCTTGCGGTTCTCCCACTCGGCGTCCTTCTCCTGGAGGTGACCGGAATCCTTGAGCATGATGCGGCACAGATCGCGGGTCGCGCGCTGAGTGTATATGTGCTTGGCATAGCCGCTCTTGATCAGCAGCGGGATGCGGCCCGAATGGTCGATATGGGCATGGGTGAGCACCACGGCGTCGATGTCTCCGACGTCGAAGGGAAGGGGCTCGCGGTTGCGCGCCTCATCCGCCGGGCGGCCCTGGATCAGGCCGCAGTCGATCAGGACCTTCGCCCAGCCCGTCTCCAGCAGAAAACACGAACCCGTGACCTCGTGCGCGGCACCCAGAAAACGCAATTGCATTACCCTGTTCTCCCTTCATTCAAGAAACCGTATTCGCCACGGAAGCACACGGCAAGGCACGCACCAGATGACATGCTGCACGCCACCGGCCGGCACGGCCGCCGGGTGCCGGGCCGGAGCGGCGCGACACGGGTTCACTTCAGTGACTGCCGTGCGCGTCCGTGGCCGCAATGAGCTTTCCAGATTCATTCGGCCGAGGTCCGACGATACCGCGCTCCGCGATCCCTGACAAAGGCCGGTGCAGCGGCCGCGACCGTGCGGCCGGTGCTTGACCGCGGGGACCGACACCGCCATGCTGAGCGCGGTGCGCGCGTACCGCGCATGCTGTACCGCGACCGGACCCACGATTCCCGAGGCCATGACCGACAACGAAGACCACAGCCGGCGGCACGCGCGCATCCAGGACATCCTGCTGCTGCCGCCCCTGCCCGCCATCGCCGGCAGGCTGCTGGACCTGGTCGCCAACGACGAGTGCGACATCGGCGAGCTGTCCGCGCTGATCGAGCAGGACCCCGGCCTCGCCGCGCGCATCATCGGTATCGCCAACTCGGCCTACTTCGGACGCCCGACCGGAATCTGCTCGGTCGCGGACGCCATCGTGCGGGTGCTGGGGCTGAACCTGGTGCGCAGCATCGCCATCGGCATCGCCCTCAGCAAACCCTTCGATCCGAGCGCCTGCCCGGAGTTCCAGCTCGAGCGCTACTGGTACCGTGCCATCCAGACCGCCAACCTGTGCGGCCGCCTCGCACCGCGGGCGCGGCTGTCCGAGGATCTGCGCCGCTGCCTGTTCCTGTGCGGGTTGCTGCACAACCTGGGCCAGCTGGTCCTGGTCCATGCCTTTCCCGACCGCATGGGGCGGGTGTTCCGCGACTGGGCCATCGCGCCGGAGCGTGGCCTGCTCGCCCTGGAGAACGAGCAGCTCGCCATGACCGAGATCGAGGCCGGCGCCATCCTGGCACGCCGCTGGCAGCTCCCCGGCCCCGTGACGGACGTCATCGAGTTCCGCCGGGAACCCTGGCTCGCGGGGGCCTCGGCGCCGCTGGTCGAGCTGGCCGCCTACTGTGCGCGCCTCGCCGCGGCGCTGTATGATGATCCCGACGCGCAGACCGGCACGGTGACCGGTGTCCCGCCGGGGGGGTGGGACGCGGCCGACATCGACAAAGCCGTCGCCCAGGTCCGCGCCCAGGATGCGCAGACGCGGGCCTTCGCCAGAACGCTCGCCAGCACGCACTGAGAGCATAAATACAACCATGAACGCCGCGCCCTTCACCGCCGCCTACGAAGAACTCAATCAGCGTTTCATCAAGCTGGTCGACGACCTGTCCGCGCTACACAGTCTGTCCGGACTCAGTCTGCACCGCACCAGCCAGGACGGTCTGCTGCGCGACGCCATGCGCACCCTGATGGAGCACAACGATTTCGAGAGCTGCTCCGTGTTTCTGCTGGACGACGGGGTCCTGAGCTGCGCCGGCGGACTGGACTGGCCGGACCTGCTGGGACGCGACCCGCACGACCGGCACCGGCCGGCGCACTTCCGGCTGGGCGAGGGCATCATCGGCAGGGCCGCCGAGACCGGCCAGCTGCAGCACTGCCGCGACTGCCGCCGCGAACCGCAGTTCGTCAAGCTCGCCCACGGCCCCGGTCCGGGCTCGCTGATCTGCGTGCCGGTGCTGTTCGCCGACCGCATCCTGGGCGTGGTCAATGTCTCGCACCGCCGGACCAACGCCTTCGCCGAGTCGCACGAACAGCTGCTGGCGGTGTTCGCCAATTTCCTGGGCCAGATCATCTCCAACTGGCGCTACTATCACCAGATGGAGCGCGAGATCCACACCCGCACCCAGGAGCTGGAGACCGCGCTGGCCGAGGCCGAGGAACTCAAGCGCCGCTATCAGCATCTGTCGATCGTCGACGAGCTGACCGGCATCCACAACCGGCGCTTCTTCTTTCCCGAGGCGCAGGCGGCGCTGTCCACGGCGGTGCGCCACCGGCATCCGTTCGCGGTCATGATGGTCGACCTGGACCGCTTCAAACAGATCAACGACCGGCACGGCCACAGCATGGGTGACAAGGTGCTGCAGGTGACCGCGGCCCTGCTCAAGGGGCAGACGCGCGAGGGCGACATCATCGCGCGCTTCGGCGGCGAGGAGTTCGTGCTGGCGCTGCCCAACACCGATCTGGACGGTGCCCGCCGGCTCGCCGACCGCGTGCTGCACTCGCTGCGCAATCTGGCCTTCACCGCGGGCGACCAGACGCTGTACGTCACGACCTCCATCGGGCTCACTGCGCTGACCGGCGAGGAATCGCCGGAGCGCTCCGACATGCTGGAGGCCCTCCTCCGCCAGGCCGACCAGGCCCTGTACGTCAGCAAGGCCGAGGGCCGCGACCAGAGCCGGGCCTACGCCGACATCGAATCCCGCCTGCTGTGAGGGGGAGCCTGGCAGGCCGCTAACGCGGCCAGTGCGACTCCAACCCGGCCTTCCAGTCCAGCACGAACAGGCGGTTGGACTCCACGAAGTCCGGATCGTGCTCGGTCCGGTTGATGGTCAGATGCACGACGGTCCGGTCGGGCGCGGGCGGCTGGCCGGTGGTGACCGTCCACTGCAGGGCGTTCGGACAACCCGGCAGCGTGAAGCGCACGCCGTCGCGGATCTCCTCGCGGTTCACCCGGAACTGCCCCCAGACGCAGTAGATCTCTCCCGTCGCCCCGGCATCGCTGAACACCGTGCCGATCGAGGCGCACCAGCGCGGCAGTTCGGCGATGCTCAGTCGAGCCTGCAGATCGGCGACGGTGGCGGTGATAGCGGCGGTGGCGAAGAATTCCATCGGCGGATTCTACCCGATCCGTGGTGCGCGCATCAGCCGGGAAAAAAACTGGCCACGGAAAACACGGA
>CAYWKV010000121.1:0-2171 GCA_964458835.1 uncultured Gammaproteobacteria bacterium | reverse complement strand
TCACGCCGCCCAGCCGAGTTCCGCGGCGCGCGCCCGTGCCTGGGCGGGGACGTCCGCGGCGATGAAATGTTCGTGCAGGATCTGCACGCCGAGCAGGTGGTTGATGACGGCGTCGAGCTGCACCCGGGTCGCGGCAGCGGCGTCGGGCCGCTCGTGCAGCGCGAACAGCGCGCGCACGCCGTTTCGGTCCAGCAGACCGGCGGCGGCGATGGCCGCGTCCGACAGATAGCGCTCGGCCAAGCCTTTCATCGCCGCCCACTTGTCGGGCGCGGTGTGGGCGGGCGGCGCCATGAAGGCGAATTTCTCCCGCTCGTAGAGCACCTGCGGCAGCAGGCCGCGCATGGCCTCGCGCAGCACGTACTTCTCGGTGCGGCCCTTGATGCGCAGCGACGGCGGCAGCTGCGCGGCGAACTCCGCCAGATGGTGATCGAGGAACGGCGGGCGCGCCTCCATGGAGTGGGCCATGTCGACGCGGTCGCCGCCCCAGGTGAGGATCTGCCCCTCCAGCATGGTCTTGATCCAGACGTACTGCGCCTTGTCGAGTGCGTGCCGCCCGTCGAGCATGCCGGCGTCCAGCGCCTCGGCGATCGCGGCCCCCGGTTCGTAGCCCGCCAGCTCGGCGCGATGCCCGGGGGCGAGCAGTGCCGGCACCTGCGCGCCCGCCGCCAGCCAGGGCTGCAGGCAGCTGGGCGTGAACCCGACGCGCGCATCGAGCGCCGCGTCGTGCACCGCATCGGCCGCGAGCATGGCACCGGTGAAGAGCCTGTTGCTCTCGGCGAGCATCTGCTGCCAGACCTGCCGTTCGCTCTCCGGCAGACCGTCCAGGCCGTGCAGGAACAGGTCGCGGCGGAAGGCCGGATAGCCGCCGAACAGCTCGTCGGAGCCCTCGCCGGTCACCACCACCTTGTAGCCGGCGGCGTTCACGTGCCGGCTCATCAGCAGCTTGGCGACGCCCAGGGTGTTGTAGATGGTGCGTTCGGTGTGCCACAGCGTCTCGACGAAGTTGTCGTAGAGATGGTCGGCCTGCAGACGCATGACGTCCTGGTCGGCGCCGACCGACTGCGCCATCTCGCGCGCGATGGCCGTCTCGTCGTAATCCTTGTCGTCGAAGCCGATGGTGAAGGCCTTCACCGGCGACTGCTGACTGGCCGAGGACAGACCCAGGATGGAGCACGAATCGATGCCGCCCGACAGATAGCAGGCCACGGGCACGTCCGCCTCCAGGCGCAGCTGCACGGCCTGCAGCAGGCGCTCGCGCACACCCTCGATGTAGTACGACTCGTCGCGGCCGGCCTCGCGCTCGCTCTGCAGCGGAAAATCCATGTCCCAGTACTTCTGTTCGCGGATGCGGAAACGGCCGTGGGCGCGCTCGACGATCACCACGTGGCCGGGCTTGACCTGATGAATGCCGGCGAAGGCGGTGCTGCCCGGCACCATGGTCTGCATCAGCTGGTGGAACAGACCCTGCGACGAGAATGCCCGCGGCACCTCGGGGTGCGCGAACAGCACCTTGAGTTCGGAGCCGAACACGAAGCTGCCGCCGGCCTCGGCCCAGTACAGCGGCTTGATCCCGAAACGGTCGCGCACCAGCATCAGCCTGTCGCGCCCCTGGTCATAGAGCGCGAAGGCGAACTCGCCACGCAGCTGCGGCAGCATGTCCTCCAGCCCCAGGCGCGGATAGAGGTGCAGCACCAGCTCCGAATCGCTCTTGGTGCGGAAGCGCGCGCCGCGCGACACCAGGTCGGCGCGCAGGCGTTTGTAGTCGTAGAACTCGCCGTTCTGCGCCAGCAGCAGCCCGCCATCCGCCGACCGGAACGGCTGCCGCCCGCGGTCCTCGTCCAGGTCGATGATGGACAGCCGTGCATGACTGAAACCCACGCCGCGCCCGTCCATGACTTGCCAGCCGAACCCATCCGGTCCGCGATGGTGCTGAATGGCCGCCATCGCGACCAGCGTCTGCGGATCGACCGGCCGCTCCGGATCGGCGTGCATGTAACCTGCTATGCCACACATAAGTCTTACCTCTGTTTGAACTCAAATACGCCACGGAATCCACGAAAGATGTCAAAGCGGAAAACCAGCCACGGAAAAAACGGAAAGCACGGCCAAGATCAATGCGGGGCATGGCGGGTGCCCGCTGGGCCCCGCGCCCCCACGCCGGGCGTGCAGTC
>CAYWKV010000120.1:0-9351 GCA_964458835.1 uncultured Gammaproteobacteria bacterium | reverse complement strand
GGCCCAGGGCGACGCGCAGGGCGCGCGCGCCGCCGAGGACCGGGCGGGTCGCCTCGAATAGACCCGCGCGCGCCGCTGCCGGGTGCGGCGGAACCGGCGGCACCCCACGGACATTCGTGTACAATCGCCCCAGCATCGCCGGGGTTGGCCGGGCACGGAATCCGGCGGGCGCGACCTGGGCCAGGGGGGCAGGGTGACCGTCTACGCCGTCGACAAACTGATCGCCGAGGCGCGCCGGCTGGCCGCCGAATACCGGCGCGCGACCGGCAAGCCGTTGCCGGGCATCAGCGGCGAGATCGCCGAGAACGATGCCGCCCGCCTGCTCGACCTGGAACTCGCCAAGGACGAAGCGCTCGGCTACGACGCCGTCGGCCGCAGCGGCGAGCGCCGGGGCAGGCGCATCCAGATCAAGAGCCGCACCATCTTCGACGACACCAAGGGCGGCCACCGCATCGGCCAGTTGAAAACCGGCCAGGACTGGGACAGCGTGCTGCTGGTGCTCATGGACGAGGACTACGAGCCCTTCGAAATCTACGAGGCGGAACGCGATGCGCTGCTCGAGGCGGTCGCCGAATCCGAAGGCAGCCGGCGCGCCAAACGCGGCCTGCTCTCGGTGGCCAAGTTCAAGGCCATCGGCCGGCTGGTGTGGACGCGCGAAGAGGGTGAGATCGGCGACGAGCTCTGGGACAACCAGTCCGGCCGCTGAGCCGTGCAGGATGCGATGCCTCTGTAGGAGCGGCCTTGGGCCGCGAACGGTTTCGCCACCACCGTTCGCGGCCAAGCCCGCCCCCGCAGGTGTCATGGTTTGATATCTCATCACTGCTGTCCCATAAACCCAAAAACCGGATCTGCCACGGAAGCACACGGAAGACACCGAAATGAATCCGTGTCGCGAGGTGCCGGTTCGGCACATGGCAGGTGATGTGGGACGCTATGTGAAGCCAAATGGTCCGGCCTGGGTTTTTCCGTGTGCTTCCGTGGCTGCAATACGTGTTTTCGGGGTAAAAGCAATGGGACCGCAGTGATATCTCATGAATCTCACCGACGTCTTTTCCACCACCGGTCTGCTGGCCCGCGCGTTGCCCGGCTATGCGCCGCGCACCGCGCAGCGCGACATGGCCGAGGCGGTCGCCGCCAGCCTCCGTGACCGGTCGACACTGGTCGTCGAGGCCGGCACCGGCACCGGCAAGACCTTCGCCTACCTCGTGCCGGCGCTGCTGTCGGGCCGCAAGATCATCGTCTCCACCGGCACCAAGCATCTGCAGGACCAGTTGTTCGACCGCGATCTGCCCGCGGTGCGCCAGGCACTGGGCGTCAGTGCGCGCACCGCGCTGCTCAAGGGCCGGGCGAATTACCTGTGCCTGCACCGGCTGGATCTCGCGGCGGCGGAGGGGCGCTTCGCCAGCCGCGCGCAGGCCGCCGACCTCGAGGCGGTACGTGGCTGGGCGGGGCGCACCCGCAGCGGCGACATCCGCGAGCTCGGCGAGGTCGCCGAGGATTCGCCGCTGTGGCCGCGGGTCACCTCCACCAGCGACAACTGCGTGGGTGGCGACTGCCCGAATTTCAACGACTGCTTCGTCGTCAAGGCGCGCCGCGCGGCACAGGACGCCGATCTGCTGGTGATCAACCATCACCTGCTGTTCGCCGACATGGCGCTCAAGGAAGAGGGCTTCGGCGAGCTGCTGCCGGGCGTGGATGCGGTGATCGTCGACGAGGCGCATCAGATCCCCGACGTCGCCAGTCAGTTCTTCAGTGTGAGCCTGGGCAGCCGCCAGCTGGCGGGGCTGGCGCGCGATGCCGTGCAGGAACACCTGCGCGAGGCCGGCGACATGGCCGACCTGCCGGCGGCCGCAACAGAGCTCGAACAGGCGGTGGCGGAACTGCGGCTGGCGCTGGGCACCGGCAATCGCCGCCAGCCCTGGGCGGCCGTGGCCGATGACCGCCGGGTGCGGGCGGCGCTGGCTGCGCTCGGCGAACGGCTGGAGGTACTGCGTGCCTGGCTGCAGGCGGCGGCGCCGCGCGGCCGCGGTCTCGAGAACTGCTGGCAGCGCGCCGAGCGCCTGGCCGGGCGCCTGCAGCTGACTGCCGGGCAGCCGCCGCAGGAACACGTCCACTGGTTCGAGACCTTTACGCGGAGTTTCGCCATCCACTGCACGCCGCTGTCGGTCGCCCCCCAGTTCCGCGCCCGGCTCGATGCGCTCGACACCACCTGGATATTCACTTCGGCGACGCTGGCGGTGGGCGAGAGCTTCGATCATTACGTCGCGGCGCTGGGCCTCGACCGGCCGCGCACCGTGCGTCTGGAAAGCCCGTTCGACTATGCGCACCACGCACTGCTGTACCTGCCGCCGGACATGCCCGATCCGCGCGCCGACGCCTACACCGGCGCAGTGGTCCGCATCGCGCGCCAGGCCGTCGCCGCCAGCGGTGGACGCGCCTTCCTGCTGTTCACCAGTCACCGCGCCCTGCAGGAGGCCGCCGCCGCGCTCGACGGCGACATCGAGTATCCGCTGCTGGTGCAGGGGCAGGCGCCGCGCGCGGAGTTGCTGGCGCGCTTCCGCCGGCTGGGCAATGCGGTGCTGCTCGGCACGGGCAGCTTCTGGGAGGGCGTGGATGTGCGTGGCGCGGCCCTGTCACTGGTGCTGATCGACAAGCTGCCGTTTGCGTCGCCGGGCGATCCCGTGCTGCAGGCACGCATCGATGCGTTGCGCGCGGCCGGCGGCAATCCCTTCGTGGATGTCCAGATACCGGACGCCGTGATCGCGCTCAAGCAGGGCGTCGGCCGGCTGATCCGCGACGTCGACGACCGCGGCGTGCTGGTGCTGTGCGATCCACGCCTGCTGGGCAAGAGTTACGGGCGCATCTTCCGCGCCAGCCTGCCGCTCATGCCGGTGACGCAGCGGCTGGACGAGGTGCGGGCATTCTTTTCCGCCGCGGACGCGCACGAGGCGCAGGCATGATCCTGAAAAACGCGTTTCAGCCACGGAAGACACTGCAATGAATCCGCATTCGGAGATTTCGGCCCGGTACATGGCAGGTACGGCAGGCGGTAGGGTGAAGCATGGCATCGTGCCCGTGCCGTTCTGTGTGGTTCCGCGGCAAAGACGGTTTCCAGGATGAAGATTCTGGCACTGGACACGGCCACCGAGGCCTGCAGCGCGGCGCTGCTGGTCGCCGGCCGGCGGCTGGCACGCGTCGAGCTCGCGCCGCGCGGGCCCGCGCGGCTGCGGCGGCCCATGCTCGATGCGCTGCTGGCCTACGCCGGGCTGCGGCCGGCGCAGCTCGACGCCGTCGCCTTTGGGCGCGGGCCCGGCAGCTTCACCGGCCTGCGCATCGCCGCCGGCGCGGCCCAGGGCATCGCCTTCGCGGCAGACCTGCCGGTGCTGCCGGTCTCGACCCTGGCCGCGCTGGCGCGCCCGGCACTGCTGCGCGCCGAGGCGGCGCAGGTGCTGGCCGCCATCGATGCGCGCATGGGCGAGGTCTATTGGGCGGCCTATGCACGTGGCGCCAACGGCGAGCCGGAGGCGCTGGGTGCGGAGCAGGTGTCTGCGCCGGAGCGGGTCGAGGTGCCGGAGGACACGGCATGGTTCGGCGTCGGCAGCGGCTGGGGTGTCTACGACGCGGCGCTGCGCGCACGGCTGGGTGAGTCGCTCGTCGGCGTCGATGCCACCGCCTTGCCGCGCGCCGGCGACATCGTCCGTCTGGCCGCCCTCGACTACGCCGCCGGCCGCACGGTCGACGCGGAACGGGCCCAGCCCGTCTATTTACGCAACCAGGTGGTGCAGCGGCCGGGGTGATGGAAGAAAAGCGCCACGGAAAACACCGATAAAATCAAAATCGTGTTGGCCACGAAACCCACGAAATCCACGAAAATCATTAAGGCGAAACCCCGCCACGGAAGGTGTGGAAAGCATGGCCGGACATAGGATTGCAGACCGCCGTTTCCCGAGAGACGGGTTTCCCCTCATAACGTTCGCGGATTTCGTGGGTTTCGTGGCAAACGGGTTTTTGTCCGTGCTTTCCGTGTTTTTCGTGGCGCATTTATTTCGACGAACAGGTAGAACGGTATGGACGCGCTGGATGAACTGCTGGAGATGATCCGCGGCAACACGCACGGGGCGGCGTCGCTGGTGCTGTTCGCGCTGGTCAAGACGTTGTCGGCGAAGCAGGGGCAGTATCTATTCCTGCTGAACAAGCTCAAGGATCTGGACGAAGGGCAGCGGCGGCTGGCCTATCGGCTGATCGACCTGATGGTCGCCGGCGCCAACGAGACGCCGGACTGGCACGCCAGGGTGCAGGCGATGGAGGACGCCATCCGGCGCGGCTGAGCGCGGCCCTCAGAGATAGCTCTTGGCCTCTTCGCCCGGATTGGGGAGGCCGGCGATGCGCCACAGCTCCCGCCCCGTGTCCTTGAACAGTTGCGGGATGCAGTGTGGTTCGAGGTCGTTCTCCACGCACACGTGCCGCAACGACGGAATCCCGCCGTTCGCATAATAATGTTTGCGCAGGCTCTGGATCACCGACCAGTGCGCGTCGGTCAGCGGTCCGACGCCGTCGCGTTCGGCGAGCTGGCTGGCGATGAGTTCGTTCCATTCCTCGGGGTGGGCGAGAAAGCCGTCGGCGTCCAGTTCGACGGGAATGTCGCGGGCAATGTTCGACATGGGCGGTGCTCCCGTGGCGGTGCGGCGGCCGCAGCGTGCGGCATGCCGGACGTGGTCCCATTGTCTATAGGTGAGCCGATGGAGCGCGTCAAGACACGCGCCGCGTGGGGGATGTACGCGCAGCGGTCGCCGCCGTACCGATCGCATGTCCTTGTCACACCCGCGGCTCGACCGCGGATGGGGTGTCACCGATCTCCGTCGCCGCCGTCGAATGCCGCGTCCGCGTGCTCGATGTAGTTCGCCAGATCGTCCGGGTGCACATAGGTCTCGCTGATGACCTTGCCGCGTACGGAGATGCCCGCCCGGTGGACGCTGTCGGGATCACCGGAAACCAGCGGGTGCCAGTCGGGCAGGTCCCGGCCTTCGTTGAGCAGCCGGTAGGCGCAGGTGTCGGGAAGGAAATCGATGCCGTCCAGGTTGTCCGGCGTCAGCACCAGGCAATCCGGCACGAGGCGGTTGCGTTCCGCGTAGTGCGTGCAGCGGCAGCGCTCGTCGTCGAACAGCCGGCAGACCACGCTGGTGTAGAACAGCCGGCCGGAATCGATGTCCTCGAGCTTGTGCAGGCAGCAGCGCCCGCAGCCGTCGCACAGCGCTTCCCATTCGGCGCGCGACATCGCCGCCAGCGGTGTGGTCTTCCAGAACGGTGCGTCGCTCATCGTCGGTTGGGACGGCCGGTGTCGAGGCCGGCCGCATCCAGCAGCAGCTCGGCGATGCCGGCGCTGGCGCCGAGGTAGGGCGCGATGCGGATGTCGATCTGTGGATGCTGCGCCTGTTTGCCGCGCACTTCCGCCGGGATGTCGGCAACCACGTGACGGCCGGCCGACAGGAAGTAGGGCAACACCACCACCTCGGTCGCGCCGGCCCGGATGCACTGCTCGATGCCGTCCGGGATGGAGGGTTCCGCAAGCTCGAGAAATCCGCAGCGCACGACGGGAATGGCCGGTTGGGCGCGGGCCGCGAGCTGCGCGGCGAGGTCGCGCACTTCGTCATTGGATGCCGCGCGGCGGCTGCCGTGGGCGACCAGGAGGAGGGCTTTCATAGCGGACCGCCGGGAGGGTGTGCCGGCCGCCATGCGCCCAAAAACCGCATTCGCCACGGACGCACACGGAAAAACGCGGACAGGACCACAGGCTTCACACAGCAGCCCGGTTCACCCGCCAGGTGCTGAGCCGGGACTTCGCGACGCGGTTTCATTTCGGTGTCTTCCATGTGCTTCCGTGGCTGGAATGGGTTTCCGGGATTATCCATTATCGTGGGGTTTCGGGTATGCCGGGCGTGTGCGCTTTTCGCCCCGATGACCGGAGGCGTATGCATCAGCCTTTTTTCAGCAGGACGTAGAGGGCCCCGGTGCCGCCGTCCGCGGGACGGGCCGAGCTGTAGGCGAGCACCTCGTCGCGCTGGCGCAGCCAGCCACCGACCTTGCCCTTGAGCACGGGTAGGCGTTGTTGAGAGCCGTGGCCCTTCCCGTGGATCACCCGCACGCAGCGCAGGCCCCGCACGAGACAGTCGTGCAGGAAGGCGGCCAGCGCCTGGCGCGCCTCGACGACGTTGAGGCCGTGCAGGTCGCATTCCGCCTCGACGGCGAACTGGCCGCGGCGCAGACGCTTGAGGACGCGCTGCTGCAGTCCGTTCCGCGCGAACCAGAGCTCGTCGCCGGTCAGGTAATCGTCGGGGTCGAAGGCATCCGACAGCGAATCGCGCAGCACGGCGCCTTCGTCGCGCTCGCGGAACTTCGCCTGTGCCGGCGGGCGGGGCAGCCGCGGCTCGACGCGGTCGTGGCGGACCCGCCGGACCGGACCGACCGCCGTCTGGAACAGGTCGCGGTCCTCCGGGCTGATGCCGGTCGCGGCCGGGTGCTTGCGTTGCCTGGTCATGGGTCCCGTCTCGGTGCAGGGGGCCAGGATACGTCAAGCGTGCGCGGCGGGCGACCGCCCCTGGCGGTCGGGCGTCGTGCAGACACCGCCGGCCGTTAACCCGAATACCGCATTGGCCACGGAATCACACGGAAAAACACCGACAAGATCATACGCTTCACACGACAGGGTCCGGTACCCGTCCGGTACCGGCCCCCGACTTCGCGGTGCCGCGGCAGGGCGACGCCTTGCGCGTGCTGCCGTGACTGAAATGAATGCTTTCAGGGTTAAAGTTTTCCGCACCTCTGCCAGGCTATGTGCGCGGCCGGGGTTCCAGTATAGTGTCGCCCCAATGCGTACCACAGATGTGCCGGCGGGCCCCACGCCTTCATGAGGATTCTGATCAGCAACGACGACGGGTATCAGGCCCCCGGCATCCGTGCGCTGGCCGAAGCGCTGGCCGAGCTGGGTGAGATCACGGTCGTGGCGCCGGACCGCGACCGCAGCGGCGCCTCCAATTCGCTGACCCTCGACTATCCGATCCGGGCGACCCACATGCCCGACGGCTTTATCCGCATCGACGGTACCCCGACCGATTGCGTCCATCTGGCCATCACCGGCCTGCTCGACGAGGAGCCCGACATCGTCGTCTCCGGCGTGAACGCCGGCGCCAACATGGGCGACGACGTGCTCTATTCGGGCACGGTGGCCGCGGCCATGGAAGGGCGCTTCCTCGGACTGCCGGCGATCGCCGTGTCCATGGTCGGCCACGCACCGAAGAACTTCGCCACCGGCGCGCGCGTCGCACGCGAACTGGTGCTGCGGCTGTGCCGCGATCCGCTGCCCGCGGACACCATCCTCAACGTGAACGTGCCGGATCTGCCCTACGACGAGCTCGCCGGCTTCGAGGCGACCCGGCTGGGGTATCGGCACAAATCCGAGCCGGTGATCAAGCAGGAGGATCCGCGCCACCGGCCCATCTACTGGGTCGGTCCGCCCGGCGCGGAGCAGGACGCGGGGCCGGGCACCGATTTCCATGCCGTGCGGCGCCGCTTCGTTTCGGTCACGCCCATCCAGGTCGACCTGACCCGCTACGACGCGCTCGACAAAGTGGCCGGCTGGCTGACGGGTGGTTGAGGCGCACATGCGTTCGCATATCCGCGGCATCGGCATGACCTCGCAGCGGACCCGCGACCGGCTGGTCGAACGGCTGCGCGAGAAGGGCATCCGCAACGAAGCGGTGCTGGAGGTGATGCGCCGCACGCCGCGGCACCTGTTCGTCGACGAGGCACTCTCCAGCCGCGCCTACGAAGACACGGCGCTGCCCATCGGCTACAACCAGACCATCTCCCAGCCTTACATCGTGGCGCGCATGACCGAGGCGCTGCTCGCCGGCGGCGTTCCCGAAAAGGTGCTGGAGGTCGGCACGGGTTCGGGCTATCAGGCGGCGGTGCTCGCCCAGCTGGTGCCGCGGCTCTACACCGTCGAACGCATCGATGCGCTGGTGCGCAGTGCGCGCCAGCGCTTCCGCACCCTGGAGCTGCGCAATGTCCAGCTCAAGCGGAGCGACGGCGCCTGGGGCTGGCCGCAGCAGGCGCCCTTCGACGCCATCCTGGTCACGGCGGCGCCGGCGGAGATCCCGCGGCCGCTGCTCGAACAACTGGCCGACGGCGGGCGTCTGGTCATCCCGGTGGGCGGCGCCAGCGGCCAGACGCTCGCGGTGGTCACGCGCAGCGGCAACGTCTACGAGCGTGAAGACCTCGAGCCGGTGAGCTTCGTCCCCCTGGTCGGAGGCGCCGGCTGATGGGGTTGTTCGATGGGCTCTACCAGCGCGCCATGCGCTGGGCGCGCGCGCCGCGCGCGCCCTGGTATCTGGCCGGGCTCAGCTTCGCGGAGTCGTCCTTCTTTCCCATTCCGCCCGACGTGATGCTCGCGCCCATGAGCCTGGCGCAGCCGGCGCGCGCCTGGCGCTTTGCCTTCATCACCACCGTCGCCTCGGTGGCGGGCGGGTTGTTCGGTTACGCGATCGGCTATTTCGCGCTGGATCTCATCGAGCCGCAGATCCGCGACACGCACTACTGGGACGGCTATCGCACGGCACGCGCCTGGTTCGATGCATGGGGCTTCTGGGCGGTGTTCGTCGCCGGCTTCTCGCCGATCCCGTACAAGGTCTTCACTATCGCTGCCGGAGGCATGGCGATGGCGCTCGGCCCCTTCGCGTTGGCCTCCGTCATCGGCCGCGGCGCACGTTTCTATCTGGTCGCCGGTCTGCTAGCCTGGGGCGGACCGCGCATGGAACAGACCCTGGCGCGTTATGTCGAATGGCTCGGCTGGGGCGTCGTGGCGATCCTGGGGCTGGCGTATTTCGCATTGCGGGGCTGAGGCGGCGCTCACCGGGACCGGAACGGTCCTCGAGCATGGGCCGTGTCCGGCCGCATGCGACAGGCGATGAGGGTGCGATGGTGAATCTCCCGATCACGAAGCGGTATGTGGTCCGTGGCGCTCACGACGCATGTCGGCGGACTGATGCGTGAGCGCCGCCGGCGACTCGGTGCCGTGCTGTTGGCAATACTGACGCTGGCGGGCTGCAGCACTTCGAGCGTGCGTGCGCCGATCGGCGAGCGCAGTCATGCCGTTCCGCAACAGACGGCGGGTGCCTACGTGGTCCGGCGCGGCGAGACGTTGTTTTCCATCGCCTGGCAGCGCGGTCTCGATTATCGTTCCGTTGCCGCCTGGAACGGCATCTCTCCGCCGTACACCATCTATCCAGGGCAGAGGCTGCGGCTGAATCCTCCGCCCGTCGCGGGAAAGACGCCGCCTGCACAGCCCCGCGTGGC
>CAYWKV010000119.1:0-9396 GCA_964458835.1 uncultured Gammaproteobacteria bacterium | reverse complement strand
TTCCGTGGATTCCGTGGCCAAGATCTTTTCTCCTCACTCCTCACTCCTCACTCCTCACTCCTCACTCCTCACTCCTCACTCCTCACTCCACCACCAGCCGTCCGTACCCGCCCAGCGCGGCGGCGATCTCCTGCAGGGTCGGCAGTTCGGCCAGCCAGGGATCGTCGAAGGCACCGCCGCAGGTGAGGGCGCGCACGTCCGGCTGGCGGGCCGAGTGCAGGCGGAAGACGTAGGCGTACATGCGCCGGGACTCACGGCCGCCGAAAAGCCCCCAGTGTCCGAAGCCCGCCCCGATACCCACACCGACCGCGGCGGTCTCGAGCGCGGCCACCTGCACGTGGTCCGCCGCGACGACGTTGTCCCGGCGGGTGGAGACGCCGGTGATCGCGAAACGGTCGGGGCGCACGGTCTGCGGCGTCTCGCGCAGCGTGTCGACCTCGAACTGGCAGTGCGGGCGGAATTCGTCGACGCCCGGGACCACCTCGCCGCCCTGCAGGTAGACGCGGGTGCGCCCGGCGCGGACGGTCAGCTCGCGCTGCAGTTCGAAGACACCCTGCCGGACCGCCAGGTAGCCGCCGCGTTCGGTATCGAGGATGCGCGCCGGCCCGCAGCCCGGCAGAGTCGCCAGGGATGCGAGCAGGGTGGCGGCCATCAGGCCCGTCTTGAGCATGTGCGAACCTCGGCGCGGCAAGCGCGGCGGCCTTCGATTCACACACTATAGTCCGGCCGGCGCCTGGCCGGGAGCGCTTACAGGGCGGCCTTGAGGGCCTGCTCGCACAGGGCGCGGTATTCCTCGGTGAAGAAGAAACGCTCCTCGCCGAAGGCCGGCTGCAACTGGTCCAGCCAGGTGGCGTCGGGATCGAAGCGGGCGAAGAACGGCCGCTGCACCCAGTCCGGGTTGCGGCCCTGGATGAAGCGCAGCACGAAGACCTTCTCGCCGTGGATTTCCGTGATGCCCTGGATCTCCACCTTGCCCGGCCCGGCACTCATGGACGGGCCGCGTGCGGTGCGGCTCAGCCCGGACACCTGGCGGATGGCGTCGCGATAGATAGCGTAGGCGCGCGCCAGCGGCACCTCGAAATAGTGGCGCGCGCCGGTGTCGCGCTCGACGAACATGTAGTAGGGCACCAGACCCAGACCGGTCTGCGTCCGCCACATGCGCGCCCACACGTCCGGGTCGTCGTTGATGTGCCGGACCAGCGGCGCCTGGGTGCGGATCACCACGCCGGTGTCGCGCACCCGCCGCAGGGCCTCGCGCACCACCGGCGTCTCCAGCTCGCGCCAGTGGTTGAAGTGCGCCATCAGCGCGACATGCTTGCCGCGCCGCACCAGTCTCTCGAACAGGCGCAGCAGGGCGTCGGCGTCCGGATCGGTCACGTAGCGCTGCGGCCAGAAGGTCATGGACTTGGTGCCGATGCGGATGGTCTGCACGTGGTCGAGGCGCGGCTGCAGCAGCGGCTCCAGATAGCCTTCGAGGTTCTGCGTCTTCATCACCATGGGATCGCCGCCGGTGATCAGCAGATCGGTGATGGCGCGGTCGCGCGCCAGGTAGCGGTGCAGGGTCTCCGCCTCGTTGCTGGCGAAGCGCAGCTCCTTGTCGCCGACGAACTGCGCCCAGCGGAAGCAGAACGTGCAGTAGGCGTGGCACACCTGGCCCTGGCTGGGAAAGAACAGCACCGTCTCGCGGTACTTGTGCTGCACGCCCGGCAGCGGCTCGCCGTCGAGCATGGGCACGTTCAGCTCCTGCTGGCCGGCCGGATGCGGATTGAGCCGCGCCTGGATCTCGCGGGCGATCTGCTTGACCTCGGCGCGGTCGGCGCTGTTGCGCAAGGCGTCGGCCACGCGCTCGAAATCGCCGGGCTCCAGCATGCCCCGCTGGGGAAAGGTGAGCTGGAAGATGGGATCGTCGGGGACGCGCTCCCAGTCGATGAGTTCGTCGATGACATACTGATTGACGCGGAACGGCAGCACCTGCGCGACGACGCGCATCGCGAAGCGCTGTTCCTCGGACAGGCGCCGCAGGGGCGCGATCTGATCCAGCTGGCGTTCCGTGTAGACCTGAAAGCGGGTGTTGCGGGTGTACTCCCCATACAGCGCGGCGCGCCTGATCTGGATGTTCGTCGGCTGAGACATGCGAACCTCTTCTCTGCTGTGGGCACGGACGGGCACGCGACGTCGGCAGGTGACCGAAAGGCCGCCCGTTGCGGCTTCCCCGCGGGGAAGGAACCGAATTGTCGACTGCGAACCTGCCGAACCGCCGTCATCCGAGGATGACGGCCGTACCTGGAGCGTGGCCGGTGGAAGGAAGACCACCGGACACGCGGAACGGATGACGGGCGGTACCCGTCATCCTCGAGTTGCCGCGAAGCGGCGGATGACACTGTGCCGTAGTGGCCGAAGGCTACGGGAATTCGCCCGCCGACTCAAACCGCGGGCGCGATTCCGTGTGTAAGTGTTTGAATGCTGGTGCGGAAACGGTGCGCCGACTGTGTATTCAGTCGGTCAGATAGTATTCCACCGTCGCCACCACGCGGACCTTCTTGATGTGCGGCGTGTTGCTGTCCCGGTCGTCGATGGAGAACTGGCCCTGACTGGCGGTCTTGATCTTGCCGAGCGCGCTGTCGGAGTCGGCGGCGAACTTGCCCGCGACCTCGCGCGCATTGCGCGTCGCCTCTTCGATCATCTCCGGCTTGATGTCGTTCAGGCGCGTGAACAGGAACTGGGTGCGCGCCTGATAGTCGTCGCCCGCGATCGCCACGCCCTGCTTGCCGAGGTCGACCAGCCGCGTCTGGCCGGCGCGCACCTGGTCGGTCTTGACCGTGTAGACGGTGATGGTCGACGTCGCCACGTAGCGGAACGGCACGTCGCCGCCGTCGCCGTAGCTCTGCGCCTGGCGATCGACGATGGCCGGCGCGGAGACGGAGATCTCGCCCTCGTCGAAACCGTGCTCGAGGAGGAAGCTCTTCACCAGTGCGTTGCGCTGTTCGATGCGCGCGTAGAGGCCGACCAGATCGTTGTCCGCCTCGCTGAAGCGCACCGGCCAGATGGCGATGTCCGCCGGCACCTCGCGCTCGGACAGTCCCTTCACCGTCACCGTCCGCTCCAGCGCCTTGGCCTGGAGGAAGCCGCCGCTGCCGACCAGGCCCAGCCCGATCAGACCGGCACAGATGAAGGCGCCGAGGATGAACGCGCCACGCGCGCCGGATGTCGTCATGGGTTCCTCTCCTGTGCGTCGGGGTGGGCGGATGCCAAGATACTATGGCCACGAAATCCACGAAACCCACGAAAATCTTTAAGACGAAACCCAGCCACGGAAAACACGGAAAGCACGGACGAGTACGGGGCTGTAAACCCCGGTGTCCGAGAGATGGTTTTCCCTCTCATACCTTTCATGGATTTCGTGGGTTTCGTGGCCAAAAGGGTTTTGTCCGTGTTTTCCGTGTTTTCCGTGTTTTCCGTGGCCGCTCTTGTGGCGCGTGCGGATCGTCCATCATGCCTGCAGCGCGGCGAGCTGGTCGGCCTGGTATTCGTTGATCAGCGGCTCGATGACCTCGTCGAGGTGGCCTTCCATGATGCTGTCGAGCTTGTACAGCGTCAGGTTGATGCGGTGGTCGGTGAGGCGGCCCTGCGGGAAGTTGTAGGTGCGGATGCGCTCGGAGCGGTCGCCGCTGCCGACCAGGCGGCGGCGCGTCTCGGTCTGTTCGGCGGTCTGCCGGTCGCGCTCGGCGGTGAGCAGTTTGGCGGCCAGCAGCGACATGGCGCGGGCGCGGTTCTTGTGCTGCGAGCGCTCGTCCTGGCACTCCACCACGATGCCGGTGGGCAGATGGGTGATGCGGATGGCCGAGTCGGTCTTGTTGACGTGCTGGCCGCCGGCGCCGGAGGCGCGGAAGGTGTCCACCTTCAGATCGGCCGGGCTGATGTCCACGGATTCGACCTCCTCGACTTCGGGCAGGATGGCGACGGTCGCGGCCGAGGTGTGGATGCGGCCCTGCGATTCGGTGGCCGGCACGCGCTGCACGCGGTGGGCGCCGGATTCGAACTTCAGGCGCGAGTAGGCGCCCTGGCCGATGATGCGCGCGATGATCTCCTTGTGGCCGCCGTGCTCGCCGGGGTTGTCGCTCAGTACCTCCACCTGCCAGCGGCGCAGCTCGGCGTAGCGCGCATACATGCGGAACAGATCGCCGGCGAAGATCGCCGCCTCGTCGCCGCCGGTGCCGGCGCGGATCTCGAGAAAGATGTTGCTGTCGTCGTAGGGATCGGTGGGCAGCAGCAGCTTCTGCAGCTCCAGCTCCAGCGCCGCGCTGCGGCCGCGCGCGGCGGCCAGTTCGTCCTGGGCCATGGCGCGCATGTCGGCATCGGGATCCTTCAGCATCTGCTCGGCGGCGCCGACGTCGTCCAGCGCCCGCCGGTAGCGCGCGAAGCACTGCACCACCGGCTCCAGCTCGGCGTATTCGATGGACAGCGCGCGGAAGCGGTTCTGGTTGCCGATCACCTCCGGCGTCGACAGCAGCACGCTCACTTCCTCGAAGCGGTCGCTCAGGGTCTCGAGCTTGGTGCGTATGGAGTCTTTCACGCGGATGCGCGCCGCCGCTCAGGCATCGGACTTGGGCAGGCCCAGCAGCTCGCGCGCCGTACGGATGAAGTCGCTGCGGCCGTCGTAGCCGGCCTGGCGCAGCGTGGCGCTGGGGTTGTGGATCAGCTTGTTGGTGAGGGTGTGGGCCAGATACTGCAGCACCGCGTCCGGATCCTCGCCGCGCGCCAGCCGGCGCCGCGCCTTGTCCAGCACCTCCTCGCGCCGGGCGTCGGCGCGGTCGCGGAAGTCGCGGATGGTCGAGACGGCATTCAGCGAGCGCAGCCAGCCCATGAAGTGCGTGCACTGCACCTCGATGATCTCTTCCGCCTGCGCGGCCGCCTCCTGGCGCGACTTCATGTTCTCCTGGATGACCTCGTGGAGGTCGTCGACGGTGTAGAGATAGACGTCCGCCAGCTCGGCGACCTCGGCCTCGATGTCGCGCGGCACCGCGATGTCGACCATGAAGATGGGGCGGTGCTTGCGGGTCTTCAGTGCGCTTTCGACCGCACCCTTGCCGAGGATCGGCAACTGGCTGGCGGTGGAGGAGATGACGATGTCGGCCTCCGCCAGGTGCGCGGGCATTTCCGAGAGCGCGATGGCGTAGCCGTTGAATTCCGCGGCCAGCGCGTGGGCGCGCTCGACCGTGCGGTTGGCGACGATCATGCGGCCGAGCTGGTGGTCGGCGAGGTGGCGCGCGGCCAGCTCGATGGTCTCGCCGGCGCCGATCAGCAGCGCGGTATGCGCGCTCAGGTCGCCGAAGATCTGGCGGGCCAGGCTCACCGCCGCGAAGGCGACCGACACCGGGCTCGCACCGATGGCGGTGTCGGTGCGCACCTGCTTGGCGACGGTGAAGGTGTGCTGAAACAGCTTGCCGAGCTGCGCGTCGAGGGTGCCGGCCTCGCGCGCGCTCTGGAAGGCGGTCTTCATCTGGCCGAGGATCTGCGGCTCGCCCAGGATCATGGAGTCCAGGCCCGCGGCGACGCGGAACATGTGACGGATCGCATCCTGGTCGGGGTGTATATAAAGGAGTGGCGTGAGCTGGTCGGGGCTCAGGCGATGGTAGTCGCTCAGCCAGCCGACCACGGCGCCGGTGTCACCGCCCTCCAGATGACAATAGATCTCGGTGCGGTTGCAGGTGGACAGGATCGCCGCCTCGCGCACCTGCGGCAGGCACGCGAGCTCGCGCAGGGCGTCGCCCAGCCGCTCGGGCGGGAACGCCACGCGTTCGCGGATATCCACCGGCGCAGTGCGATGATTGATGCCTAGGGCGATGAGGGACATGAACGAAAGGCTGCCGGAATGAGCAGGAAATTCTGCGGGATGCAGGGGGTGAATACAAGCGAGCCGCGGCCGCCCGGCGGTGGCCGGCCGGCGATTGCCGGATTCGGGCCGACATGCTGCTAGAATAGCAAGCCCTGACAATCTGCAAGGATCGGCCCGGTGCGCCCGGCCGGTGCGACGGCCTCCAATGAAGCTCTCCCTACGGTTGCTGCTGTTCCCCCTGTCCCTGCTGCTGACCGCCTGCGCCACGCTGCCGCCGGAACCCGCCGCGCCCGAGGCCGCGCCGGCCGACGCCACCGCGCCGATCCTGCGCGAGCCGGCGCCCACGACGGGCACCGAGGAGCCGGGCACCCTGAGCGGCGCCCTGCTGTTCGACATCCTGCTCGGCGAGGTCGCCGGCCAGCGCGATCGCCTGGACGTGTCGGTCAGCCACTACCTGCGTGCCGCCGAGGAGAGCGACGATCCGCGCGTCGCCGAACGCGCCTTGCGCATCGCGCTGTTCGCCAAGGACGAGGACGCCGCGCTGACGGCCGCGCGCCGCTGGGTGGAACTGGACCCGGCGCGGCTGGAGGCGCGGCAGTCGCTGGCCATGCTGGCGACGCACGCGCGCATCGCCGACGAGGCCTATGAGCAGCTCGAGTATCTGGTGTCCGCCGCGCCGGACGACGAACAGGCCTATGAAATGATCACCGGCCTGCTGGCGCGCAGCGAGGACCGCGAGCTGACGCTGGCGCTCATGTACCGGCTGATCCAGGCCCACCCCGAGGCTGCCGAGGCGCACCTCGCCTACGGCCGCCTGGCCCTGCACGCCGACAACGCTGAACTGGCGCTGCGCGAGGTGGAGCAGGCGCTGGCGCTGCGTCCCGGCTGGACCGACGCGGTCGTCCTGCAGGCCGCGGTGCATATGCGGCTGGAGCAGCCCGAACAGGCGCGGCGCGAGCTGGAGGCCGCCATCGCCGGGCAGCCGGGCAACATCGACCTGCGCCTGGCGCTGGCCCGCCTGCTGCTGGACCTGCAGGACCTGCCCGCCGCCGGCGTGCAGTTCCAGGAGGTCGTGCGGCGCAAGCCCGAGCATGCCGACGCGCGCTTCTCCCTGGGCCTGCTCGCGGTCGAGCAGAAGCAGTACGGGCAGGCGGAAAGCCATTTCCGCAACCTGCTGGCGTCGGGGCAGCGCGAGCAGGAGGCGCGCTATTACCTGGGGCGCGTCGCCGAACTGCGCGACGACAAGCAGGCGGCCCTGGACTGGTACGCCACCATCACCGAGGGCGACTACTGGCTGGAGGCGCAGATCCGCACCGCGGATCTGCAGGCCGAACTCGGCGATCTGCCGGGTGCGCGCCGCCATCTCCAGTCGCTGCGCCTGCAGGATCCGCGGCTGGCGGTGCGCCTGTATCTGGTCGAGGGCGAGATCCTCACGCGCGCCGGCGAGCTCGCCGAGGCCATGCGGCTCTACAATGGCGTGCTGGTCGAGGCGCCCGACAATCACGAGGTGCTCTACGCGCGCGCCCTGCTCGCCGAGCGGCTCGGCGAGTCCGCGCAGGCCGAGCGCGACCTGCGCCGGATCGTCGAGGCGGATCCGGACAATTTCCACGCACTCAACGCCCTCGGCTACACCCTCGCCGACCGCAACGAGCGGCTCGACGAGGCGCTCGCCCTGATCGAGAAGGCGCTGGCGCTGGCGCCTGACGAGGCGGCGATCGTCGACAGCATGGGCTGGGTGCACTACCGCCTCGGCCGGCTGGATGCCGCGGTCGAGCACCTGCAGCGCGCCTACACGTTGAGCGGCGAGGACCCGGAGGTCGCGGCCCACCTGGGCGAGGTCCTGTGGGTCCAGGGGCGTCACGCCGAGGCCCGCCGCGTCTGGGACAAGGCGCGGCGTGACCATCCCGACAACCTGCCGCTGCAGCGGACCCTGGAGCAGCACGGTCTGTGAGGTCTGCGGCGCGCCTTCCGTTGCGGGACATCCTGCGTGTCCTGGCGGTCGCCGCCACCGCGCTGTGGCTGGGCGCCTGCGCGCGGATGCCCGCGCCCGAACGCGCCTGGGCGCCGCCGCCGGCGGAGGACTGGGCGCTGGACGGGCGCATCGCCGTGCGTTCGGGCGGCGAGGGCTGGCATGCCAGCCTGCGCTGGGTGCAGACCGGCACGGCCTTCCGCATCGAACTCAGCGGTCCGCTCGGTCAGGGCGCGGTGCGCCTGTGGGGCGACCCCGGCGGCGTCAGCCTGGAACGCGCCGACGGCCTGCGCGACCGTGCCGCCGATGCCGCGGCGCTGCTGGAGCGCCACACGGGCTGGGTGCTGCCGGTCGACGGCCTGCGTTTCTGGGTGCGCGGCCTGGCCGTGCCGGAACGGCCGGCGCGCTGGGACCACGATGCCGGCGGCCGGCCGTTGCGGCTGCAGCAGGACGGCTGGGACATACGCTACACGGCCTTTCAGGAGCCGCCCGCCGACGCCGCCCTGCCGCGGCGCATCGAACTGGTCCGCGACGGACTCCAGGCCCGCCTGATCATCGACCGCTGGGCGGCGGGCGACCCCGGCTGAACGCATGACCGCCCTACCCGCCGAGTGGGGCGAGGCCAGGGTCTGGCCGGCGCCCGCCAAGCTGAACCTGTTCCTGCACGTCACCGGGCGGCGGCCGGACGGCTACCATACCCTGCAGACCGTCTTCCAGTTCCTCGACATCGCCGACGGCATCGGCCTGCGGGTCGAGCCCGGCGGCGGGATCCGGCTGTCCGCCCCGCTGCCCGGCGTGGCCCCCGAGCGCGACCTGACGGTGCGGGCCGCCCGGCTGCTGCAGGCCGAGGCCGGCAGCGACCTCGGCGTCACCATCACGGTCGACAAGCGGCTGCCCCTGGGCGGCGGCCTGGGCGGCGGGAGTTCCGATGCCGCCACCGTCCTGGTCGTCCTCAACCGGCTCTGGGGCATCGGATTTTCCGTCGACCGCCTGGCGGAGCTGGGGCTGCGTCTCGGTGCGGACGTGCCGGTGTTCGTGCGCGGCCAGGCCGCCTGGGCCGAGGGCGTGGGCGAGCGGCTCACCCCGGTGACCCTCCCCGAACCTTGGTATCTGGTCATCGTGCCGGACGTAACAGTCTCAACGGCAGAGATTTTCTCGGCACCTGAATTGACACGTCATACGCCGCCCATCACAATAGCCGACTTTCTTTCGGGGGCCGGCGGCAACGATTGCGAGCCCGTCGTGCGCCGGCGTCATCCCGAGGTCGGCCGCGCGCTGGACTGGCTCGGCCGGTTCGCGCCGGCGCGCCTGACCGGCACCGGGGCCTGCGTGTTCGCGCCCTTTGCCGACCGCGGTATCGCGCAACAGGCGCTCGCGCAGTTGCCCGCCGGCTGGCGCGCGCTGCTCGCGCGCGGCCGCAACCGGTCGCCGCTGTATGAAGTGCTAGGGACTAGGGACTAGGGACTAGGGACTAGGGTTTCAGCCCCTAGTCCCTAGCCCCTAGCCCCTGACTTTATGGGGCGTCGCCAAGCGGTAAGGCACGGGATTTTGATTCCCGCATACCCAGGTTCGAATCCTGGCGCCCCAGCCA
>CAYWKV010000118.1:0-9543 GCA_964458835.1 uncultured Gammaproteobacteria bacterium | reverse complement strand
AGGATCACCTGGAACTGGTAATAGTGCTGCAGCCGGTTCGGGTTCTCGCCGTAGCGCCCATCGGTGGGGCGGCGCGAGGGCTGCACGTAGGCCGTGCGCCAGGGCTCGGGCCCGATCGAGCGCAGGAAGGTCGCGGGGTGGAAGGTTCCGGCGCCGACTTCCAAATCAAATGGTTGCAGGATGACGCAGCCCTGCGCGGCCCAGTACTCCTGGAGCGCCAGGATGAGGCCCTGGAAGGTGCTCGCGTCGCGCCCGGCGCCGCCGCCCGTGGTATCCGCAGACATCGACATGAATCAACTGCTTAAGCTTGGGGAGCCGGCAGTATAGCCGGTCAGGTGACGGGAGGTAAGCGGGCAATGGAGGGCGAACGGGCAGGGCCAAAAGCGCGGAGGGGACAGCCTTGAAACCCAGAAGGGGACAGACTTAAGTCTGTCCCCCTGTGTCCCTCCCCCTGGGCGCCGGGCGATCAGAACTGCAGGCCCACTCCTACCGAGATCAGGCTGCTTTCGATCTCGGTCTCGAAGACCTCGTACTCGATGCGCGCGTGGAACTGGTCCATGAAGCGGACGCGCGCGCCGACGCCGTACATCAGGTCCTCGCCGTCGTAGCCGGTGGTGTTGATGTCCTGATCCCAGAAGAACACGCCGGCCTTGGCGTAGAGGCTGAAGCTGTTGCCCAGCGGCAGGGCCGCGAGGCCGGCGACCGTGAAGCCCTCGGTCTCCAGATCGACACCGCCGTGATTCATATCGCCCAGATCGGTCCAGCCGGCCTCGAAGCCGAAGTTCTTGGTGAGCATCATGCCGCCGTAGACCTTCCAGCCGATGTCGGTGTCGTCCATCGTCACGCGGGTGCCGGCGAGGGTGGTGGAATCGTCGATGTCCACCGAGCCGACGCCGAAGCCGACGAAACGGTCCGCCGCCGGCGCGGCCGAAGACAGCAACAGCGCCGCCGCGGCGGCGCCCCCGGCAACTGTTTTCATGATGCGCTCCGCCATAATTTTATTGTTATAGGGTCGTGCCTACGCCGTGCCGCTGCCGGCCTGATGGGCCGGATGCGACCGAATTGCAAGGCCGGAAGGATGGTAAGCCGTGGCGCCGGACCTGACAACCGCACCCGTGACGGCAGGCCCGGCCCGGCACAGCGGCATTCCCCGGGGCATCGAGGTGGTGTGGAACCTGCATGGCAGTCGGTTGCCGGCAGGGCTTGCGGATCGCGTCTCAAGCGGCCGTGGCGCGCTGCCGTCAAGCTTGCAACGACAGGAGGCCGGTATGCGTCAGTTGATCCTGGAGCCCACATCCACCGCGCAGTGGCACGCCCTGGTCAGTGAGGCCGAGTCGGCCGCCGACCTGCACCTCGACGAGACCCTGGAGAGCTACCTCGTCTTCCTGCTCATGCGCTTCGCCGCCCGGCCCGACATCGCCGGCCGCGCCATGGCCATCGAATATCTGCGCGGCCTCGCCGAGACCGGCCAGCTCCAGGAGGCGCAGCTGCGCGATGTCGGCGACCAGTGCCTGCTGTTCTCGGGTCTCTATCCGCAGCATGCCGAACGCCGCCTGGTGCGGGTGTCCTACTACGTCGATCTCGGCCGCGGCGCCTACGGGACGCTGGCCGAGCGGCTGCGTCACGCCGGTGCCGGGGTCTATCAGCAGCTCTGCCAGGGCTTCGTCGCCCTGATGGACGTGCTGCAGGCGATGCGGGCGCTGGGCGGCCCGCCGGCCCTGGCGCCGCTGCAGAACCTCGAGCTGTGGGCCGACACGGGCAGCCAGGGCGCCCTGCGCGGCCTGCGCAGGGTCACCGGCGCGACCCCGGCAGTCGCCCCCAGGGACCCCGAAAAACCTCACTGAATCAGTCTGTTCTGATCCGCTGCCCGGGCCGGCGCCGCCTGCCCCCGGGAGCCGCTTTGGGCTACACTAGGGCCCCGATTTTCCCAGGTGGGCGGCATGTCCGAAAAGCGCAAGGCAGTGGCACTGATCTCCGGCGGTCTCGACTCCATGCTCGCCGCCAGGGTGATGCTGGAGCACGGCATCCACGTCGAGGGCATCAATTTCTTCACCGGCTTCTGCGTCGAGGGCCATACCCACGCCATCCGCCGCCAGGATGCCGCCAAGCCGAAGCGCAACAACGCCTTGTGGGTCGCCGAACAGCTCGGCATCAAGCTGCACATCGTCGACGTCATCGAGGAATACAAGGACGTCGTGCTCAATCCCAAGCACGGCTACGGCGCCAACCTCAATCCCTGCCTGGACTGCAAGATCTTCATGGTCCACAAGGCGCTGGAATGGATCGACGCGCACGGCTTCGACTTCATCATCACCGGCGAGGTGATCGGCCAGCGCCCGATGTCGCAGCGCAAGGACACCATGCCGGTGGTGGCGCGCGAGTCCGGCGCCGAGGACCGTCTGGTGCGGCCGCTGTGCGCGCGGAATCTGCCGCCGACCCTGCCGGAGCGCGAGGGCTGGATCGACCGCGAACGCCTCTACGGCTTCAGCGGCCGCTCGCGCAAGCCGCAGATGGCGCTGGCCGCGCAGTTCGGTTTCACCGATTACG
Source organism: uncultured Gammaproteobacteria bacterium (assembly GCA_964458835.1). GTDB lineage: Bacteria > Pseudomonadota > Gammaproteobacteria > Thiohalobacterales > Thiohalobacteraceae > JAHJQQ01. Next base: position 6,996 of record CAYWKV010000118.1, on the reverse strand, counting down.
CGCAGCCCGCCGGCGGCTGCTGCTTCCTCACCGACGAGCAATACTCGGTGAAGCTCGCGGACCTGTGGCAGGCGCGCGGCGAACGCCGTTACGAGCTGGACGACATCATGCTGCTGAAGGTCGGCCGTCATCTGCGGCCGCGTCCGCACTTCAAACTCATCATCGGGCGTGAAGAGGGCGAAAACCATTTTCTGGAAGGTTATCGCAAACAGTTCGTGCATATGCATGCCGTGGACTTCGAGGGTCCGCTGGCGCTGGTCGACGGCACCGCGGATGCCGACGATCTGGAACTTGCCGCCCGCCTGGTGTCCCGCTACGGCAAGGGCCGTGACGCCGCGCGCGTGCAGGTGCGCATCACCGACCCGCGGGGTGACAGCCGCATCGTCGAGGTCAGGCCGCTCTCGCCCGACGAAGTGCCGCAGGCCTGGCACGTATGAGCGAACACGAACTCGACGCACGCAATCTGCTGTGCCCGCTGCCGGTCATCCGTACCCAGGACGCCATCCGGCAACTGCGCCCGGGCGATCGGCTGCGTGTACACTGTACCGATCCCGGCGCGCTGCACGACATCCCGACCTGGTGCCGCATCAACGGTCATCGCGTGTGCGACATCGTGCGGGAGGGGCGGGAGATCAGCATCACCGTCGAGGTGGCGGACGAGGAGTCGTGAGGCGTGGCTTTGGAAAACCGGGCTGAGTCCGTTCCGATCGAAGGGGCCGGCGCCAGGCGTTACGGCGAGATCCGCCGCGTCACGGTCGTGGGCGCCTGGATCAACGCCGTGCTGGCGACCGTCAAACTGCTGTTCGGCTATCTCGCCCATTCGCAGGCGCTGATCGCCGACGGCCTGCATTCGCTCTCCGACCTGGCCAGCGATTTCCTGCTCCTGTTCGCCGCCAAGCATGCGACGCGCGACGCCGACGAGGATCATCCCTACGGCCACGGCCGCATCGAGACGGTGTTCGGCATCATCCAGGGCGCGATCCTCGGCGGGTTTGCCATCGGCATCGCCTACGACGCCATTTTGCGCCTGCTGGAACCGGCGCGGCTGCTGCAGCCCACCGCGGCGGCCCTGGTGGTCGCAGCGGTGTCGATCGTCGCCAAGGAGGCGCTCTACCGCTACACCATCCAGGCCGCGCGCAGACTGCGCTCCAACATGCTGCGCGGCAACGCCTGGGATCACCGCAGCGACGCCATCTCCTCGATCATCGTGCTGATCGGCGTCGCCGGTACGCTGATGGGCGTGCCCTATCTCGACGCCCTGGCCGCCATCGGCGTCGCGCTGATGATCATCAAGATCGGTTGGGAACTCATCTGGCAGAGCCTGCGCGAGCTGATCGACACGGCGCTGGACGCCGAGGTCGTCGAGCAGATCCACAACGAGATCATGCGGGTCGACGGCGTGCGCCGGGCGCATACCCTGCGCACGCGCAAGAGCGGCGGCGACGCCCTGGTCGACGTGCATATCCAGGTGGACCCGACGCTCAGCGTGTCCGAAGGGCACCGCATCGGTGAAAAGGCGCGGGACGCGCTGATGGCGCGTATCGAGGGGGTCGCCGACGTCACCGTCCACATCGATCCCGAGGACGACGAGACCAGCTCGCCCAGCAACCATCTGCCCCTGCGCGAGGAGATCGTGCAGAGCCTGCGTCGCCGCTGGCAGCCTCTGCCCGAGGCGGCCGCCATCGAGGACATCACCCTGCATTACCTCGACGGCAAGATTCACGTCGACGTCACCCTGCCCTTGGAATGTGTCGCCGATCGCGCCGCCGCGCGGACCCTGACCGAGGCGTTCCGGCGAGGTGTCGAGCCGTTGACCGAGATCGGCGAGGTGAAGCTGCTCTTCCGATGACTGCACCAATCCAGGGCGATTTTCTTGCGTGCCGCACCATATCGGTGCGAAGGGGGTGCGCAGCTGTGGGGCGCTCCCGGCAAGTTGCTGAACTATAATTGCTTATTTCCGTGGCACGCTTCGTGCTCGGAGCTGCTCAAAGTTGGACCGGCTTATTGCACTGCCCCGGGGCGCCTACCGAAAGGCGCGCCGCGGGTGCAGCGACTGGACTCGTTTACGCGTTGGAGAGAAACCCATGACCGCAGCCAAGGTACAGAAACTCATCAAGGACAACGGCGCCAAGTTCGTCGACCTGCGCTTCACCGACACCAAGGGCAAGGAGCAGCACGTCACCGTGCCGTCCAGCACCGTGGATGCCGGCTTCTTCAAGGACGGCAAGATGTTCGATGGCTCCAGCATCGCCGGCTGGAAGGGCATCAACGAATCCGACATGGTGCTCATGCCGGATCCCTCCACCGCCGTGATGGATCCGTTCTCCGATGAGTCCACGCTGATCGTCCGCTGCGACATCCTCGAGCCCAACACCATGAAGGGCTACGAGCGTGACCCGCGTTCACTGGCGCTGCGTGCCGAGGCCTATCTGAAGTCCACCGGCATCGCCGATACCGCCTACTTCGGTCCGGAAAACGAGTTTTTCATCTTCGACGACGTGCGCTGGGGCTCGAGCATCAGCGGCTCGTTCTGCAAGGTCGACTCCAGTGAGGCGTCCTGGAACACCGAGCGTGTCTACGAAGACGGCAACATGGGCCACCGGCCGACCGTCAAGGGCGGCTATTTCCCGGTCCCGCCGGTCGATTCGCTGCACGACCTGCGCGCCGCCATGTGCCTCGCCCTGGAAGAGATGGGCCTGGGCGTGGAGGTGCATCACCACGAGGTCGCGACCGCCGGCCAGTGCGAGATCGGCGTGAGCTTCGGCACCCTGGTGAAGAAGGCCGACGAGGTGCAGATCCTGAAATACGTGATCCAGAACGTTGCCCACGCCTACGGCAAGACCGCGACCTTCATGCCCAAGCCGCTGGTCGGCGACAACGGCAGCGGCATGCACGTGCACCTGTCGCTGGCCAAGGCCGGCAAGAACCTGTTCGCCGGCAACAAGTACGGTGGTCTGTCGGAACTCGCCCTGTACTACATCGGCGGCATCATCAAGCATGCCCGTGCGCTGAACGCCTTCACCAATCCGTCGACCAATTCGTACAAGCGTCTGGTCCCCGGCTTCGAGGCGCCGGTCATGCTGGCGTATTCGGCGCGCAACCGTTCCGCCTCGATCCGTATCCCGTTCGTTTCCAATCCCAAGGCACGCCGTGTCGAGGTGCGTTTCCCGGATTCGACGGCCAATCCCTATCTCGCCTTCGCGGCCATGATGATGGCCGGTCTGGACGGCATCCAGAACAAGATCCATCCGGGCGACGCCATGGACAAGGATCTCTACGATCTGCCACCCGAAGAAGAGAAAAAGATCCCGCAGGTCTGTCATGCTCTGGATCAGGCGCTGGACGCCCTGGATGCCGATCGCAAGTTCCTCAAGGCCGGCGGCGTGTTCACGGACGACGTGATCGACAGCTACATCACCCTGAAGATGCACGAGGTCACGCGCATCCGCATGACGACCCATCCGATCGAGTTCGACATGTACTACAGCCTGTGATGCCATGCGGCAGGACCGGGGAAGGCGTCCCCGGTCCTGCCGCCCTTCCCCTTCCCTCCGAGTTCTCTGCTGTCCTGCACGCTCGAAAATCGTCTTTGCCACGGAAGCACACGGAAGCCACGGAAACGAAACCACGTCACGCAGCGCCGCCTCAGCGCGTGGCGGCGGGTGATGTGAGCTGTCGCCTAAAGACTATGATCTTGTCCGCGTTTTTCCGTGTGCTTCCGTGGCAAATACGGTTTTCGGGTTTATGGGGCGGCAGTGCGCCTAATTCATATTGCATCCGTGCACGTCCGGATTTATGTTGACGGCATGCGCAGATCAATCGTTTTCCTGGTGTTGTCCGGTATTCCCCTGCTGGCGTCCGCGGCGATCTACAAATGGGTGGACGCCGACGGCACGGTGCATTTCAGCGATACACCCAAGGAAGGCGCCGAAGAGGTGCATGTGGCGCCGCCGCAGACCTACTCGGCGCCCAGGGTCGCGCCGATCACGCCGCGGCCCGCCGAGCCCGAGGCGCCCGCCGCCTACGCGCGCTTCGACCTGCTGGCCCCGGCCGACGACGCCACGCTGCGCGAGAACACCGGAGCCATCACCCTGAGCTTCGCCGTGGACCCGCCACTCAAGACCGGTGCCGGCCATCGCCTGGTGGTGCTCCTGGACGGCGCGCCCGTGTCGGAGGGCAAGTCGGCGACCCTCACGCTGGAGAACGTCGACCGCGGCACGCACACCCTGCAGGGTCAGATCGTCGATGCCCGCGGCACCGTCCTGATGAGCAGCCCGTCCATCACGGTGCATCTGCTCCGCCATTCCATCCTCGCTCCGCCGCCCGCCGCGCCACCCGCGCCCAAGCCTGCGCCCTGATTCGACCCCGGCCCGACCCCGGCCCGACACAAGGTGTGCAGCCGCGCACTATAATGGTGCATGGGTGGTATGAGCCGGGGGTGCCCTGCCCGGCACCGGCCCCGCGCACCGGCCACCGCGCCGGCCCAGGTGACTCTCAACACGTTGTTTTGATGTGTGTTACTCCAGCGAGTGACCCCGGCCGGCGACATCCCCCGCCGTTGGTTTGCTTCTTGCTATGGACCCGCTATGAACGTGCGACCCGTGAATCCACGCAGCCGGGCAGACCGGATCCTGGAGGGCCTCAGTACTGCGGTCCTGGTGTTCGACGGAGACTTGCGACTGGACTACCTCAACCCGGCCGCCGAGATGCTGCTCGCCGTCAGCGCCCGCCAGGCCGTGGGCCACAGGCTGGACGTCGTCGTGCCGGGCGCCGAGGAACTCGCCCGGCGGCTCGAACAGGCCCTGCGCGGTGAGCAGCCCTATACCGAGCGCGAGCTGCACCTGCACACGCCGGCCGGTCAGGACATCACCGTCGACTGCACGGTGACGCCGCTGATCGACCCCCGGGAGGGGCAGTTGGGCGGATCCCAGGTGCTGGCGGAACTGGTCCAGGTCGACCGCCATCGGCGCATCGCCCGGGAAGAGAGCCTGCTGGAGCAGCACCAGGCGGCGCGCCAGCTGGTGCGCGGCCTCGCCCATGAGATCAAGAACCCCCTCGGCGGCCTGCGCGGCGCGGCGCAGCTCCTGGAGCGCGAGCTCGACGACGCGGACCTCAAGGAATACACCCGCATCATCATCGGCGAGGCCGACCGCCTCCGCTCCCTGGTCAACCGCATGCTGGGGCCCAACCAGCTGCCGCAGCGGCGCCGCTGCAACATCCATCAGATCGTCGAGCACGTGCGCAACCTGGTCGAGGCCGAAGGCAACCCCGGGCTGGTGCTGGTGCGCGATTACGATCCCAGCATTCCCGACTTCCAGGCCGATCCCGAACAGCTCATCCAGGCCGTGCTCAATATCGTGCGCAACGCCGTGCAGGCGCTGTCCGGCGCGGGCCGCATCGTCCTGCGCACCCGGACGCAGCGTCAGGTCACCATCGGTCCCAGTCGTCACAAGCTCGTGGTGCGGCTCGACATCATCGACAACGGCCCGGGCGTGCCGCCCGAACTGCAGGAAACCCTGTTCTACCCGATGGTGACCGGCCACGCCGACGGCGCCGGTCTCGGCCTGTCCATCGCACAATCGCTGGTCCAGCGGCACGGCGGCATCATCGAGTGCAGCAGCCGCCCGGGCCACACCGAGTTCACCCTCCTCCTGCCCCTGGAGCCCCCGGATGACGAAGCCCGATAAGATCTGGGTCATCGACGACGACCGTTCCATACGCTGGGTGCTGGAGAAGGCCCTGAAGCAGGCGGATATGGAGGTCGTCAGTTTCTCCGGCGCCACCGGCGTGCTCGACGCCCTGGAGCGCGGCCGCCCCGACGCGCTGGTCACCGACATCCGCATGCCCGGCGTCGACGGGCTGGAGCTGCTGCGCGACATCCGCGTCCGGCACCCGGACCTGCCGGTCATCATCATGACCGCGCACTCCGATCTGGACAGCGCCGTCGCCGCCTACGAAGGCGGCGCGTTCGAATACCTGCCGAAGCCCTTCGATGTCGACGACGCCGTGGCGCTGGTGCGGCGCGCCGTGCAGCACCACCGCCGGCAGCAGGCCGACGCCGGCCAGGAAGCGCTCACGCAGCCGGCCGAGATCATCGGCGAGGCGCCGGCCATGCAGGAGGTGTTCCGCGCCATCGGCCGGCTGAGCCGCTCCAACATCACCGTGCTGATCAACGGCGAGTCCGGCACCGGCAAGGAGCTGGTCGCGCGCGCCCTGCACCGCCACAGCCCGCGCCGGGACGCGCCGTTCATCGCGCTGAACATGGCGGCGATCCCGCGCGACCTGCTGGAGTCGGAGCTGTTCGGCCACGAACGCGGCGCCTTCACCGGTGCGCAGAACCGCCGCCTCGGCCGCTTCGAACAGGCCGACGGCGGCAGCCTGTTCCTCGACGAGATCGGCGACATGCCGGCCGAGCTGCAGACGCGCCTGCTGCGGGTGCTCGCCGACGGCGAGTTCTACCGCGTTGGCGGCCATACCCCCGTCAAGGTCGATGTGCGCATCATCGCCGCGACGCATCAGAATCTGGAGCAGCTGGTGCAGGCAGGGCGTTTCCGCGAGGACCTGTTCCACCGCCTCAATGTCATCCGCGTGCATATCCCGCCGCTGCGCGAGCGCCGCGAGGACATCCCGCTGCTGCTGCGCTTCTTCCTGGAGCGGGCCGCGCAGGAGCTGAACGTGGAGGCCAAGACGCTGCGCCCCGAGGTTGCCGCCTACCTGTCGCAGCTCCCCTGGCCGGGCAACGTGCGGCAGCTGGAGAACCTCTGCCGCTGGCTGACGGTGATGGCGGCCAGCCGCGAAGTGCACCTGCAGGATCTGCCCCCGGAGCTGCTGGAGACCGCCGGGGCGTCCGGCGCGGGTGACGTACTGCACGGGGAGGGGGTTGGCGACGATGATGAGCCGGCGGTCTTCGGCCAAGGGCGTCTCCGGGTGGCCGGCGGCGCGGACCGGCGTGGGGACGGTGCTGCTGGTCGAGGACGAGGACCCGGTCCGGCTGTT
>CAYWKV010000117.1:0-9616 GCA_964458835.1 uncultured Gammaproteobacteria bacterium | reverse complement strand
ACTCCTCACTCCTCACTCCTCACTCCTCACTCCTCACTCCTCACTCCTCACTCACCGCACCTTCACCTTGATCAGTTCCTCGCCATCCGGGTCGGTGACGTGCACCGCGCAGGCGATGCAGGGGTCGAAGCTGTGGATGGTGCGCAGGATCTCGATCGGCTGCTTGGGGTCGTGCAGCCGGTGGCCCGCGAGCGCTGCCTCGTAGGGACCGTCCTGACCCTGCGCATCGCGCGGGCCGGCGTTCCAGGTGCTCGGCACCACGGCCTGGTAGTTGTCGATCAGGCCATCCTTGATGACGACCCAGTGGGCCAGCGCGCCACGCGGAGCCTCCATGAAGCCCACGCCCTTGGCGAGCTTCGGCCAGGTGGACGGTTCCCACTTCTGTTCGTTGAAGGTGCGCACGTCGCCGGCCTTGATGTTGGCCATGAGGTTCCCGTACCAGGTATCCATGGCATCGACGATGATCTTCGTCTCCAGCGTGCGCGCCGCGGTGCGGCCGAGGGTCGAGTACAGCGCCTGCACCGGCAGGTCCAGGGTGCGCAGCGTCGAGTCCACCAGCTCACGCGTCTGTGCGTGGCCCTTGGCGTACAGCATCAGCACCCGCGCCAGCGGTCCGACCTCGACCGCCTTGCCGCGCCAGCGCGGCGACTTCATCCAGGAGTAGCTGGCCTCGGTGTCGAGGTACGCGTAGGGCGCCTCCGGGCCGGTGTAGTCGAATTCGGTCTCGCCCTGGTAGGGATGCAGACCGATGTCCTTGCCGTCCTTGTACTTGTACCAGGAGTGCGCGACGTATTCCTGGATCTGGTCCTCGGCGTTCAGGTCCAGCTCCTGGATATTCGACAGATCGCGGCCGACGATCACGCCGGGCGGCACCAGGAAGCTGCCCGGATCGTCCATGCCCTTCTCCGGGAAATCGCCGTAGGTGAGGAAGTTGCCGACACCCTCGCCCTGCGTCGCCCAGTCCTTGTAGAAGGAGGCGATGGCGAGCGTGTCCGGCACGTAGACCTGATCGACGAAGGCACGCATCTCGTCGATGATCTCCTTGACGCGCTGCAGGCCCGTCATGTTCACCGCCGTCGCGCCCATGCCGCCCCGGAACTGCGGCCCCTTGCCACGGCCGCCGCCATGGGGATGCATACCGCTGATGGCGGTGGGTGCGCCGCCGACCACGAAGTTGGGATGCGGATTCTTGCCGCCGAATATGGTGTGCAGCCGCGCGACGTCGCGCTGCCAGGCGAGCGCGTCGAGGTAGTGCGCCACCGCCATCAGGTTCGCCTCGGGCGGCAGCTTGTAGGCCGGGTGCCCCCAGTAGCCGTTGCTGAAGATGCCGAGCTGGCCGGATTCGACGAAGTCCTTGAGCTTCTTCTGCACACCGGCGAAATAGCCCGGCGAGGACTTCGGGTAGGAACTGAGCGACTGCGCCAGCTCCGAGGTCGCCTTGGGGTCGGCCTTCAGCGCCGACACCACGTCCACCCAGTCGAGCGCATGCAGGTGATAGAAATGCATCACGTGATCGAGCACGTACTGTGCCCCGATCATCAGATTGCGGATCAGCTGGGCGTTCGGCGGGATTTCATACTGCAGGGCGTTCTCCACGGCGCGCACCGAGGCGATGCCATGCACCAGCGTGCAGACACCGCAGATGCGCTGGGCGAAGGCCCAGGCATCACGCGGATCGCGGCCGCGCAGGATGATCTCGATACCGCGCACCATGGTGCCGGCGCTGGACGCCTGGGTGATGCGCCCCTCGGCATCGGTCTCCGCCTCGATGCGCAGATGACCCTCGATGCGGGTGATGGGATCGACGACGACGCGTTGTGAAGTGCTCATGGTCTTGTCCTTGTATCAGGAAACCCCTGTCCGGATCGTTTGCACCGCTGCCCGATGAAGGCGCCATCGCCACGGAAATATGCGCAACGACGCCGAAAAACTCCGATTCCGCTCTTCATTCCATGTGCTTCCGTGTGTTTCCGTGGCAATTCGGGGTACCTGACATGGCATCCTCCATCTCGGTGATCATTTCTCGGCCAGGTGCTCGGCGATCATTTCGGTGAGGCCGACCACCGGGATGTCCATCTGGTAGTGTTCGAGCCCCTCCTCCAGGATGATGCGGCAGTTCGCGCAGGCGGTGACCAGGGTCTTCGCCCCGGTCTTCTCCAGCTGCCGCTTCTTCACCTTGAAGGCCTCCAGCCGCAGTTCCTCGGCCTCCTCGATGGCGCTGACGCCGCCGCCTCCGCCGCAGCACCAGTTGTACTTGCCGGGGTCGTCCATCTCGACGAAGTCCTGCGCCACCATCTGCATCAGATTGCGCGGCTGTTCGATCACGCCACCGCGGCGCACCAGCTGGCAGGGGTCGTGGAAGGTCGTGCGTGCCGTCTCGAAGCCCTCGGTCTTGAGCAGGCCCTGGGCGCGGAATTCGTCCAGCACCTCCAGGATGTGCTGGACACCGAATGTGAACGGCCTGCCGATCAGGTTGGCGCCGTCCCAGCGCAGGGCCGTGTAGGCGTGGCCGCACTCGGGGCTGATCACCGTTTTGACCTTGAGGCGTTCCGCGCCATCGACGATGCGCGACACGATGAGCCTCGCGAGATCGGAGTTGCCGATCTGGATGCCCGAGTTGGTCGCCTCGAAAGCGGTCGAGCACAGCGTCCAGGTCCGGCCCGCCTGCCGCATGATCCTGGCGATGGCGCCCAGGTACTCGGGGAAGTTCATGATCTCCATCGAGGACAGCAGCACCATGTACTCGACGCCCTCCACGTCCATGGGGATCTCGATGCCGGTCTCCGCCTGCACGTGCTTCATCTGCGCCTGCAGTGCCGGCAGGCGCACCCCCATCGGGCTGCCGATCTCCACGGCGCGCGTGGTGGCGCTGATCATGCCCGCCGGCGCATGGCCCGACACCGCCATGCCCTCGCGCAGCTTGCGCACCATGTAGACGATGTCGTTGCCGACCGGGCAGACCAGGGAGCAGCGTGCGCACAGCGTGCAGCTGTCGTAGACCAGTTCCTTCCACTCCGCGAGTTCGTCGTCGGTGACGGGCTTGGACAGACCCAGCGCCTTGCCCAGCCGGCCCAGCAGCGTGTACTCCTGCCGGTAGACGCGGCGCAGCGGTTCGAGCTTGTGGATGGGTGTGTACCTGGGATCGCCGGTCTCGGTGTAGAACAGGCAGGCCTCGGCGCACAGCCCGCAGTGCACGCAGCTCGCGAAGTAGCTGGCGATGGGTGCATCGATCACCTCTTTCAGCGCATTGACGGCTTTTTCCAGTGAGGCGCTCATACCGACACCCCTTTGTGGGCGTTGATCCGGCCGTTGTACCAGCGCGAGCCGAACAGGGTGAAGACGTGGAACAGCTTGGTGAACGGCAGCACCGCCAGCAGGATCTCGACGCTGAGGATGTGCAGCGCCAGCATCGTGGTGTACGGCAGCAGCATGTGCTTGACCGCCAGGAAGCCCGTCAGCACCGGCAGGAAGGTCACCGCCCAGCTGAAGTAGTCCTCGAACGTCGACAGAAAGCGTTTGACCGGCTTGGCCAGGCGATCCACCAGCACCAGCAGCAGGGTGGCCAGGGTGATCACCGTCGCCAGGTCGATCAACGGCGACGGCAGCGCCGGCCACGACAGCCCGGTGAGATTCTTGATCAGCAGGATGTGCGGCGCGAACAGGAACACCACCACCGCCAGGCCGATGTGGAAGATGTAGCCGCCGATGTAGCTGATGGGCGAGCGCTTCAGCATGCCGGGCGGCGGCAGCGAGCGGCGGAACACCGTGTGCAGGCCCGAAGCGCCGGGCGCGTGCCGCGGCGCGGACAGGTCGGGCCTGCGGCCCAGGCTGTAGATTTCGACCAGCCGCCAGATCACGCCGAACAGAAAGATCCCGATGGCAAGATTCAGCCCCGGCCCGCGGACCCAGGTGAGGAATACGAGCTCGTTCATGTCACTTCTCCAGGTCCGCGAGGGTGGTGGTCTTGTGACCCGCCTTGGCCGCACCCGTCTTGGCGCGGTTGGCGACCGCGATCGCCGCCCCCGCCACGGCGCCCGCGACCGCCGCACCGGCGACGTATTTGAGCGGCTCGGCCGGCATGGACAGCGCCTTGTAGAAGCTGCCGGCATCCCAGAAGTCCGGTTCGGAACAGCCGATGCAGCCGTGGCCGGATTCGATCGGGAAGCTCGTGCCCTGGTTCCATTTGGTGGTCGCGCAGGCGTTGTAGGTCGTCGGCCCCTTGCAGCCGAGCTCGAACAGGCACCAGCCCTTGCGCGCGCCCTCGTCATCGAACGTCTTGGCGAACTTGCCCTGGTCGTAGAACGGCCGCCGGTAGCAGCGGTCGTGGATGCTGTCGCCATAGAACATCAGCGGCCGGCCGTGCGTGTCGAGCTCGGGGATCTCGCCGAAGGTCAGGTAATGCGCCAGCACACCGGTGATCACCACCGGGATGGGCGGGCAGCCGGAGACGTTGATCACCGGCTTGCGCGCGATCAGCCCGGCATCCATCAGCGCCTGCACGCCCATGGCGCCGGTCGGGTTCGGGTCGGCCTTGGGGATGCCGCCGAAGGCCGCGCAGGTGCCGACCGACACCACTGCCGCGGCGTTCTCCACCGTGTCCTTCAGCATCTGCAGGTTGGTGATGCCGGCAATGGTCGAGTGGATGCCGCCGTCCCTGGTCGGGATGGAGCCGTCGACCAGTACCAGATAGCCGGGCTCGGCCATGGCCTGTTCGCGGGCGTGTTCGGCGGCCTCACCGGCGGCGGCCTGCAGGGTGTGGTGATAATCGAGCGAGATCAGGTCGAAGATCAGATTTTCGACCGTGGGCGAGTGCGAACGTGTGAGCGATTCGGTGCAGCCGGTGCATTCCTGGAACGAAAGCCAGATCACCGACGGGCGGGTGCGCTTGCCGAGCGCCTCGGCGATCGCCGGCGCCATACCCGGTGGCAGCGCCATGAGCGAGGCGGCGGCCGCGCAGAATTTGAGGAATGCGCGCCGGCTGATGCCCTGTCTGGCCAGCTGTTCGGCAACGGTTGGACGTCGACTCATGGGTGTTCTCCTTGATCGTCACACGGGGCCGGCGCCGCTGCGCCGGCCGCTAGACCGCTGCTCCGCACTACACATCACCCGCCAGGCGCGCATTCAACGCCTCCAGGCTCTCGCTGACATCGTCGCGCTGGGCGCGGAGGATGTCCGGGCAGAAACTCACTTCCAGAAACTCCGCCATCACCTCGTCCAGCGTGTTCCAATGGGTGACCCACCAGACGCCGCGGAGCGCTGTTTCCCGGATCTCGCTGCGGCCGAGCGCATCGAGTTCGGCGCGGACCTCGCCGCGGCCGAGCGTTTCGCGCAGGTAATCGAGCTCCCCGGGGAGCAGCGGCAGGCTGCGCAGATCGACACTGTGCTCGCGCCCGCTGTTGAGCAGCGCCTGCAGCGCGGCCTCCAGCTCGCTCAGCAGCGCACGCGCATTGGCCGTCTCGAGCGGCCTCACACCCGAGCCGGTCTCGATGCTGACGCCGATGTCGTCCAGCCCGCTCATGCACGCCACTCCGCGAGGAGGTCCAGCACCTGGCGGCCGGCAGCCGGGATGGCCCCCGCCACGGCCGCGCTCGGGGCGTCGCCCCAGTCGATGATATGCGGTTGGATGCCGACCAGCGCACGGCGCCGCGGCAGATGATCGGAGAGGCAGGCGATAGCGAGCAGATCGAGCAGGCTGACCTCGTGGACACTGCGCTTGCGATTGCCGCCGACGAAGGCATCCATGGCCGCGTCGCGGTAGCAGCGGATCGCGCCGGGCGCGGCGTCCAGCTCGGCCGCGTCGACCACGATCAGGGCCTCGGCCGCTTCGATCGGCGCGGCGAGGTCGAAGCTGAGGGTGCCGCCGTCCATGTATTCGACGCCGGCCGTCGCGGGCGAGTGCTCCCGGAGGTAGTGGATGACGTGCACACCGGCGCCTTCATCGCTCAGCAGCGTGTTGCCCAGGCCCAGCACCAGCACGTTCCCGCTCACGGCATCCCTCGCGACAGCAGTGGTGTTCTTGTTGATATCCAGTATCGCCGGCTTTGGGTGGCGGTCAACAACCCCGCCTGACCTGCATCAATAGTTGCTGATGTTCCAATACGCGCGTCGGTTCCAGGCGTCGCGCATCCCCCGGCCGTCGAACTGCATGGCGGCATCCTGCACGCCCGCGCCGCACGCGGCAATGGCCGGACCTGATCTGGATCATGTCCCGCCGCAGCCGACGGGCCGGCGGGGCTGGACATTGCCCTCACGGCGCGCTGCAATGACGCCAGGCGGGATCCGCGACGGTATCCCGGGCGCAGCGGTACCCTGCCGCGGCAGGCGAGGAATCTTACATGTGTCTCGGCATTCCCATGCAGATCCGCGAAATCGACGGCTTCGTCGCCCGCTGCGAGGCGAAAGGCGTGAGCCGCGACGTGAACCTCTTCCTGCTGCAGGGCGAACCCGTGGAGCACGGCGACTTCGTGATGGTGCACGTCGGCTACGCCATCCAGAAGATGTCCGAACAGGAGGCGCGTTCCGCCTGGGAACTGTACGACGAGATGCTGGCACAGACCGGGGGCGCGGATGCATGAGCTGTCGGTGTGTCAGGCACTGGTAAGGCAACTGCGCGACATCGCCCGCGAGCAGCACGCCGTCCGCATTACCCGGGTGATCGTGCAGATCGGACCGTTGTCGGGGGTGGAGCCCGAACTGCTGCGGCACGCCTACCCCATCGCCAGCGCCGGCTCGCCGGCGGCGGATGCGGCACTGGTTCTGGAACCGCTGCCGATCCGAGTCCATTGCGAGAACTGCGGCGCCGACTCCGACGCGTCCGCCAACCGCCTGCTGTGCGGCGTCTGCGGCGACTACCGCACGCGGCTGATCAGCGGCGACGAGCTGCTGCTGGCCAGCGTCGAGCTCGAGGCGGACGTGACGTCGGCAGCGGTGCACTGAAGGGGACCTGGGGACAGACCCGGGTCTGTTCCGAATGGCAGCTGCTTGAGCGGATGTCTCGAAAGACATGGCCACGGAATCCACGGAACAACACGGAAAGCATTTACTGCGTAAACCCAGGATCATCCCTCCGCGGCCGGGTCTCCGGGTTTTTACAATAAGCTTTTTCCGTGTCGTTGCGTGGATTCCGTGGCCAAGAGGGTTTGAGTAAGTGCATTCGGATCTGTCCCCGTTTGCCATGGTTCGACCAGGAGACCTGATGCGATGTGCGACACCTGCGGCTGCAACATCACCCCCGGCAACGAACACCTCGTGCACAACGACGGCGCGCTCGCCCGGACCGCGGACGGGCGTTCGGCGCTGACCGTGCTCAAGGGCCTGCTGACCGAGAACGACCGGCAGGCGGCGCACAACCGCGAGCATTTCGACCGGCACGGCGTGCTCGCCGTCAATCTGATGTCCTCGCCCGGCTCGGGCAAGACCGCCCTGCTCGAGGCGACCATCGCGGCGCTGGGCGGCGAGCTGCGCATCGCCGTCATCGAGGGCGACCTCGAGACCGAGAACGACGCCGACCGCATCCGCGCCCAGGGCGTGCCGGCCGTGCAGATCACCACCGGCACCGCCTGCCACCTCGACGCCCACCTGGTGCACGATGCCGTGCACCGGCTGGACCTGGATGCCATCGACCTTCTTTTCATCGAAAACGTCGGCAATCTGGTGTGTCCGGCGAGCTTCGATCTCGGCCATCACCGCAACGTCACGCTGTTGTCGGTCACGGAAGGCGACGACAAGCCGGCCAAATACCCGGTGATGTTCCGCGCCGCCGATCTGCTGCTGCTGACCAAGGCCGACCTGCTGGCGGTGCTCGACGACTTCGAACCGGCGCGCGCCGAGCACCACCTGCGCAATCTCGCCAATCCCGCGCCCGTGCTGCAGCTGTCGGCACGCCGCGGCCAGGGCCTGGACGCCTGGCTGGACTGGCTGCGCGCCGAACTCGCGGCCCAGCGCGAACGCGTCGCGCGCCACGAGACGCTGCGGCCAGCGATGCAGCCCGACGGGCAGGCGCTGCACCAGGCCGCCCCGCCCCTGCCACCGCACCGCTTCGTGCGGCTGCCATGAAGGACGGGCGGCGGCGATGGCTGGCCACGACACCCGCGAAAATTGCGTGAGGGGGATACGCTTCAAAACCTGTTCGTGGGTTTCGTGGATTTCGTGGCTATGATGATCATGCTTGGCGCTGAACCTACGGCTTGAGGATCCCTCGATGAGCACCTCCGCGACGACCTGGCTGGAACGTATCCGCGCCCTGCCCCTCGAGCGCACGGTCCGCATCATGAACGTCTGCGGCGGGCACGAGCGCTCCATCACCATGGCCGGGCTGCGCGGCGCCCTGCCGCCGCAGGTCGAGCTGATCCCCGGCCCGGGCTGCCCGGTGTGCGTGTGCCCCGAGGAGGACGTCTATCAGGCGATCCAGCTGGCCCTGCACGAGCACGTCATCCTGGTGGCCTTCGGTGACATGCTGCGCGTGCCGGTGAACGTCCCGAAGAAGGATGCACGCTCGCTGGAACAGGCCAAGGCCGCCGGCGCCGACGTGCGTCCCATCGCCTCGCCCACCGAAGCGGTACAGATCGCCCGCGACCATCCGGAGCGCGAGGTGGTGTTCTTCGCCGCGGGTTTCGAGACCACTACCGCGCCGGTGGCCGGCATGCTCGCCGAGGGTGTGCCGCACAACCTCAGCCTGCTGCTGTCGGGGCGGCTGACCTGGCCGGCGGTGGCGATGCTGCTGAACTCGGAGACGCCGGGCTTCGACTGCCTGATCGCGCCCGGCCATGTGAGCACCGTCATGGGGCCGGAGGAATGGGAGTTCGTGGTGCGCGACCACGGCATCCCCGCGGCGGTGGCCGGCTTCACGCCGGAGTCGCTGCTGGCGGCCATGTACTCGGTGCTGCGCCAGCGTCTGGAGGGGCAGCCGTTCCTGGACAACTGCTATCCCGAACTGGTGCGCCCCGGCGGCAATCCCGCCGCGCGCCGCCTGCTCGGCGAGACGCTCGAGGTGGTCGATGCCAACTGGCGCGGCGTGGGCGTGATCCCGAAGTCCGGCTACGCGCTGCAGGACGCTTACACCCATCTCGATATCCGCGCGCGCTTCCCCGACTACACCGACGCGGCCCGCAAGCGCGCCGGTGAGATGCCGCCCGGCTGCGACTGTGCACGCGTGGTGCTGGGACGCATCTACCCCAACGAATGCCAGCTCTACGGCCGCGCCTGCCACCCGCGTCACCCCATCGGTCCCTGCATGGTGTCGGACGAAGGCGCCTGCCGCATCTGGTGGGCCGGCGGCGTGCGCGAAGCGGCGGCGGTGGGGCGTGAGGAGTGAGGAGTGAGGAGTGAGAAGAAAGATCTCGGCCACGGAATCCACGGAACAACACAGAAAAAATTCTTGGGGTAAAACCCCGGGACTATCACGCTGGACGACCCGATTGCAGCGGCTGCATCGCCTGAATGCCTTTTAGCACAAGCATTTTCCCGTGTTGTTCCGTGGATTCCGTGGCCAACCAGGGTTTTCTGGGGCCTCAGCAGGCCATTGTCAGCCCCGCCTCCGGCCGCGAACCGGCGGCTCTCCGGACCGTTCGCGGGCAGAGCCCGCTCCTACAGGTGCACGATGACCACCTGTAGGAAC
>CAYWKV010000116.1:0-9647 GCA_964458835.1 uncultured Gammaproteobacteria bacterium | reverse complement strand
CGCGAGGGGCAGGCGCGCCATGATATCGATCGAAGAGCTGGTCAACTCCGTGGTCACCGAACTCGGTCTGGACGAGGCCGAGATCGGTGCGCGTCGTGCCTTCCTGGAGTTCGGCCCGGCCGACGTGCGCCAGCTGCGCGCCCTGCATCCCCATCTGGACCAGGCGCGCGGCCGCTTCATCGACGCCTTCTACGCGCACCTGCTGCGTTTTCCCGAACTGCGCGCGCTGCTCTCCACACCGGAACTGCAGGCGCGGCTGCGCCACAAGCAGACCGATTACTTCGAACGGCTTACCGGCGGCGACTACGGCTGGGACTACATCAACGACCGGCTGCGCGTCGGACTGACCCATCAGCAGATCGGACTGCAGCCGCAATGGTATCTGGGCGCCTACTGCAAGTACCTCACCGAGCTGCTGCCCGCGGTGTGGGAGTCGTCCGCCATGACGCCGGAGGCGCGCCGCGCGGCGGTGCGCGCCCTGCTCAAGATCGTGTTCTTCGACATGGGGCTGGCGCTGGAGGCGTACTTCCACACCGACCGGCGCTCCATCGTCGCCCTCAAGCAGTACGCCGAAAACGTCGTCTGCAGCGTGCCGGCCGGTCTGCTGGTGCTGTCGCCGGAACTCGAGGTGCTGTCCGCCAACCGTTTCGTCGACCGCCTGTTCGACGTCGGCCACGATGCGCTGATCGGCTACCGGCTCACGGATCTGTTCGACGACGGCGATCTCATCCGGCGGGCGCACGAGGTGCTGGCCACCGGCCGCACACTGCGCTACATGGGCGTGTGCTCGCCCATGAACGGGCCGGAATGCTGGTTCGAGGCGACCCTGGCGCCGCTGGCGACCGGCCTCGATGCGCACCTGCACCCGGCCCTCGGCAGCCTCAGCCGCGCCGCCCTGCTGGTGGTGCTGGAGGACGTGACCGAACAGGAGCGGCTGCGCAGCGCGCGGCGCCGCTCGGAGGCGCAGATGCAGGCCCTGCTGGACAACGTCGGCGACGGCATCGTCACCTTCGACCAGCGCGGTGTCGTCGAGTCCTTCAACCGCAGGGCGGAGCAGATCTTCGGCTACACCGCCGGCGAGGTGCTGGGCCGAGACGTGCGGCTGCTGTCCACGGAATGGGAGCACTGCACGCCCGGAGGCCAATGCGCACAGGCACGCGGCGGCGAGGCGACCTGCTCCATGCCGGGCCGCTGCGAGGGGGTCGGTCGCCGCAAGGACGGGAGCGCATTTCCCATGGAGTGGTCCATCAGCGCCGCCGAGCTGGACAGCGACGTGCTGTTCATCAGCGTCGTGCGCGACATCAGCGCGCGCAAGGCCGCCGAGGCGGAGCTGGCGAAACTGGCCGGCGCCCTCGACCAGACGGCGGACAGCGTCATCATCACGGACCGCGAAGGCCGCATCGAGTATGTCAATCCGGCCTTCGAGCAGACCACGGGGTTTTCCCGCGAGGAGGTGATGGGCCGCACCTCCGGCATGGTCCGGTCCGGCCGCCACAGTCCCGGTTTCTACGCGCGCCTGTGGAAAACGATCTCCCGTGGCGAGGTGTTCCGCGAGGTCTTCATCAACCGCCGCAAGAACGGCGCTGTCTACTACGAGGAGAAGACCATATCGCCGGTGCGCGATCCGCTCAGCGGCGAGATCACGCATTACGTCTCGACCGGCAAGGACATCAGCGAGCGCATGCAGACGCAGCAGCGCCTCGATCACCTGGCCCACCACGACCCGCTCACCAACCTGCCCAACCGCCTGCTGCTGCTGAATCGCCTGAAGCGGGCCATGGTGCGCGCCGCGCGCCATGAGCGGCAGCTGGCGGTGCTGTTCCTGGACCTGGACCGCTTCAAGCAGATCAACGACACGCTGGGCCACGGTGCCGGCGACCGGCTGTTGCATGCGGTCGCCGGCCGGCTCGAGAAATGCCTGCGGCAGGGCGACACCGTGGCGCGCATGGGCGGCGACGAGTTCGCGATCCTGCTCGAGGACGTGGCGCGCAATGACGATGTCCTGCCCATCCTCGACAAGATCATGGCGGCGATGCGCAGCCCGATCGGGCTGGACGGCTATGAATTCTTTCTCAGCTTCAGCATCGGCATCAGCCTGTATCCGCAGGACGGCGAACAGGCCGATGCGCTGCTGCGCAATGCCGACACGGCCATGTACCGCGCCAAGGCCGACGGGCGCAGCGGCTTCCGCTTCTATACCGCCGACATGAACGCCCACGCCCTGGAGCGCCTGGACCTCGAGAGCAAGCTGCGCCGCGCCCTGGAGCGTGACGAATTCGTGCTGCACTACCAGCCGCAGCTCGACCTGCGGAGCGGCCGCGTGACGGGGGTCGAAGCGCTGCTGCGCTGGCATCATCCGGAACGCGGCATGGTGCCGCCGGCGGACTTCATCCCGACGCTGGAGGATACCGGCATGATCGTGCCGGTGGGACGCTGGGTGCTGGCCGAGGCCTGTCGCCAGGCGCGGGCCTGGAGCGCGGCGGGGCTCCCCGGGCTCGCGGTCGCCGTCAACCTGTCGACCCACCAGTTCCGCCGCGACGACCTGCCCGCGGCAGTGGCGGAGACGCTGGCCGCCTACGGCATGCCGCCCGGTGGACTGGAACTGGAGATCACCGAGAGCGCGCTGATGGACGATGTGGCACGCGCGGCGCAGAGCATCCAGCGGCTCAAGGAGCAGGGCGTGCGCGTGGCGATCGACGACTTCGGCACCGGTTACTCCTCGCTCGCCTACCTCAAGCGCTTCGCCATCGACAGCCTCAAGATCGACCGGGCCTTCGTGCGCGACATCGGCAGCGACGCCGACGATGCCGCCATCGTGTCCGCCATCGTCGCCATGGCCCAGCACCTGCACCTCAAGGTCACCGCCGAAGGCGTGGAGACCGCCGAACAGCTGGAGTTCCTGCGCGGCCGCGGTTGCGATGCGCTGCAGGGCTTCCTGCTCAGCCCGCCCATGCCGGGCGACCACCTGGGCGCCTGGCTCGCGGATCGCGCCGCCCTCTGATCCCGCCGCGGGCCATCTGGCACGCATCTTGATTGCCACAACGGCAGCTCCGTGAGCGCGTCACCGGTCTGGCACCGGCCGGCGCGCGGCGGCCGGCGCGAAAACCGCAGCGGCACGCTAAGTTTTCCTGCCCGCCGGACGCTAGTGAACAGCACGGAACAGGGTCGCGGCACGCGGCCCGCGTCGATCCACCGACGGAACCCTCGACGGGATCCCGGCGGCGACGGCCCCGGAAGGCCCCATCCCCGCCTTTCCTCACTCACTGCATCGCTTGAACGAGACGCCCTGCCGGGCCGTCGGCTCCTGGTTGCGCCGATCCCCCGGGCCGCGTCTCCTCGGGAGGCAAGATCGTGGCGGAAGGCTCATCCAAATCGCGCACCCGCAGCCGGGTGCTCAGGTTACCCGCACGGCTCGGCATCGCCGACGTCGCCGGCGTCAAGCCGGTCCTGACCGACGCCCTGGACGGCGGCCGGCCGGTGATTCTCGATGCCGCGGCCGTCGAACACGTCGACGGCGCCGGGCTGCAACTGCTCCTCGCATTCCACGCCGCCATGCAGGCCGCCGGCCGGCGCCTGGACTGGAAAGGCGCGTCGCCCGCGCTGCTGGAGGCCGCGGGCCTGTCCGGCGTGCGCGACACGCTGGGTCTGGCCGCGTGACGCCGTTTTCACCGCTGATGATCGCCTAAAGAGGAATTCACCCATGGCAACGATACTGGCAGTCGACGATTCCACCTCCATGCGCCAGATGGTCAGCTTCACGCTCAAGGGCGCCGGCTACGACGTGGTGGAGGCCGCCGACGGCGAACAGGCGCTGGCCATGGCCCGCACCAGGCAGGTCAATCTGGTGCTGACCGACGTGAACATGCCGAAGATGGACGGCATCACGCTCATCAGGAGTCTGCGCAGCCTGCCCACCTACAAGTTCACGCCCATGCTCATGCTCACCACCGAATCGGCGGCGGACAAGAAGCAGGAGGGCAAGGCCGCCGGCGCCACCGGCTGGATCGTCAAGCCGTTCAACCCCGAACAGCTTCTCGCCACCATCAAGAAGGTGCTCGGCTGATGCCCAAGTCCACCGGCCTGGAGCAGTTTCATCAGACCTTCTTCGAAGAGAGCTTCGAAGGGCTGGATCTGATGGAGTCCGCACTGCTCGATCTCGATCCGGGCGCGGCCGACCCGGAGACCATCAACAGCATCTTCCGCGCCGCGCATTCGATCAAGGGCGGCAGCGCCACCTTCGGCTTCGCCGGGATCGCCGCCTTCACGCACCTCATGGAGACGCTGCTCGACGAGATGCGCGACGGCCGCCGTGCCGTCACGCGGGCCGCGACGGACCTGCTGCTGCGGGCGGTCGACGCGCTGCGCGCGCTGGTGACGGCGGCACAGACCGGGGGATGCCCGGACGGGATCGACATCAGCGACGTGCAGACGGACCTGCAGGCCCAGCTCGCGCGCATCGACGGCGCGGGCGGCACCGCCACGGCGCCGCAGCCGGCGGCGGCGTCCGGCTGGCGCATCGACTTCCGGCCCCACATCGATATCCTGCGCACCGGCAACGATCCGCTGCGCATCCTCCGCGAACTGGCCGGCCTGGGCGACCTGCGGGTGCAGGCGGACCTGTCCGGATTGCCCGCGTGGTCGGCGTTCGATCCCGAGGACTGCCATCTCGGCTGGCGGATCGAGCTGCACGGCGAGGCCGCGCGCGAGGCGGTCGAGGAGGCCTTCGCCTGGGTCGCCGACGAAGCGGATCTCGACATCCGCGCGCAGGAGGCAGCCCTGACGGCCGCCGTCCCGCCTGCCGATGCGGGCGCGGACGAGGACCCGGCGGTGTCGGGCGAACTGGTCGTCGAAAGGCGCCGCGCCGACCGCCGCCAGACGCCGGAGCGCCGCAGTGCGCCGGCGTCCGGCGACGCCACCTCCATCCGCGTCAGCACCGGCAAGATCGATGCCCTGATCAACATGGTCGGCGAGCTGGTCATCACCCAGTCCATGCTGGGCGAGATCGGCGACCGCCTGGTGCAGGGCGGCGCCAGCGGACTCATCGACAAGCTGCGCGACGGCCTGACGGCGCTCGAGCGCAATACCCGCGAGCTGCAGGAATCCGTGATGCGGATCCGCATGCTGCCCATCAGTTTCGCCTTCAACCGCCTGCCGCGCCTGGTCCACGATCTGGGCGCCCGGCTGGGCAAGCAGGTCGAGCTGCGCATGTCGGGCGAGAACACCGAGCTGGACAAGACGGTCATGGAGAAGATCAGCGATCCGCTGGTCCATCTGGTGCGCAACGCCCTCGACCACGGCATCGAGGCCCCCGACGCGCGCATCGCCGCCGGCAAGCCGCCTACCGGCACGCTGCATCTGAACGCCTTTCATCAGGGCGGCAACATCGTCATCGAGATCGTCGACGACGGCGGCGGACTCGACCGGCGCAGGATCCTGCGCAAGGCGGTCGAGCGCGGCCTGGTCGGCGCGGCCGAGGCGGCCGCCATGCCCGACGAACGGATCGACGATCTGATCTTCCAGCCCGGCTTCTCGACGGCGGATGCGGTCAGCGACGTGTCGGGACGCGGCGTCGGCATGGACGTGGTGCGCCGCAACATCCACGAACTCGGCGGCAGCGTGGAGGTGCGGTCGGAGCAGGGCCGGGGCTCGCGCTTCACCATCCGCCTGCCGCTCACCCTCGCGATCCTCGACGGCCAGCTGGTGCGCGTCGGCGATCAGATCTACATCATCCCGCTGGTCTCCATCATCGAATCCCTGCAGGCCCGCCCGGAATACATCAACGCCGTCGCCGGTGCGGCCGAGGTCTACCGCCTGCGCGACGACTACCTGCCGGTGCTGCGGCTGTACCGCATTTTCAACGTCGAGGCGGACGCCAGGGAACTGACCGACGGCCTGCTCGTCGTCGTCGAGGGCGACGGCCAGCGGGCGGGGGTGTTCGTCGACGAGCTGCTGGGCCAGCAGCAGGTCGTCATCAAGAGCCTGGAATCCAACTACCGGCGCGTCGAGGGCATCTCCGGCGCGACCATCCTCGGCGATGGCTCGGTGGCGCTCATCATGGACATCCCGGGACTCATTCGCATGACCAGTGCGCACACGCGGAACGCGGCGCGAAAAACGGCTTAGCGGCCTAAAGGAGCGGCTATGACTCAGGCAATGACAACGGAAATCTCCCCCGTGGGGGCGGGAGCGGTGCAGACGGCGCAGAACAATGCCGGCGGCAACCAGTATCTGACCTTCGCCCTGGCGCACGAACAGTACGGCGTGGACATCCTGCGTGTCCAGGAGATCAAGGGCTGGACGCCGGTGACCCACATACCGAATGCGCCGGCGTATCTCAAGGGCGTGCTGAACCTGCGCGGGACCATCGTCCCGATCGTGGACCTGCGCATGCGCTTCAGCCTCGAAGCGATCGACTACACGCCGACGACAGTGGTCATCGTGCTGTCGCTGGTCGCCGACGGGCGGGAGCGCACCTTCGGCATCGTCGTCGACGCGGTGTCGGACGTCCTGAACATCGGTGCGGCCGACATCCGCCCCAAGCCGGATTTCGGCACGGCCGTGGACGCCGACTTCATCAGCGGCCTGGCCACCGTCGGCGACAGCATGGTGATGCTGCTCGACATCGACCGTCTGCTGCGGCCCGACGAGATCACCGCCATCGCGTCGGTCAGTGAATGAATCCGTCAATCGATCGCCTCAAGGGGATAAGGACATGAAGGCTCTGACAATCAAGGTTCGCCTGCTGGCGACGCTCGGCATCGCCATCGTACTGCTGGCGGCCATCGGCATCACGGGGGTCATCGGCCTCGGCTCCGTCAAGGAGGGGCTGCGGACGGTGTACGAGGACCGGACCATACCGCTGGATCAGGTCACCACCATCCAGCAGCTGCTGCTGAGCAACAGATTGTTTCTCGCCGTTGCGCTGGTGACACCCACGGCTGAGGAGATCCGCCGCAACACCGAGGCGGTCGAGCGGAATATCGGCGACATCGGCCAGGTCTGGGAGGCCTATATGGCCACCACCCTTACGCCCGAGGAGCGGATCATCGCCGAAAAATTCGCCGCCGCTCGCAGCCGCTTCGTGCTGGAGGGTTTGCGGCCGACCATCGACCTGCTGCGTGCCGGCCGGATCGAGGAGGCCAGGACCCATGTCGCCGACGTGGTGCGGCCGCTCTACGTGCCGGTGGGCGAGGGCATCAAGGCCCTGGTGGAGCTCCAGATCGACGTCGCGCGCCAGGAATACGAGAACGCCAACGGCCTCTACGCGACGCTGCGCACCACCGCCATCGTCTCCATCGTGGCCGGCGTGGCCGTCGTGCTGTGGATGGCCTGGCTGCTGATGCGCGCCATCATGAATCCGCTGCAGCAGGCAGTGGGGGTCGCCCGGCGGATTGCCGGCGGCGAGCTCGATCACGACGTCCGCATTGCGCACAACGACGAGCTGGGCGAGCTGCTGACCGCGCTGCGCGACATGGCCGGCAAACTTTCGCAGATCGTCGGCGACGTGCGCGGCGCCTCCGATGCCGTCAGCGCCTCGGCGCGCGAGATCGCCAGCGGCAACGACGATCTGAGCCAGCGCACCCAGGAGCAGGCGTCGGCGCTGGAGGAGACGGCCTCGTCGATGGAGGAGATGACCTCGACGGTGAAGCAGAACGCCGACAACGCCCGCCAGGCCAACCAGCTGGCGGCCGGTGCGCGCACCCAGGCCGAGCAGGGCGGGCAGGTGGTTTCGATGGCGGTATCGGCGATGAACGAGATCAGCGCCTCCAGCCGCAAGATCGCCGACATCATCGGCGTGATCGACGAGATCGCCTTCCAGACCAACCTGCTGGCGCTGAACGCGGCGGTGGAGGCGGCGCGCGCCGGCGAGCAGGGCCGCGGCTTCGCGGTGGTGGCGGCCGAGGTGCGCAACCTGGCGCAGCGCTCGGCGGGCGCGGCGAAGGAGATCAAGGACCTGATCCAGGACTCGGTGGAGAAGGTGAAGACCGGCTCGGGCCTGGTGGACGAATCGGGCAAGACGCTGACGGAGATCGTCGACAGCGTGAAGAAGGTGACGGACATCGTGGCGGAGATCGCGGCGGCGAGCCAGGAGCAGTCGGCCGGCATCGAGCAGGTGAACAAGGCGGTGACGCAGATGGACGAGGTGACGCAGCAGAACGCGGCGCTGGTCGAGGAAGCCGCGGCCGCCTCGCGCTCCATGGAGGAGCAGGGGCGGAAGCTCGTCGACCTCATGCGCTTCTTCCGTACCGGTTCGGGCGGCTAGCGGCGCAGCGTGCAGAACGCGGCAAGACGTTCGATCCCTTAAAACAAACAGACAGGTGAAACCATGATCTCTCTGGACAATATGACTATGCGCGGCCGCCTCCTGCTGGTGCTGGCGCTGCCGCTGGTGGGGCTGCTGTTCTTCTCGGCGAACAGTGTGCTGGACAAGGCCCGGACCGCGGCCGCCATGGAGGAACTCGAAGCGCTGGTGGAACTGTCGGTGCAGTATGCGGCCGTGGCGCACGAGTTGCAGATCGAGCGCGGCATGACCGGCGGATTTCTCGGCAGCCAGGGCCGGCAGTTCGCCGCCGAGCTGCCCGCGCAGCGTGCCGCGACGGATCGTCGCCTGGCGGCGCTCAAGGACGCGCTGCAGGGGTTCGACCGTGCCGCCTATCCCGCCGTGCTCGGCCAGGCGCTGGACGAGACACAGCGCAATCTCGGCGAACTGGGGAACATCCGCGGCGCGGTCGGCAGCCAGAGCATCAGCGGCACGGACGCCACCGGCTATTACACCCGCACGGTCGGTTCACTGCTGGCGGTCGGGCGGCAGGGCATGCTGCTCAGCGACGACCGGGGCATCACGCGCCTGGCGGCGGCCTATTCGAACCTGTCGCATGCCAAGGAGCGCGTCGGTATCGAGCGCGCGCTGCTCAACGTCGTGTTCACGGCCGACCGGTTCTCGACCGATATGGTGGCGCGCTTCCTCGCCAACGCGGCGGTGGAGGACGTCTACTTCGAGGAATTCAAGGGTGCGGCCAACGATGCGCAGGCGGCCTTCGTCCGGCAGAAGCTCGCCGGCCGCGCGGTCGAGGAGACCGACCGCATGAAGAAGACCGCGCTGGACGGCATCGATGGCCGACCGCTCGGCGTGGAGGCCGGGCACTGGTTCGAAATGGTCACGGCCAAGATCGATCTCCTCAAGGAGGTCGAGGACCGGCTGGCGGACGATTTCAGCGCCGCGGCCGAAGCGTTGCATGCCGCCGCGCGGAACGCGCTGTATCTGTTCCTGGTGCTGACGGTCGCCGCCCTGGTCGCCACGGCGCTGCTGGCCTTCTACACGATCCGCAATATCCTGCGCCAGCTCGGCGGCGAGCCGGCCCTGGCGGCGGACATCGCCGGCCGCATCGCGGGCGGCGACCTCGACGTGGAGGTGCCCGTCCGCGCGGGCGACAGCAGCAGCCTGCTGGCCGCCATGCGCTCCATGGTCGAGCGGCTGTCGCAGATCGTCGGCGAGGTCCGCTCGGCGTCCGACTCGGTCAGCAGCTCCGCGCAGGAGCTGGCGACGGGCAACGACAACCTGAGCCAGCGCACCCAGGAGCAGGCGTCGGCACTGGAGGAGACGGCCTCGTCGATGGAGGAGATGACCTCGACGGTGAAGCAGAACG
>CAYWKV010000115.1:0-9698 GCA_964458835.1 uncultured Gammaproteobacteria bacterium | reverse complement strand
CCCACCCACGGGGTGGGGTCTAGTGGATATAGCGCAGGTCCTCCCGGCGGGGGACCATATCTACATTGAGCGCGTACCCGCCGGGTATTTTTCGCAGCACGCGCCGGTCGAGCAGCCAGCGCAGCGCCTCTTTGGTTCCGGGGCCGCGCTTGGCTCCGATCACCTTGGTGTTGACGATCATGCCGCGTGCGTCCCCCGTCAGCAGCACGCGCTTGTGGTTGATCGCCCCCGTGTCGGTGTATAGCTCGTCTGACACCCATTTGATCGCTTCGGCGGCGGTCGTGTCGTGCGAGGGCTGCGTCTCCTCGGCAAAGGCCCCGCGCTTGCGGTTGTCATACGGCGTCACGAAGGTGCTGCCGGGGGTCTGCGGACCGGGTGCAGGGAGGCTGCGCTGCAGCAGGTCGTATTCGACAGCGGCCAGGCGGCGCTGGAGGTCGGCGGGCATGGCCTCGCGCTGCAACTCCAGGCGGCGGTTTTCCTCGACGAGGACGCGCCACTGCAGCGCCTGCTCGGCGAGGTCGGCGTAGGCGTCGATGCGGATGCGCTCGGTGATCTCGCGCTGGCGGCCACGCACGATGTCGGTGAGTGTCCCCGTGAGCGCCAGGACGAAGACAATGGTCGTGGGCGCAAAATAGAGCACGCCCGACAGGATCGCCCGCCTGGTGGCTGTGCCGTCGATGAGCATCCCGGCGATGATGATGGCGGTGACGAGGATGTTGGCGCTGATCACGACCAGCCAGGCGGCCTCGGCGCGTACCTCATTGTGGACCCGCGGCGCGTCCGGCAGCGGGTCAGGGGGCGGCGCTAGTACGTCATCCAGCGCCGGGACGTAGTTACGATACCTTGAGTTGTTAGACATAATCCTCACTTGGACTATGCCAGGGACAGTGGTATGCTGTCCCTGGCGGGTTACACGCTCGCTACGGCCCTCTCTGTTTGCGTACAGGCTGCGGAGAGGGCCGTTTCTATTGGGCCGGTGCGCCGCTGACCGGGTACTGGGCGAACACGTCCCGGCCTTCCGGGACCGGCTCTAATGATGGCCAGTGCTGGGCGAGGGGCACAACCACGCTCACGTTGGCCAGATGGAAGTAGGCGACGGCGATGGGTGAGACGCCCGGCGGCAGTTCGCCAGTGCGCAGGATGGCGGTGGCAAGGCTGGCGGCGAACAGCGGGCGGCCTTTGCGGCGGCGCTCGGCGGCCCAGCGGCGGGTGAAGTCGGCCCAGTTCGGGCGCGGCGTGAAGACGCTGCCGTCTTGCAGGTCCACGACTTGGCCGTCCCACTCGCGGTAGGCGATCTCATAGACCGGGGCGGGCAGGGGGTGATCGGTTTCGGCCTCATGTTGGCGCAGGGCGCTGACGATGTGGTGGGTGTCCATCGGGTGTCTCCTAGCGGTATTCATGGCGGACGGGCACGTCGATCAGCCGGGGCTGTTCGGGTTGCGCCAGGTCCGCTTTGAGTTGGTCTTTCATGCGTTCGAGCAGACTCAGTACGCGGTCCATCTCGGCCACCTTGCGGGCGGCCTTGTCGGGTTCGGCTACGCCGAAGGCTCTTTGGCGCATGGCGCGCTCTGCGCGCAGGATCTTGACGCAGGCGATGTACTCGGTACGCAGCTCGTCAAGGGTCATCGGGTACACCTCCCGACGATATAGGCGATGAGCAGCAGGCTCAGAAGGTCGGCGATCAGGACGTAGGTCACGAAGCGCATCCCGCCATAGACGTCGTCGGCGACGTGATCCATGCACTCGCTGATGCCCAGATCGCAGATGTCGGGTTCGTCGTCCTCGTCGGTAGCCGGGCCGGTCCAGGTGACACTCATCAGGCCACCTCCATATGTTGGCACGGTTCGGCCTGGGGTCGCCTGTAATCGTCGTCGCTAGGGTCAATGCCCTGGTCTAACAGCGGGTGATAATACATGTCATTCCTCCTGCCCCGGCGCGGGGCTATCTTTGGCAGGTACGAGCACAAAACAGGCAAACGATATCATCGCAAACGTAACGCTCAACCATGCTGGCCCACCGAACAGATGTATCAGAATTGCCAACTGTCCAGCGTATAGTGCATTGAACGCTTTGTAGCTCATTCGTTCACCTCCTGCCCCTGGCGTTGGCTGTCGAGCCACTGTTGCGCCTGGCGTGCGTACATCTCACCGTCTGCGTCATCCACTTCGCGGCACTCGGTGATATAGACAATCAGCGCAGCGTGCAGCACGCTAATGATGGCGTCATTTGGCATATTGTTTGCCGTCGCGCCGTTCTCGTCACACCGCCGCACGTGTTCCCAATATTCTTCGTCCATCATTCCTCTCCCTCCACCAGGTCTGACCAACGTTGCACGGCATCGTAGAATTTGCGGTCTCGGTCAATGCGATTCGCCCAAAGCCACTCGCGCACTGCGTCTTGCACCTCTACCGGGGTGATTTTTCGCATCACATCCATCGCGTTGTCCCAACACTGCTTGTGTGCTGCGCGGCTTGTGTTGTCGGCGTTGTACCCGGCAAACACCGCGCCGTCCCTGAGATCATCCATGGTTAGCGGGCGGCCACAGATGCGGCACGGCTCATCGGCGTACATTGACAGGGCTGCTTGAAATGCGACTTCACGTGCGATTTTGTCACTCATGGGTATATTTCTCCTGTTGTGGCCTAGGCCACCTCCACGCTCTTGGCCGCCCCGTTGCTGCTGTTGGCGTGCACCTTGCGCCGCTTGGGCGCAGGCTCCAGGTTGGCCCATTTGGCGAGTTCGTCCCAACTCACGTCCCACGCCAGCAGGATCGCACGGGAGGCGGGCAGCCGCTCCGGCTTGCGGCTGTCCCAGGTGTCGGGGTCGGGCATGACGTTGCCGTCGGCCATCATCGCCAGTTCAGCCAGGATGTCACGCAGCAATGCGCGGCGCTGGTCGGGCGTGTGCGGGGTGCGCGTGGACTCAACGGCCGCCTGGGCACGCGGTGCACGTTCGTCCACACGCTTGCGGAAGTTGGGGGCGGGCTGTGCATCGGCCTCCTGCTCGGCCTGCTCCGCCTTGGCCTGACGCGCATGGGCAGCCTGGGCGCTAAGGTCAGGCGGCTGGGCGCGCTCGCCCAATGCCTCGCGCACGACGTCTATCCACGACAGGCCCAGCCGCTTGGCAATGCTGGTGTAGACCGGCAGGCGGGCATCGCGTTGAGCGTTGAACTCCTGCCCACTGACCCATGTGCCCTCACTGCCTGCGATGCGGCGAATGTCGTCGAGCGCCAGGCTGCGCAGCTCGTCAACACTGAGTTTGCTGCGGCGTTTGCGCGGCTGCGGCGCGTTCTCTGCCTGCGGCAATTGGGCGGGGCGCTTACCTTTGCGCTCCAGGGCGGCCTTTACCTTGGCCGCCACGCGGTCGAGGGCTTGCGCGTCTAGCCCTGCGGGGTTCAGCGGGGCCAGGATGTCTGCGCCTTCCTCATCTGCGCCCAGCGCATCCAGCGGTGTAGACGCGGCATCGATGACAGGGGCGGCCACCTGGACAGGCGGCACTTCGCCCGCCACATCCAGGACGATGCGCACCATGCCAGGGGTCAGGCGCGGGATGGTGCGCTGCGTAGGCTCCTCAAAGAGTTCGTCGATGCGTTGGTTGGCGCGCAAGGTGATGCGCGTCAGTTGATCACTGGTCATGTTCTTTCTCTTTTCTGACTGCATACTTGGGCACTACCACGACATCGCCGACGTGACCGTAGCGACCACGGGGAAGGGAACCATCCTCCAGGAGGCGGACCCGATAGCGTTGCGGGGTCTCGCCGACGATCTCACACGCGATCTCGCGACGACCGGCCCAGCCGTCCAGGACGATATAGGCGCTCATCTGTCAATCCTCCTCGTCGCCGCTGAGGGCGTCCAGGTTGCGCTCGACCACATCGAGCATCGGCTGCAGGGTGCGCCGCAGGGCGGGAGACTGGGTGTAGAGGCCGGTCGCCTCCTCATAGCGCGGCAGCGTCTCCAGGACCTCACGGTAGAGGTCGCGCAGGCGGCTGAGTACGGCGGCGCGGTGCGCGCGGCGCAGGGCGGCTTCTCTCACGGTCGCGGCGCTTGATTTTTCTGCACTTTTTTGAGGGGCTTCCTCTTCTGCTTTGGCGGATGCGCTGTGGCCCAGCGCCTCGGCAAAGAGGCGGGCGTTTTTGACCGCCAGTTCGGCGCTGTCGAGATGCGCGCCGTACTCGACGCCGCCGTCGGGCAGCACGCGCCGCCAGCGCCAGCCCTGATCATCGCGGCGGATCGAGTAGCCTGCCTCGACGAGGTCTTGGGTCAGGAGCGCCGCAGCACGCTGCTCTTCTTCCCAGCGCGGGTCTTGAGTCACGGCCACGCCGGGCGGCAGGTCTTGCGGCGAGGCTGCCGTCGCCGTGCGCTGGATGAGATGCGCATGGCGGTTGCGCGCCTCCAGGATCGCCTCCTGGGGTGTGCGTTTGGGCATGCCGCACTCGACGCCCAGCGATGCGGGCAGTTCGCGCCGCCAGCGCCACTTTGAGCCGATGCGCTCGATTGTGATCCCGGCTTCGCGCAGGTCTTGCGGGAGCGCCTTTTCGTCGAACGGTTCCTGGTCCGCCTGCTCGCGACGCCGCGCTAGGTCGGCTTCGGTCCGGCGGCGCTGCTCCTGCGTGATCTGGTCGCTGACGTTGTTGAGCGCCTGCAGCAGGTCACGCCGACGGTAGCCCGCGGGCAACCGGTCAACGAGGTCCTGCCAGAACTCATGGTCCTCTTTGTGCGTGCGCAGGGTGTCGAGCAACAGCAACCGGCCTCTGAATGTGCTCACGTCGCCGTCGGGCGGGATCTGCTCGTTTAGCCAGTCGGTGATCACCCGCTCCAGCTCCCACACCTCTGGACGGGTCTGACGCCCGATGTTGGCGGTGTTCATCGTGGTCGTTGTACCGTGCTTGGTCGTGTAAGTGCGCTGGGCGGGCGTCTCACTGTCCATGTGGACAGTGACAGGCAGCGGCGGGGGTGCATGCTGCGGGCGGTCGGGATCGCCCAGCTTGGCGCGCACCTGGCCCACGAAGGTGGGCGAGACATGGCAGCGCCGGGCGATCTCGCGGTCGCTCCACTTGGACCACTCGTCATCTACCAGCAGCGATTCGACGGCCCGCCACTTGTCCGCTGGCGTGCGGCGCAGCCCGTGGGCGGCGTTTGCGCCGGCGGCATGCAGAATCGCATCGCGGCGCGTGCCCGCCTTGACCTCGGCGGGGATGGTGAGTTTGAGCGGCCCGGCGGCAAACCCGGCGTGCTGCCAGGCGGCCAGGCGGTGAAACCCATCGGCCAGCCAGTAGTCTGTGCCGTCGTAGTAGACGATGATGGGCGGCATCTGGGCCAGGTTGCCCTGATCGAGCAGCCCCTGCAGCCATTCCTGGTATTCCCGAACGGTCTCCTGGTTCAGCCCGGCGCGCATCTGTGTGCCGCCGTTGGCGCGGATCTCATAGACCGGGATCTCCTGCACGTCGGGCCGGTCGGTGGCCAGCGCCATGTTGCTGCGGTCGGGTAGGGTAGTGCGCTGTTTAGCCATGGGGCTGCTCCTGGGGGATGAGATGGCGGATGAGATAGAGATACGCCTGGCGCACGTCGTCGATGCCGGGGGCGTTGTGCTCCCAGATCGTGCTCCCGTAGGCGACGGCCTCGGCCACGGCGACGCGGGCAGGCACGATGGCCGGGGTGTGGGTCACGTCGGGGATCATGCGCAGGTCGGCGAGGATGGCAGCGTGCTCGCGCAGCCGCTTGTCCACGCCGGTGGGCAGCACGATGACCTTGGCGTTTGGGTTGATGTGCCGTGCCAGGGCCAGGGTGGCGTGGACGCCGTCCAGGCCCAGCAGCTCGCAGCGCACGGGCACGACGATGACGTCGGCGGCGGCCAGGGCGGCCTCCTGCAGCAAGCCGCCAGCGGCGGTATCGACAATGATGGGGGCGATCGCGGGACGGGCCAGCGCCTGCAGGCTGCGGACCAGGCTGTCAAAGCCGAGCGCCTCGCGGCTGTAGATGCGCTCGGCGGCGCGTGTGCGGCTGTCGCCGGGCAGCAGGGTGAGGTCTGGCCGGGCCTGCATGACGCAGGACGTGAACGCAGCCTCTCTGGCCTGGTGGGTGACGAGCCAGTCGAAGACGCCGGGCCGCGGGTCATGGCCCAGGCTGATGGCACAGTGGCCCTGCGGGTCCAGATCCACGAGCGTGGCGTGGGGCAAGGCGCTGGCCAGGCTGACGGCGGTCGTGGTCTTGCCCACGCCGCCCTTTTGGGATGTGACGGTCACGACAAACATGGGGATGAGTCTCCTGTCAGGGTTGTTTAGTTGGCATGAAACAACTGTGTCACGCAGGTGCGGTGCTCCGGCTGATCCAGGATGAAGCCGGGCCGCACCAGTGAGCGGTCCTGGTAGGCAGAGAGCATGCGAGCCTGGCGGGCATTGCGTTCGGTAAGCAGGTTCTGCCGCTGCAGGGCCAGGCGCAGCGCCTCCTCATAGGCATCGATGCGCCGGCGCAGCAGCTGGTTTTGCTCGTGCAGGTCGGCGATGCGCCAGGCGCACAAGATGCACGCCACGAGGGCGATGAGCGTAAGCACGGTCGTGGTCATGGGGGGGCCTCCGTGGGTGTGGCGCTGGTGAACTCGACACGATAGGACAGCCCGGCGCTGCACAGGGCGCGCGTGATGGGGCGGGCGTACTGGTGGCGGGCGTACTGGACGCGGTGCGGCGGGAACGTGAGCGTCAGGGTCTCGCCGTCGAGCGCGATCTGGGCATCGTGCAGGTCGATGTTGGCCAGGCCGGCCAGGACCTGCTGCAGGGCGTCAGGCGGATCGTCGTTGTCCGGCGGTGGGCAGTCCACCTGGTAGGCGCGGCGCATGGCGGCGATGTCGGCCTCCAGTTCGGCATCGGCCTGGCGCTCCGCTTCGGTGCGGTGGCGGCGGTAGAGGGCGCTGCGCCGGAACTCGGCGGACAGGTCCGGCGCGCCCCAGCGATCTTCGATGCGCTTGATGAGCAGGCCCGCCTGGGCGCGGCCCGCCTCAAACTGGGGCAGCCAGGCCGCGACCTGACGGCGCACCTCCTCGAAGCCAAAACGGGTGGCCAGGTCCCGCGCCTTGGCGTGCCCGATCCCCACCGCAGGGTCCATGAGCAACGCCACGGTGCGGGCGATCTCAGCCGCGTCTTCGATGGGAGGGTCGGGCGCGCTGGTTGGTTGGTTGATCTCACCATCAGGGACAGAATGATCAACCAACCAACCAATTGGATCGGGTGACATAGCTATGTCACCTTTTAGCGCGCCAGGTGTCACCTTTTCGCGCTGGATGTCACCTTTTAGCGCGCTAGATGTCACCTTTTCGGCCTCATTAAACGGTGTCGTGGGTGTCACGTTTTCGCGCTGGATGTCACCTTTTAGCGCGCTAGATGTCACCTTTTCGCGCTGGATGTCACCTTTTTGGCTGCGCTCGCGGCGCTCGATGCACTGCCTGGCGCACTCGACCGCTTCCACGGGCGTCAGGCCGAACCGCGCCACTAAGCTTGTGGCGATGCGCTCGGCGTCCATGCCGGGGGTGACGATGTAGCGTGACGTGTTGCCCCGGCCTGCGCCGCGCTGGATGATCAGTTCGCCGGCGGCTTCGAGCTGATCCAGCAGCCGTTTGCCCTGGCGCTCGGTGACCCGGGCGCGCTGCGATGCGGTGGCGACGGACGGCCAGCAGTAGCCGTAGGCATCGGCCTGGTCCGCCAGCCCGAGCAGCATGAGCAGCGCCGATCCTTTCTGCCCGCTGTGGTTCCATACACGTTCTGTGGCTTCGGTGCTCATACTATGCGCTCCGCGGGACGGTCGGCTGGGCCAGCCGCTGCAGCCGCCAGATGCGGGCGGTGGCCTCGCCGATCGTCGCGCGTATCTCGGCACGGTGTTCCGGGTTGCAAACTTGGGTGAGATGGATCTTGGCCTCGCGCAGGCGGGCGTATTCCGCCGCAATGGCGTGGGCTGTGCTGGATGGTGAGTGACTGGGATCTGGCATAATTACCTCTGTGTTGTCTAGGCCAAAAACAGCGGGCGGGTAGGACATTTGTTGTGTCCTCGCCCGGATCGCGTTTCCTGTCATGCTTGCAGGCGTCAAGATCGGTGATATACTAGGAGCGAGTTACCAGGGCGTGTGTAGCTCGCTCCTCGGAGCATCGTCGATTTCACCCCGATCTGATGTGGATGAGGAGTACCCCCAAATGACCGTGGTTGTAGGGATAGGCCGCATCCGGCGCGAGCCGGACACGGCGGGTCTCGACGCAAGAGACCTGGACTGGCTGCTGGAGCGGTTTTTGCTGGACCGCCGCGGCGTCATTGACGGTGCGACGGTAGATGGGTATGCATTCAAGCTGGCCTGGTTCCGTGCCTGGTGGCAACAGGTAGGGCCTGGCTGTGATTGGATACTGACGCGGGAGACGCTGCTGGCGTTTGAGCGATACCTGCGCGGGGTCACGTCTCCCCGTACAGGCCGCCCGCTCGCCTACCACACGCGCAAGGATGTGCTGCGCCGCCTGCGGGAGGCGCTGCGCTGGGCGCAGGCGGTGGGCTATCTGGACCGCAGCTATGCGGCGTGGGTCCCGCCAGCGCAAGGCGGTGCGCCCGTGCGCCGGGCGGCGCGCGTCGAGGCGCTGTGGCGCTTGATGGAGGCGGCGGCCCAGTCGCCGTACCCGGCGCGGGACCGCACGATCTTGGCGTTGATGATCGGGATGGGGCTGCGCCGCGGCGAGGTGGCTGCGCTCAACGTCGAAGACCTGGTCGTCGAGGCGGACCAGTCGGGCGAGGCGACGGTGCACGGTAAGCGCACCAAGGCCAACCCGACGGGGATCCGGCTGGCGGCTTTCGATGCGGCGACGGGCCGCTATGTGGTGGCGTACCTGGATGCGTGCGGCTATGCGGCGGGACCGCTCTTTCGAGCGCCCGGAGGCTCGCGGCTGACGCCCGTCGGCGTCTATAAGGCGGTCAAACGGGCGATCCGGCTGGCGGGTCTCCAGGACAGCATCCAGGGCTGTCACGATCTGAGGCGGGCCTTTGCGACCCACTGGGCAAGGGAGCACAAGGGGGAGCGGGCCGCCGATCTGTTACGGCGTCAACTGGGTCATGCCAGTTTTCAGATGACGACGCATTATTTGTTGACGGAGGTAGACGATATTCGGGAAGAGATCGTGTCGCCCTTGGCGTTCGCCCCGATGCGTTGATCTGACGCGCCGGCGCAGGTCACTGCCCAAGTTAGGCAGTGACCCCGTTGGGCAGGGTTCTCTCAAGGCAGAGACACGGGTTCGAATCCCGTATGCGCTACCTGTGCGCTGCAACAATCGTTGCGGCCCCTCAAAAAACAGGGGACGGATCGGTTGTTAAGGTGCGGTGGGGATGGCGGCTCCGACTAGCCTGGCAGCATGGACGGAGCCGCTATCATCCTCTCTCGTCTGGGCGCGATTGTTCGCCCAGGATCTTCTCCAGCTTCTCCTCATCGACGATAAATCCATACTCCTCGGCAAAGCGTCGAAGTTCATGCACGTCGATGCGGATGATGCGTTTGATTCCCACGAAGCGAGCGTTGAGCAGGCCGCGGTCAATATAGTTACGTATGGTGTTTGATGCGACATCTAGCACGACCGCGGCCTGCGGGCATGAGAGTTCCACAGGCTTTCTGCTAGCTCGTTCGTTCAATGTGTTCATGTTGCGCAAGCATACACCCAAAAACGGGGGCTGTCAAGGGGC
>CAYWKV010000114.1:0-9840 GCA_964458835.1 uncultured Gammaproteobacteria bacterium | reverse complement strand
CCTGGCGAGCTACCGCAGCCTGCTGCAGCAGGCGCTGGAGCGGGAGAAGGTGCGTAACACGACCTGAGGGCCGGAGCGACCGCCCTGATACGGAACACAGGGAACAACACGAAAGAGACATCTTGTAACGGCTGAAAACCCAATCGCGGAATGAAACCCTGGGTACCGCATGAGTCAGTTTCGATCAAGTTGGGGCAATTAGCAGGTTGTTGAAAAACGTGATCAGGGGATGCAGCGCAAGGTGAAAACGGGCGAAAAGACGGAGTGTACACGCAGCAGTACATGAGCATTTTGAGCTCGTTTCCAACGCAGCGCTGCGCCTTACAGCGCGCTTTTCAACGACCTGTTAAAGTCGTTGAGAAGGGTGACAATGGTACCGAGGGCTAGAGACTTTATGGCCGTCACACCTGCATCAAATACGGTCTTCGTAGTGATGCCAGATGCGCAAGATAACCAAGGCTTCCGCATGCACCGAATAGCGGACAACATAATTACCGAAAATCATATCGCGCACGACATCCGGCTGTGGCGCTTGCGAAACACCGTGCCCGATAAGCGGAAAGAGACCCAGGTTCTCGATGCGGGCTATGAGTTCTTGCGCGACACGCGCTGCGGCAGACGGATCTTTTTCCGCGATGAATGCCCGAAGGCGGACCAGATCAGCGACAGCGTCCTCGGAATAGACCAGCCTCATTGCCCCGCCTTGGGCGGCGACAGCTCGTCAGGGGCGCCCCAACTCCGCAGCCAGGCGTGAACGGCCTCACCTGACACCGCCTTGCCCTGCGCCACGGACTCCATGGCCCTGAGGGTTTCCTGCCAGCGGACCTGCTCCTGCTCCTGGCGCCGGATGAACTCCCTAAGCGCCTGATTGATAAGCCAGCTCTTACTCCTATGTAATTTCTCGGACATCGCCTCAAGGCGTTCTTCGACGTCCGGCTGAAGTCGTACGGTTGTCGTACTCATGAAAGAAATCCTCCATTACAGATGGATACAATGTATTACAAGATATTTGAATGGGCAATGGTACAGGGCATTGCGCGGATGCCGCGGAAGGTGGCTCGGCCACCCGCCAGCCGAACCAAGAGCACCCCCGGACCTTCGCCTGCGGCTACCAGCCCGGTGTACGGCCATCTCTGACAGCGCTATTCATCCCACCTTCCCAAGCAGGAACAGGAGATGGACCCATGGACACCCGCCGCCACGCTCCGACCAGCCTAGCCTGGTCGGACTCCGGGCTGTGCCCGGTCATTGCGACCGAGACGGGGCGCGATAAAAGCCAAGGTTGTTGTGGTTGTCGGTCGTGTTTCTGTTTAGGCAGGATCTTTCGTCGTGAATCCACACTCGGAGCTGCGTTTCAACACCAATGGCGTTCCTAAAAAGAAAGAAGCAACGCTACCCATCCTGTGACCCGGGCATCCCCACGTCGACGGATTCCGGCTCGATCACTTTTGATGCTCTTCGAATGTGGAGGGCGCGCATTGCCCATCGGAGCGATACACTGGCCACCAGGACTATCATCACGACTGTGGATACAAGAATTCCGAGCACCAACCGCGCGAGGATCTCAAGCGGGTGTTGTCGATGCATATGCACGGCATGTCTCCGTTTCACCTTGCCTTCGGCAACACCCCTGCAGTCTATGCCATCAAACGACACCGGGACGGAAAACCCGGCGCAGGCACACAGCACGGCGCCGTGCACGTGCCCAAAATCGGCAGCCCGAGCACCGCGACATCCCGTCGACCCAGGAGTAACGCGCCCCTATCCGTCAGTGTCGCGGTGACGACGCTTGCGCCTCTGGCCGATCAGGCCTAACAGGCCGCTGCAAAACAACCAGACGGATGCGGGCAGCGGCACGGCTGACGCGCCGATATCGCCCGCATGAACTGCTCAGGCGTAGAGGTTAAGGTCCTTGTCTTCGGCTCCTTATGAATGAACATGCAAGAAGTAATTTACACCCTCGGGCTCCCAGAGAACCTCGATCTGCCTGGCGGGTGCGCCGGATTTTTCGGCCAAGCCTCTCAGGCGCTCCTCGCTACGGTGCTCGAGATACCAGTCGCCCAGTAGTTCCATATAGTCGCGGCTGGCGTTGAACTCGGAGAAGTTACCGACGACAACTTCGCCTCTCTCTTTGACAAAGGGCAACAGCGAGCGCAGCAGCCGCACAAACAGGTGGTCGGAGAGGTAATCAAAGAAGCCCGCAGACCAAATGAGGTCATATTTACCTGTAGGAACGAATTTCAGGGCATTCTGATGATGGTAATGCATGCGATCCAGATAGGGAGCGCAGAGGCTATTGGCGTGGGCGATAGCCTTAGTGTCGAGCTCAATGCAGTCGAAGTGAATGCGGGAGTCTGGGTGGGCATCGAACCATTCTCGCATGTCCCGCGCCGGGCCGCTGGCGATATTTAGCACGCGCGGCTGGCTGGCGTCGCAGCGGTCGCTGAGAGTGCGCAGCAGTTGATGGAAGTAGGACTTTCGGTTACGCACCGCGCAGGGCGCCGCCTGTGCGTGGAAGTACAGATCCCATTTCCGTAAGCATGGTTTCTCAGCGATGCGCATCTGGTAGATATCGTCAATGATCTCAAAGTCACCGCTATAACCGTGTTTTTTGAGAATGGAGGCGGCCTGCATGGTGCCCTGAAAATGCTCTATGGCAGTTTTCTTCATGACATGCCGCAGCTCGCGTGTTGGAATTGCCCTCGCCCGCACTTCGTCGCCAAGATCGCGGATGGCGTGACTGAGCGCCGCGTACTCCTGCGGCGCGGGACCGCCGCGCTCAATGAGTGATAGCAATAATTCCTGGAATTTCCGGTAAGCAATCTGCGATCGTAGTTCGACCGTGGTTTCTTTAGCGATTTGGTGGATCATGGTGAGATAGGGGTAGTTTGGAATATTAGGGGGAAATCCACGGTTTTCGGCGTCCAGTTATTTCTGACAATGAAATCATGGTCTGTCCCGAACGCCTCCGTGCAGCGCGGCTTCCGCGAACTCGCGCCCTACGCCGGCCAGTGCCGCTTCCACAACTGCCGCCATCTCAGCGAACCCGGCTGCGCGGTTGCGGCGGCCGTCGAGTCGGGGGAGGTGGATGCACGCCGCCTGGCGAGCTACCGCACGCTGCTGCAGCAGCAGGCGCTGGAACGCGAGAAGGCGCGGTGAAGGCCGGGGACCGAGGAGGCATGGTTCGCGACCGGAGTGGCCACAACCACGGGGCGTACTGGTCAGCGCCGGCCTCTCGCCGTACTCAGCAGTCCCAGCAGACCGCTGCCGAACAACCAGATGGCAGCGGGCACCGGCACCACAGCAGGGGTACCGATATCGCCGGGATGAACAGCCCATGCATAGAGCGTTTCGCCCCAGTAAGTCCAATACCAGTCTTGTTCTCCATTCCAGAAAGAAAACATCCATGCGCTACCGCTACTGCTACCGGGTCCGGTATACACTGATCCAGACCAGTAGAATGAAGGTTGCAGACTGGAAAATGGTCCGGTATTTGATAAATTCGTCTGAGGCAGATTACCGAGGCTGACGTAATACATGTGCGCCATCTCGCTGGTCGAAGTATTCACGTTGACACCGCAGTCGGCACCACCGGCAGGTTGTTGATCACAGCCCGGCGCGCCTGTATCGATCACCAGGGGGAGCCGCCACTGTCCGTAACCTCCCAAAACCAGATTTGCCGCCCAGGCATTGGCAGCAGCCCAAGTCATCTGACCATCGGCATCGTACCCGCTAGTACGTATATAGTTCGCGTCTGCGAGCCAAGTAATACCCAGCACCGTGTCGTACCAGGCCTCGAATCCGTTGGAAAAGTCACCGTCGAGGTCCCGCCCTTGAAGCGTCGTCTCCCAAGTCCCCTGTCCCGAGATCGGTATGGCCTGCGCCGCACCGCCGATGGCCATCAGAATCCCGGCGCACAAAACGCCCAGTCGTGTTGTTTTCATGGTTATCCTCCTCAACGTGAAAGACCCTGCTGTCATGCTCATTCTCCCAATGCGAAACACCCAACTCGAACTTCCGACGCTGGGAGCATAGGTGCACATTGCGCTGACCACCCTATCCGGTCGGGTAGGGAGTACGGTATGAGTCACTTGACGATGGCCGTCTCGTGGATTAGATAGTCCTGGAAACCTGCCGAAGCCGGAGGCAGGTGGCGACACCAGCCTAACAACTACAATCGCGAATACATCGATTTATGCCCATCACCCTCGCCCAGCACCGAGATGCCCTAATCGAGCGCCTCTATGACGCGGCCCTGTTCGGCGAGCCCTGGGACGGCTGGCTCGGCCAGGTCGTTGAGTGCGCCGGGGCGCGCTCGGGGCTGCTGATCCTCCAGAACACCGAGACACTGGAGATCGCCTACACCGCCGAGGCCGGCTACGGCGCGGACCAGCGCGCGCTGTACGAGCGCGAGTTCCGCGAGCACGACGTCTGGACCCAGACGATGCAGCGCCTGCCGCGCGAGCGGTTCTTCCCCACCGAGGCGGTCCTCCCGTACCGGGCGTTCAAGCACACGCTGATCTACAACGCGTATTGCAAGGGGCTGGACATCGCCCATGCCTCGGCGGCGTTTCTGTCCATGGAGGGGCCGTGGGCGGTGCGCTTCTGCGTGCAGCGCAGCCACAGCCAGAGCGCTTTCGAGGCCGCCGAGCTCGAGCTGTTGCAGTCGCTGGTCCCGCACCTGCGGCGCTGCGTGTCGCTCGCCGAGTCCGTCGGCCTGCTGCGCACGGGGCTGGACACGCTGCTCGACCGTTACGACGCGCCGTGTCTGCTGGTGACGACGACGCGCATGGTCATCGCGCAAAACCGCGCGGCGCAGGATCTCTTGGCTGAACTGCCCTGCCTGTCGGTGCAGCGGGGACGACTGGAGATCAAGGGTGGCGATCTGGCGACGCGCATGGATGAACTGATCCGCAACTGCCACCTGCCGCCAACGGAAGCGGCCGCTGCGGCCGCGACCGTCGTGAAGCTGCCGCGCAAGGACCGGCCTCCGCTGATCGTGTCGGCCATCCCCGTACCCGGCGGTTCGCCGTTCCGGCCGTTCGGCCAGCCCGTGATCCTGCTGTTCAAGGATGCGGCGCGCAGGCCGCCCGCCGATGCGCGCGCCCTGGCCGAGATCTACGGCCTGACGCGCACCGAGGCGCGGGTCGCGGAACTGATCGGTTCGGGTCTGCCGGTCAAGCGGGTTGCCACACAGCTGGCGGTGTCGGTGAACGCGGTCAAGTTCCACCTCCGCGCGATCTACGCCAAGACTGGCGTGCACCGGCAGGGCGAGCTGGTGTCGCTGGTGCTGTCGCTGTCGGCGCGCTAGGCGCCGCGCGTTCCAAGGCTACAGATAAGGTTCCAGGTGGATGAAGTGGCCCGAACCGGGCCGGACTGTGATGTCGGCCCGCGGGAAACGCGCCCGCCACAGGGCGATCTCAGGGTCGAGGTTCAACAGCGGATCCCGCCCGCCGAGTTCGATACGCACCGGTTTATCCAAGACGGGTTGCGGCGCCTGCCCATAGTCCGCGAGAAAATCCTCCAGCACGTTCCGGAACGTCTCCGCGTCCCAGGCGGGACCGGTGGCGGCGAGCTCCGTGTAACGCCGGTAGTGCGCCGGCTCCAGCCAGTAGCGGCGCAGAACCGCCGCCTCCCGGACGATGAGTCCGAAATACTCCCAGACCCGCGCCGGGTCACCGCGGGTCGCGGGGTGCGCGGCCAGGAACGCGGTGATGTCGTCGCGCAGCCCGCGCTCGGTGGCGGCATCCGCCGCCATGAGCCGCAGCAGGTTCAGGTAGCCGGTTGGGACGTCATGGATCACGCTGACCAGACGGCAGTCCCCGACCCGCTCCGGCAGCCGCTCCAGCAGGGCGGCGGCGAGATGGCCGCCGAAGCTGTGCGCCAGCAGATCCACCCGGCCGCCGCTGGCGGCCGCCAGACGTTCGACCTCGGCGGCCGCGGCATCGACCAGAAACCGGAATGCCCCAGCACGCTGCGGCAACGATGGCTGGTCCCAGAAGTGGATGTGCGGGTAACGGTCGCCCAGGACCTGGCGCTCCACATGGGCGTTCAGGCCGGGACCGGCGTGGAGGAACAGGGTGGTGGCTGGCCGTTGCGGCATCCTCATCCTCTTGCAGAAGTCATCCGGTCGTTCATCGCGGCCCCACGAGCATAGCGCAATCCCGCTGTGCCGCTCCTCTTGCTCGTGGGCCACGGGAACTTCCGTATGATCCACCATGCCGGAGAAGTCCGGATTGGCGGACACGAATTGTCCGACTGCTTACTGACTGCCGTGACACCGGCATCGACAGACCTGAAACGACAGGGCCTGCCCCTCCGGTCGCTCGACAATGCCGTCGAATATGTCTGCACAGCCTCCGGTCTGCCCCACACCATCTTGATCGGAGCTCTCGGTATCCGCAGCGCGTCGTTCACGCAGCGTTCGGGCTAAACCTGCGCCCGCTTTCCCGGTATAGTTGGCCGCCAAGCCTCCCGTCGATCCGGTACAACGCAAGCGATCGCACAGACCCGTTCATGGCATTCACGATCCTCAGCGCTATCATCATCCTGCCCCTGCTCGGCGCGCTGCTGCCGCCGCTGCTCATACGCCTGGGACGCACGGCCTGCGCGTGGTCGGCGGCGCTGATCGCCGGCGCGGCGCTGGCGCTGCTGCTGGGGCTTGTGCCGCGCGTATTCGCCGGTGAGAGCCTCCTCGCGAGTCTGCCGTGGCTGCCCGCCCTGGATCTGAACCTGTCGCTGCGGCTGGACGGCCTGGGCCTGCTGTTCGCGCTGCTCATCCTCGGCATCGGCCTGCTGGTGATCCTGTATGCCCGCTACTATCTGTCGGAACGCGATCCGATGGGGCGCTTCTACGGGCTGCTGCTGCTGTTCATGGCGGCGATGCTCGGCATCGTGCTGTCGGAAAACCTGCTGCTGATGTTCATGTTCTGGGAGCTCACCAGCCTGAGTTCCTTTCTGCTCATCGGCTACTGGACGCACCGCGCCGACGCCCGCCAGGGCGCGCGCATGGCGCTGACGCTCACCGGCGGCGGCGGGCTGGCACTGCTGGCCGGCATCCTGCTGCTCGGCCACATCGCCGGCAGCTACGATCTGTCCGCCGTGCTGGCCGCGGGCGAACGCATCCAGGCGCACGCGCTCTATCCGCTCACACTGGTGCTGATCCTGCTCGGCGCCTTCACCAAATCGGCGCAGTTCCCCTTCCACTTCTGGCTGCCGCATGCGATGGCGGCGCCGACGCCGGTCAGCGCCTATCTGCACTCCGCGACCATGGTGAAGGCCGGCGTGTTCCTGCTGGCGCGGTTGTATCCGGCACTGGCCGGCTCGGAGCTGTGGTTCTATCTGGTGGCCGGCACCGGCATGGCAACGCTGCTGTTCGGCGCGTACACGGCGCTGTTCAAGCACGACATCAAAGGACTCCTGGCGTATTCGACCATCAGCCACCTCGGGCTGATCACCCTGCTGTTCGGGCTGGGCACGCCGCTGAGCGCCGTGGCGGGCGTGTTCCACATCATCAACCACGCCACCTTCAAGGCCTCGCTGTTCATGGCCGCCGGCATCATCGACCACGAGACCGGCAGCCGCGACATGCGCAAGATCAACGGGCTGTGGAACTACATGCCCCACACCGCCACGCTGGCCATGGTGGCGGCGGCATCGATGGCCGGCGTGCCGCTGCTGAACGGCTTCCTGAGCAAGGAGATGTTCTTCGCCGAGACCCTGCACCTGTCGCGACTGGCCGACTGGGCCTGGCTGCTGCCGGCCCTCGCCACGTTGGCGGGCATCTTCGCCGTGGCCTATTCGGTGCGTTTCATCCACGACGTGTTCTTCAACGGCGAGCCCATCGGGCTGACGCGCACGCCGCACGAGCCGCCGCGCTACATGAAGATCCCGATGGAGATCCTGGTGGCCCTGTGCCTGCTGCTGGGCATGGCGCCGGCCTGGACGGTCGCCCCGCTGCTCGCGGTCGCCGCCGCCAGCACGCTGACCGGTGCGCCGGGCGGCGCGCTGCCCGGGTACAGCCTGGCGATCTGGCACGGCTTCAACATGGCCTTCGTGATGAGCCTGATCGCACTGGCGGGCGGCACGGCCGTGTACGTGCTGCGGCACCGGCTGTTCGCGCTGCACGACCGTCTGCTGTGGCGCTTCGACGCCAAGGAGCGGTTCGACCGGAACCTCGCCGCGATCGTCACGCTGGCGGCGCGGCTGACGGCCACTCTGGAGAACGGATCGCTGCAGCGCTATGTCCTGCTGCTGCTCCTGAGTGCGCTGGCCGTGATCGGCTGGAGCCTGGCCGGCGCGCCGCTGACCGGCCCGGTCGCGACGACCGGCGTCGATGCGGTGACCGCCGTCGGCGCCCTGCTGCTGGCGGCGAGCGCCGTGGCGACAGTCGTCTGGCATCACCAGCGCATCGCGGCCCTGGTGCTGCTCGGCGTGGTCGGGCTGGTGGTCTCGGTGACGTTCGCGCGCTTCTCGGCGCCGGACCTCGCGCTCACGCAGCTCTCGGTGGAGATGGTCACCATCGTCCTGCTGATGCTGGCGCTGTACTTTCTGCCGCAGCGGACGCCGGCCGAGATCTCGGGC
The DNA here is from genome assembly GCA_964458835.1 of uncultured Gammaproteobacteria bacterium. Classification (GTDB taxonomy): domain Bacteria; phylum Pseudomonadota; class Gammaproteobacteria; order Thiohalobacterales; family Thiohalobacteraceae; genus JAHJQQ01. The sequence goes on along the minus strand of CAYWKV010000114.1, from coordinate 1,257 downwards.
GATTTCCGCAGCGATCTTGTTCTCGTAGCCTTCGCCGTTTTGATGCGACAGGGGGAGATTGTTCGCATCCGAACAGACTTTCAGCACGTCGGATTTCTGCGCGAGCGCGCCAGCAGCGAACGCGCTCAGAAGCGCGAATAGGAATACGCGCTTCAAGCATCCGTAGACCATGGTGTCCTCGCCTCCGCTACTTGCAGATTGCCGTCAAGCGCCCCGGTTCGATCTTGCCGTCCGAGCGTCCTTTCAAGTACGCGTACAGGCCCTCCCAGTTCTTCTGCATCATCTGGCTCGTGTTGAACGGAGGCATACCTTTCTCGATGCGCCCGTTCATCATAATTTCGTGAAACTCTTCCTTCGTGAGCGTCTTCAGGGATTCGACGAGCGAAGGGCCGACCATCCCTTCCTGTGCCGCGCCATGACAGCGTTCGCATGCGAGCGCCCGCCACGTGCGCCAGCCCTGCAACGTATCGTCGTCGACCTGGTTTCCGTTCTGTCCCGAATAGAGCGGCGCATTGCTCTCGTCGCCCGACGAGGGTGCCGCATCCTCTGAAAACACCGTAGTGGAAATTCCGACCATCAGTCCCAGCAGGGGCAGGGTGCCCACAAATCGTCGCATTCGAATAAACCTCATCGTGGGACGCGTGATGCCGGACCCGACAGTCCGGCACCACACGCCTTATCTCTAAGAGCACACGACTTTTGTGGGTCGCGCTCGCGTTTTGTTCCGTTCGAAGCTCGGTTCGAGCTCGTTCGGAGTTTCAACGCGCGGCAGTCTCCGTTAGCCGCCGCTGTCGGGCAAGGCGAAGACGAACAGCGATCCACCAAGCGCCGTGTACTTCGCCAGATCTCGGTAACCGCCGACCGCGCCGAGCCCTTCCGTCGATTCGGTGAGTCCGGCGGCCATACCGATGCCGGCCCATCCGCCGATGCCGGAGTAAGTGCCGACGTACTGCTTCCCGTTGTACTCGTAGGTGAAGATGTTGCCGATGATTCCCGACGGCGTCTTGAACTTCCAGAGCTCCTTGCCGTCCTTCGTGCTCACGGCCTTGATATAGCCTTCGAGCGTTCCGTAGAACACGATGTCGCCGGCGGTCGTCAACGCGCCCGACCACACGGAGAAGCGCTCGGGCTTCGACCATACGATCTTGCCGTTCACCGGATCCCACGCGATGAAGTTACCCATGCCGCCGTGGCTGTTCGGCGTCGGATACATCGTCAGCGTGGCGCCGACATACGGTTTTCCCGCCGTGGACTCGA
>CAYWKV010000113.1:0-9873 GCA_964458835.1 uncultured Gammaproteobacteria bacterium | reverse complement strand
GCGTTGCCGTCGAGGGTATCGGTCTGGAGTGTGTCGGTCCCGTGCTGCATCACTCATCTCCCTTCCGGACCGGTTCGGGCGCCATCTCGATCGCGTGGCATGGGCAGGCCTCGAAGCACACTGCGCAGCCAGTGCAGTGATCGTAGAGGAAACGGTAGCGCCGGCCCGGCCCCAGCTTCTCGATCGCCTGCTCGGGGCAGGCCGCGTAGCACTGATCGCACTCGAAACAGTTGCCGCAGGACAGGCAGCGTTGTGCTTCATAACACGCCTCGGTCTCGCTCAGACCCGACAGTACCTCGGCGAAGTCGCCGGCACGCGCCGCGACCGGCAGTGCCTGCTGCATGGTCGGCTCGGCATCGCTGTAGATCGGCAGGTGCAGCATGTCGAACGTGACGAGCCGATGTTTCGCCGGAGGCTGGAAGGTGCCGCCGCGCAGCCACGCATCGATGTGCCGTGCCGCTTTCTTGCCGTGCCCTACCGCAGCCGTCACACTCCGTTCGCCCGGAACCAGGTCGCCACCGGCGAAGATCCCGGGATGAGCGGTCATCATGTTCTCTGCGACCACAACCGTGCCGTCGGGCTGGAACTCGATTCCCGGGATCTTGCGGAGGAAACCGCTATCGGTCCGTTGCCCGAGAGCCAGCACGACCGCGTCCGCTTCGAGCGTCTCGAATCGGCCCGTCGGTTGCGGCCGCCCGCCCGGATCCAGCTCCATTAGCTCTACCCGCAGCGACGGGCCGGCGATCTCCTTGATGCTCGTAAGCCATTGGATTCTGATGCCTTCCTCGATAGCTTCGTCGGCCTCGAAGGGGTGGGCAGGCATGTGCGCGCGATCACGGTGGTAGATGATCACCGTCTCTTCGGCACCAAGGCGCCTCGCCGTGCGTGCGGCGTCCATCGCCGTGTTGCCGCCGCCATAGACCACCACCCGCCGACCGAGGCGCGGCTGGCCGCCGGTGCCGACCTGTCGTAGAAAGGTGACGGCATCGAGCACGCGCGCGGCATCGCGCGCCGGGATGTCGACGTGCTTCGAGACATGCGCCCCGATGGCGACGAATGCCGCATCGAAGCTGCCCGCCGCCAGCTCGTCGAGCAGATCCTCGACCTTGTGGTCGAGCACGATAGTCACACCCATTGCCTCGATCCGCCGCACTTCCTTCATGAGCACCTCACGCGGCAATCGATAAGCGGGAATGCCGAAGTGCAGCATGCCGCCGGGCAGCGGCCCGGCGTCGCGGATCTCGACCGTATGGCCCGCGCGTGCGAGCTGGTAGGCAGCCGACAGGCCGCTCGGGCCGGCACCGATGATGAGAATGCGCTTGCCAGTGGAGGGGGCGTCGATCGGCAATGGCCAGCCCTCGCGGGCCGCCAGGTCGCCGAGAAAGCGCTCCACTGCATGGATCGAAACCGCGTTGTCGAGCCACCGCCGGTTGCAGCCGGTCTCGCAGGGGTGGTAGCAGACCCGCCCGTGCACGGCCGGTAGCGGGTTGTCGCGGACCAGTGCCAGCCATGCTTCGCGGTATCGTCCCGCCTGCGCATGACCCAGCCAGGCCTGGATGTTCTCCCCCGCCGGGCAGGCGGTATTGCAGGGCGGCAGGAGATCCACGTAGACCGGCCGTCGCGTGCGCGTCGGTCCGGTGCCCCGCTCCGCGAGCAGATCTATGACCGGTGTCACGTCGGGTGGGCGCGTGATCATCGCGGCAACCGCCTCAGCGTTCGACGTGCCGGTGAGTGAAAGCCGCCTCGATGGGCTGCGCATGGCCGGGACGACGTATCCGCACCTGGATACGATACGTTCCCTCGCTCGGCATGGTGAAGTAATTGCCGTAGGTGATCACGTCGGCGATGCGCATAGATTCGAGCGGCGTCCACGCCGACCCCAGTCCCGGCCCCATCACCGCCACCGTCACCTGGGCATCCTCGATGCGCTGGCCGGTGGCGTCGTCGAACAAGGCCACGACCACATGATCGCGACGGCCACGGCTCGGAATCCCTCCATGCATCCCGGCCTCCGGGTGCATCCTGGGGTGACCCTCGACGAGTTGCGCCGGCATCACGCCCAGATAGATCGCCATGCCCTGGACAACCTGGACGTTTTCCGGGGCGTCGGTCGCAGCCGCTGCGAAGCCAAGGCTGGCCAGGCCTGCCGCCACCAGCACGGCTTTCCAGAACACCGTCACAATGCGAATGTACATGTCACGTCCTCCTGTCTAGCGGAACGGATCCCCTTCCGAGCCCTTCCAAAACCATAGCTGATACACGCAGATCAGAATCTGTCCTGCCCATGCCAGTCCGAGCAGGACGCCGGCCGCGATCACCGTGTAGGCGTAGACCGGATCCCATTTGGTGAGGAACCAGGCCAGGATATCGGCGAAAACCGCCACGAATGGCAATACCATCAGAGTGGCCTTGACCCATGGACGCACGGCGGCGAGTCGGAAGATCAGGCCGATGCCCAGCGCAACCAGGCCGATACCAAATAGGTGGATATGGGACAGTTTCATCAGCGTATGCAGCGATTCGCCAGTGTCCACATTCGCCACCGTCTTGATGGCCACATAGGTGGAGAGATCAGGGATCTTCAGCCCCGAGGCCGGGCTGTGGCATTGCAGGCATGACCGCTCCAGGATCGGGCGCACGGCCGTGCGGTAGCCCGCCTCGGGGGCGCCGGACTTGAGCCAGGCCACGATCTCGTAACGATCTTCGTTCCGCTGAACGTAACCGGCCATGGGGCCGCGGACAGCCGCCTCCAGTCGCGTGCCGCTGCGGTTGCCGTAATAGGTGTCGACGATGTCCTCGACGGACAGACCCGGTTTGCCGTCGTGTCCCTCATGGCTGGTGTACAGATACACCAGCGCCATCAGGTAGCCGATGCCCATGAGCAGCAGAAAGGCGGTATAGAGCCACTTCTCGCTCAGTGGGCAATCATATAAACGGCGTTGTTCCACGCTTCATCTCCATCCGTTCGAATCCTTAACTGCCGAAGCGATCACCGCAAACGCAACGCTAAACGATATACCGGTCCCAGCCCGCATACGAATCCCTGATCGGCCCGCGCGGCAGCGCCAGGACGATCAGAAGCACCCCGCCGATGACGGCGTTCCAGGTCGAAAGCACCGAACCCGCGCCGTCGAGCAGCCAGGGCGCGGCGATCAGCCAGGCGCCGAATGGAATGTTGATGAAGCGGATGGCGCGCCCGACCTCGGCCCAGGCCATGAGTGCGAACACCACCACCAGCGAGCCGACCAGGTGATCGCTGTCGGCCATGTCGCCGGCATTGCCGAAGGTCATGCGCGTGAACATGAACCACACGCCGATGGCGATGCTGACGAGCAGCGTCCACGGGTAGGTCACGCCGCGCGTGGCCTGGGCCCACTGCTCGCGGGGCGAGGCGGCGAGCCCCTTGGACGTGTCGTCGCTGCCGCCGTCCATGGCGTCGCCGGTCCAGAAGGTGCGCCAGAAGGGCTTGCCCTGCTTGTGCGACCAGGCCAGGAACTGGCCCATGGCGACGAACTCGTTGAGCGAATACGGAATCATCACCGCCATGGCCAGCGCGGCGATCAGGCACAGCGTGCACCAGGTGCCGATCACGATCGGCTGGATGATGATGAAATAGATGCTGACCACACCCAGCGGCACGATCAGCACCGCCAACCCCAGCACCATCCACGGCATGGTGCGCCAGCGGTCCTTGCCGGCCATCCAGGTCATCGCCAGCTCGAGCGTGTAGACGATGGCGCCCAGCGCGCCGTCGGGGATCGGCCAGGCCTTGGACACGTCCGAGGTGATGATGGTCTCGGTGCCGTTCATCACGCCCTTCATGTCCCCGCTGCCGGCGAAGAACGGTTCCCAGACGCCATCGAGGTGGCCGAGCTGATAGGCGCCCAGCACGCGCGCGATGAGAAAGCCGATCAACGCCAGCACGCCGATGGGCATGCGCTGCAGCCAGGTCGATGGGCAGTAGGCCCAGCCCGGTGGCACGTCCGGCTTGCCCATCATGCCGGCCATGCTCATGCCCGGCATCATGGGGATCAGCACCGAGAGCGCGATTACCAGGGCGCCGACCAGGGTACCGTTGGCATAAGCCTCGGGCAGCGGCGTCCAGAACACCAGCGGCGCGAAGAGCAGCCACAGGCCGACGAAGGCGTTGGCCCACTGCGCCCAGGGATTGCGGCGCCAGGCGTCGGCGGATAACGCGCTGAGGACGATCACCAGGATGCCGCTGATAACGTCGCTCCAGGTCATCGCCAGGTTGCGCCACTCGAACGACGGCAAATCGCGCTCAGCCATGACCCGCAGCTGGTTGGCGTCGGGGACGAAGTCGCTCATGTACCCCAGGGTGAACGGGCTCAACAGCAGCCAGAAACCGAGCATCAGGTTGACATAGTGCGGCCAGAGCATATTGCGGTGGCTCTCCACCATCATATCGATATCGTGTGCAGCGGGCGGTGCCCCTTCGCCGCGCGGCACCAGGGGCATGCCGCACTTGGGGCAATGGCCCGGTTCGCGGCGCACGATCTCCGAGTGCATCGGGCAGGTGTACTCGGTCACCTTGCCTTCACCGGGCATTGCATGCTGATGGCCGCCGTGTCCACTGTGTTGGCTGTGTTCGCTATGTGCTTCGGAGGCGATGCTGCGCAGCTCCAGGGACATGCCGCACTTGGGGCAGCGGCCCGGTGCGCTTTGCACGATCTCCGGATGCATCGGGCAGGTGTATTCGGCCGCCGGCGCCGGCTCGGTGGGATCCGCCGGTTCCAGGGCCGTGCCGCAGCGCGGACAGTTACCGGGTGAGGACTGACAGACCTCCGGGTGCATCGGGCAGGCATGCATTGCGCAGCCCTGAGCGGGCGCCGGTTCGGCCGGCGATGCGGGATGAGCCTCGCCGCCGTGGATGTGAGTGTGAACATGCTCATGCGCTGCCGGGGCGGCCGCATGTCCGGGATGGGTGGGGACCTCGGCGGCAACGGCCCGTCCCTGTCGTTTTTTCAGCGACGTGGACGGCTCCAGACCGTGTTCTCTATACCAGCCGATGGGATCGGCTTCGAGCGCCGCGACCATCCTGGGCAACGTCTGGCGTAGCGAACGCTTCGGCTGCCAATCGAGCAGCGTGCGGGCGCGCGTGATGTCGAGCGCGTAGTGGTCGTTGGCCCGGTCGATCATCCACGGCTTGATGAACTGCTCCCCGGGGAGGAGGCCCTGGACCCAGGCACCCGCCTTGGCGATCAGCCCGGGGACGCTTTGCGTCTCCGTGGATTTCTTGTGCAGCAGCCGCATGAACGTGTGCTGCAGTTCGTCGTAGCTCACCGTCTCCGGCTCACCGACCAGGATCGCCACCTCCGGCGGTAGCTGCGCGCGCCGCTCCACGGCGCGCTCGATCGCGTCGACTACGTCATCCAGGTGCACGAAGGCCTGGCCGTGCGAGGTCTCGCCGGAATACAGATGGCTGGCGAGCTGTCCTTCGTAGATGCGCTGTATCTGGTGCGCGAGAGGCGGCGAATGGCAGATGTCGTCGTAGACACCGGCTAGGCGCAGGATCACGGCGGGAATGCCGTTGCGCTCCGCCTGGATCAGCGCCTCGGTGCGGACCTTCGATTCGGGATAGGCCCAGGTCGGCCCGAGCGGCCAGTCCTCATCGATGAACTCTCCCGGCTCGCCCGGTGCGTGCACGAGCATGGTGCTCGAGAAGATGAACTGTTCGACGTCGAAGCCCTCGCGCAGGGCGCGTAGCAGGCGGCGCGTGCCTTCGACCGTGATGTGGTCGTATCTGGGGCTCGGTCTGCCTAGGAAGTCGTAGTAGGCGGCGAGGTGCACCACCGACGCGAGGTGCGTGCCGTGGTGTTCCCTCAGGACGCGAAATCCTTCGTGCACGCTTTCATCGGACGTTATATCGACGGGGATGGACACACAGTCGGACGGCGGTGGAGAGGGCGCCTTGCGATCGAAGCCGATGACATCGCTGAAGCGCCCGGTCAGGCGACGCATCACGGCACTTCCGATGCGCCCGTTGGAGCCGGTTACCAGGACGATGCTCCTATCTCGGTTCATGGCAGGCACTCCTCTTTTGGCTCAAAATCATCATGATCCATTTCCCTGCCTGGGGCGGTAGCCCGGTCATGCGGTGATCATGCTGTTCCGGACATAGATCTCGTCGTACTGGAATACGATATCCGGGTTCGCCATCAGGGCCGTTTCATCCTTTCCCTCGTAGTGCAGCCGCGTCAACAGGTCCTTGATGAGATGGATTCGTGCGGTACGCTTGTCGTCTGCGCGTACCACGGTCCATGGAGCGATCGGATTGTGCGTGCGGGCGAGCATCAGATTGCGCGCCAGACTGTAATCCGCCCAATGTTTCTGGGCCTGGTCGTCGATGGGACTGGTCTTCCACTGTTTTAGCACGTCCTCGCGGCGCGCCTTGAGCCGGCGCTTCTGCTCGGCCTTGCTGATATCCAGGTAGTACTTGAGCAGCTTGATGCCGGAGCGCACCAGCATGTGCTCGAAATCCGCCACGGTCTCCATGAACTCTTCGTATTCCGCCTCGGTGCAGAAACCCATTACCCGCTCCACCCCGGCCCGGTTGTACCAGCTGCGGTTGAACAGCACGAATTCCTGCGCCGCCGGGAGATGGGGCACATAACGCTGGAAGTACCAAGCGCTGCGTTCGCGATCGGAGGGTCTTCCCAGCGCCACCACGCGCGTCTCCCGGGGGCTGAGGTGCCGGACGATGCGCTTGATCACGCCGTCCTTGCCGGCGGCATCACGCCCTTCGAGCAGCACCAGAATCCGGTCGTCGCAGTGGATGAAGTGTCGCTGCAGCTTGACCAGTTCCACCTGCAAGGTATGGAGGGTCGCCTTGTAGTGCTGCTGTCCGGCATCTTCCGCTCCATCATCAGGCGCGTTCTCATTGTGCCGCTTCGTCATGTCTCTCTCTCCGCATGGCACCGTTAACCCGCGACATACAGGTCCCGTCGCGTCAACGGCACCTGCACCGTTCCGTCACGCCTGGCTGCCAGGATCTGGTATACACCGATATCACCCCGCTCGAACTGCAACGCGCAGGCCGCCATATAGAGGCGCCAGATGCGGTAGACAGGTTCAGACACCTGCTGCACGGCCTCCTCCTCGCGGCTTTCCAGCCGTCGGACCCAGTGCCGCAGCGTCAGGGCGTAATGTCGCCGTAACGCCTCCACGTCCAGAATCTCGAAATCGGAACGCTCCATGGCGCGCTGCACGTTGCCTACGGTGTCAAGTTCTCCGTCCGGGAACACGTAACAGTTGATGAAGCGTGTGCCGATGCTGCTTCGCCAGCCTTCCCCGTCGTGGGTGATTCCGTGGTTCAGGAACAGCCCACCAGGCTTGAGCAGCCGCCGGACAACGCCGAAATAGACAGGGAAATTCTTGACGCCGACGTGCTCGAACATGCCGACGCTCACGATCTTGTCGTAGACACCCTGCAGGTCCCGGTAGTCCTTGAGTTCTACCGTGACGCGTCCCCGCAACCCCGCCGCCTCGATCTCAGCCTGACAATGTTCGTACTGTTCACGGCTCAATGTGATGCCGTGCGCCTGCACGCCGTGGTGCCTGGCAGCCCAACAGATCAGCGCGCCCCAGCCGCAGCCGATGTCCAGAAGACATTCGCCGGGCTTGAGCCGCAGCTTGCGGCAGATATGTTCCAGCTTATTGCACTGCGCCTGGTCGAGGCTGTCGTCCGGGGTCTCGAAATAGGCGCAGGAGTAGACCATCTGCCTGTCGAGCCACAGTCGATAGAAGACATTCGAGACGTCATAGTGAAAGGCGATGGCTTGGCGGTTCGCGGCTCGTGAGTGGGTCCGCCACCGCCGCAGGGAGCGGCGAGCGCGCGGCGCGGGCGCCGCCCGGTTTCTGGATGCGGTCGGAGCACCGAGGGACAATGCCGCCGTGAACAGAAAGGCCGCCTTCTCGAAGGCGGACAGGCTCAGGGACTGCAGATGGTCCTTCAACCCCAGGGCGGCGTAAAGGTCGCCTTCCACATCCAGTCTGCCCTGGAAATAGGCCTCGGCCAGGCGCAGCGGATCGCGGAACAGAATCAGATCACGCAACAGGCGAGGATCTCGGATGACCAGCGTGACGTCTGGCGTGCCCGAACCGAACGTCAGCATCCCACCCGTCCACAGACGCACCGCCAGGTTGCCCGGATACCCTCGGAACGCGCGCTGGACGATACGTTCCACATGCCCCTCATGCAAGCCGGTAGTCCAGAAAAGATCCATATGACCTCCTCATCGATATCTCTGTCACGGTCGGCATCCCCACGCCCCGCTGTACGACAAGGCGCCATCCCTTCCGCACGCGACCGCTACCGGTCGCCAGGATGGTGAACGCCACCATGCGGCGCTCGACCGGCATACCGCTGTGGATCGGTGCTGAATGCCTTGTGACAGGCATCCGAGCAGAAATAGTAGGTCTGCCCGGCATACGCCACTTTCGCCGCCGCCTTGGCCGGGTCCACCTTCATCTTGCACACTGGATCAATCGCCATGCCTCACCTCCTGCCTCAAAACAATTTATGTGTGGCCGCAGAAAATTACGGTCTTTTCCAGTTCGCCCACGGTCACGGTCATCGGGATTCCCCTTCCGGCCTGGCGGCTGCCTCAGGCAGCGGCGCCTGCAACAAGGCACTCAGGTCCTCCCCGCCCAGTGTCTCCTGGGCGAGAAGCTGCCGGGCGCCTCGTTCGAGTGCGTCACGGTTCGCACGCAGCAGCGTGAGCGCCTTGTCAAACGCACCCTGCACAAATTCACGCACCGCGCGGTCGATCTCGCGCGCCGTCTCCTCGCTGTAGTCGCGCGCGGCCGGCGACATCCCGGGCATCTGGAGGAATAGCGTGCGCTCAGGCTCATAAGCGACGCTCCCGAGCATCTCGTCCATGCCGTAACGCATCGCCATGCTGCGTGCAATATCGGTCGCCTTGGCAAGGTCGTCGGCGGCGCCGGTGGAGAGATGGCCGAACACCAGGTGCTCGGCCGCCCGCCCCCCGAGCAGCACGGCCATCTTGTTTTCCAGTTCCTCGCGCGTCATGAGAAAACGGTCCTCGGTCGGCCGCTGAATGGTGTAGCCCAGAGCGCCGATGCCGCGCGGGATGATCGAGATCTTGTGCACTGGGTCCACACCGGGCAGCGCCATGGCAACCAGGGCGTGGCCCATCTCGTGATGGGCGACCACTTCGCGCTCCCGGGGATTGAGCAGCCGGTTTTTCTTCTCCAGGCCGGCGACGATGCGTTCGATGGCGCAGGTGAAGTCGTCGAGTGTCACCGCCTCGGCGCCGCGGCGGGTAGCGAGCAGCGCCGCTTCATTGATCAGGTTGGCGAGATCAGCGCCGGAGAAACCGGGCGTGAGCGCCGCGATCTGCGCCGGGTCGACGTCGGGCGCGAGCATGACCTTTCTGAGATGCACCTTGAGGATCTGCACCCGGCCGATCTTGTCGGGCCGATCCACCAGCACCTGGCGGTCGAATCGCCCGGCGCGCAACAGCGCCGGGTCGAGGATCTCGGGGCGGTTGGTGGCGGCGAGCAGCACCAGGCCCTTGCCGGGATCGAAGCCGTCCATTTCCACCAGCAGCTGGTTGAGGGTCTGCTCCTTCTCGTCATGGCCGCCCATGGGGTTCGCGCCGCGGGCGCGCCCGAGCGCGTCCAGCTCGTCGATGAAGATGATCGCCGGCGCCTTGCCGCGCGCCTGTTCGAACAGATCGCGCACCCGCGCCGCGCCGACGCCCACGAACATCTCGACGAACTCGGAGCCGCTGATGGACAGGAACGGCACGCCGGCCTCGCCGGCCACGGCGCGGGCCAGCAGCGTCTTGCCGGTGCCGGGCGGGCCGACCAGCAGCACACCCTTGGGAA
>CAYWKV010000112.1:9248-9953 GCA_964458835.1 uncultured Gammaproteobacteria bacterium | reverse complement strand
GTGCGCCGCATAGGCATAACCGAGCTTCACGCCGCCGACCGCCACCACCGCGACGGCCGCGACCGCCGCGGCATCGGCACAGGTGACCGCCGACAGATCCATGAACGCGGGCAGGAAGCCCAGATAGAACAGGATCGCCTTCTGATCCCCCAGCGTGATGAGCAGGCCCGTCATGAAGCTCGACCCGAGCGACGCGCCGCCCGCGGCACCGGCCCGCGCCGGCCGCGTCCGCGACCGCCAGAGGGCGATGCCCAGCCAGATCAGGTACGCACCGCCGACATATTTGACCAGCACGAACAGTCCGCCCAGCGCATCGACGAGCAGCGCGAGCCCGAACAGCGCGAGCAGGATGAACAGCAGATCGCCGGCCACCACGCCCAGGGCCGTGCACGCGCCGTGCGCGAACCCCGACGACGCCGCGCGCGCCGACACCGCCAGGACGCTCACACTGGGCATGGCCGCGAGCAGGGTCATGGCGGCGAAGAGCGCGGCGATGCTGGAAAGGGTCATGACACGGCCCGCAAGATCGGCAACATGAGTGGGGACAGACTTAAGTCTGTCCCCATCGACACACCGCCACCCCTGCCCTCGACAGCTTTCGCGGCCGGGGACAGACTTAACGCCACAACCGGGGACAGACTTAACACCACGGCCGGGGGGCGGCGTAATTGTGTAGGCCTCGCTTTTCACCCAAGCCGCCCGCCA
>CAYWKV010000112.1:0-9238 GCA_964458835.1 uncultured Gammaproteobacteria bacterium | reverse complement strand
GGACAGACTTAAGTCTGTCCCCTTCGATATACCGCCATACCGCCGCTATCCCTGCCTCCGGCCTCGGCGCACACCGCAGGAACCGCGCCGCATCATCGTTCGCCGAGCGCCAGCTTCGCCCCGAGCCCGGCGAACGCGGCGGCGAAGCCATACCTCAGCCCGCGCTGCACGCGCGCCGACCCGACGACGAACCTCCGGAACGCGTGCGCCACACAGCCGTACACCACGAAGACCACGAACGTCATCGCCATGAAGACGGCGCTCAGAAGCAGCAGCTGCGGCAGCGGCCGGCCCGCGCCCGGCTCGACGAACTGCGGCAGGAACGCCAGGAAGAAGATCGTCAGCTTCGGGTTCAGGATGTTCAGCAGGAAGGCCCTGACCACCAGCCCCGACGCGCCCGCGCGCGCAGAACCTCCGTCCAGCGCGAAGGCCGAGCTGTCGCGCCAGGTCGCATAGGCGAGGTAGAACAGGTACGCCACGCCGACGTACTTGAGCACCTGGAACGCCAGCGCGCCGGCGTGCATGACCGCCGCGAGTCCCAGCACCGTGGCGAGCAGATGCGGCACGATCCCCGCCGTGCAGCCCAGCGCCGCATAGACGCTCGCCCCGCGCCCGCCGCTGAGTCCCGCGGACACGGTGTAGATGACGCCGGTGCCGGGCACGAGCACGACCACGAGCGACGTGACGAGGAATTCGAAGGTGATCATGGCTGCTCCCGTGAAATGCGAGGGCACGGCCGGGGAACCGCGCGACGCCGCCGGCTCATCGCCCCGCCCCCGGAATGCCCGTTACTCCAAGGACAGCATGATAAGCCATGGAAAACTCGGCGCCACGCAAAAGACCGCCTGCAGGAACGCCGCGACCACGCTGTAACCGAACCTCTCCCCGAGCCGCCTGCGCCTGGCCGACATCAACCTGGCGTGAACCGCCGTCGGCAGCGCCAGATACATCGCCCAGACGAACCCGACGACCGCCATGATCCCCGGCGAGGACGGCAGACTCAGATAGGCGTTGCGGACATGATAGGCGCCGGCGGTGAACAGCAGGCCGAGCGCCAGCGCCGGAATCGTGGAACCCCAGAAGGCCACCCTCCGGGACGGGTGGCCGGAGAGCCATGTCCCGGCCGCGACGGTCCACAGGATCAGGAGGGCGGCGGAGATGAGGGGGTCGGCCATTCAGGGCGTGGGTTTTTTGGGTTCGGAGATGGCCGAAGCAAATGTCGTGATTCGAATGAATTTTCCCCTTCTTTGCCGCATGAGACAGAACTCACTCTTGCCACTCAGGATCTCGCTGCCCCGAGACTATCGCAACGATATTGACGACAGCAGTTGTCGCTTCAGCACACATCGCAGCATCACGGAAAGTGGCAGTCCTGCGGTGAGTCAGTTCGTTGGCGAGGTCTAATGCTGCTTTGGCATGTTTGCGGGCAATCTTGTTGTGCTCACCCGGCAGTTCAGCGGTAAGGAAACCTTCGAGCATCCGTTTCGCATCCGCCTTGCTTGGCTCGACCCCGTCCGGCGATGGGTGGTTGCCGGGTTCATACACTGCCTCCGCAAGCGAGATTATAGTATCTCGGCACAGAAGCCCGACCGCCTGGAACTGCTCCTCTGCACGTGCCTGACCGAGCCTTGTCCTGATCTCGCCGATGCTACGGTCTACTCTAGACCAACCAGTCGGACGAGCGAAGATCTGTCCGTCATTTGTATCAGCACTACTACGAAGCTGCTTGATGAGCGGATTCAACAGACCGCTGATGTAGCTCCGCCGCGATTGATAGGACGGCAAGTCCCCGCTACTCCACTTGCCGTACCAATCCCATAGATCCGCGTAGGGAATCGGATTGTCGATTCTGCGCTCCTCGAGCCCTGCCTCGATCACTCTCTGTCGTTCTTTGAACTCCGCGTTGACGCTCTGAATCCTGGGTCCACCGGTGGATACAGCAATGAGCAGGTTCTTCTGTGACTCAAGGGCAGCCAATAGATCCTGGCTAGTGACCTGAAACGACGCAGACTCAGTCGCGTGCAATGAGTCTACCAACTGGGGCGTGACTACGACGCCACCGATCCATGCATCCGGATACTTACGAAGTAGTGGCTCAAGTCGAGCCTGGATGGCATTCTCGATTCCCTTCATTTCCCGCTCGTATTTAACATATATTTCTAGTGGGACATCTAGGTAGATGCTAAAAATCTTAATCCCACCATTCCAGTTGTCGTATCCGGTCTGCTCTATGCTTACCGTGGCTGATGACAAGACTTCACTTTCGGGAATAGCGCCATTGTGACGGAACAGATCATGTACTGTTACGAGCAGCCGCTCGATGTCCTGCTCGATGCTCATTGGTGTCTCCAGCGAACGAGCCCACAAAAAACCTATCCACGAAATCGCGAGGGACAACGAGGACACCCATTAGCTGTCTCCATTCCTCACCAGACGCCCTGGCGGACGATGCTCGACGCGCTTTCAGAGAACCTCTTCAACTTGGCTCACGAACCGATCTGCACTGGGGCTATCCACGCCGCATAGCTTCTCTGATCAACGCTTACTCAGTTCAACGCCTTCGCACAATATTCAGAGGCATTCCGAAAATCTGGATCAGGGTAGAAAATAGATTCCTTACCAGCAAAGTAGGGGGCGTGAACTATTACCGACTTTGCTGAATACTCTTTCAGCTCCAGCTTAGTGCCATCCTGGATATAGATACCGCCCTCCGAAAATTTGATTTTCTGGAGAACATTAGCAGTGCTATATGAATAGCAGAAGCGACCATACCCATCAGGTTGCCATTGCATACTGACAAGATACGGCCCCATATTTCCTGTCCATGTGCCAACCCAGTCACCCGGAACCGGGTCAGCAATAATAGCGACGAAATTATTATTCATCATGTGACTCACGGGGGACTGACAACCCACGAGCATGGAGGCGAACACCATAAACCCTAGCATCTTCGACATGTGGATACAGCCCCTTCGCGCAAGCCAAGCCGACACACATAACGCTTCGGAATAGAAATACGGAACATACCACGGCTTAGACTTTTCGGCAGAATTGCGAACACTAAAACCGTGGTCTGCCCCGTTCATGCGCCCCGTTTGCGCTCGTTTGCGTAATATTTAGAGGGGCTTCGATAAATCTGCTTGGCTTGCTTTATGTCGGCACGTCCATGTGCCATGCATAGATTTGTTTCACTTTTCTCAGGGCAGTACGAACTTAGTGGCAGTGGACGATACCGGTACTATTATCCATATGACAGCACTGCCCAGGAGGAGAATTCTTTCGACAGCCTCCACCATGAGCCATAGCCACGCTAGTGGCAAATACTAACGTTATTGCAACAATCCACTTTTTCATGATACCCCCTCCGCATCCTACTGGTTTGTACATGCTAGATGCCGGATGCATGAGCACCTAACGAGCTTGCGCGGAAATGCGGACACTGAAACCGTGATCTACCCCGTTTACCGCGTTTACCGTTATGATGGTTGTCACACAGTTAACTAGCCTGCATAAATCCGGGACACATAAATCCGGGACAGATTTATTTATCCCGTCGTATCGTTGGCTGCCCCGGCTTTCGATGCTCGATGCGGCGCCCAAGAATGTGTTCAACCTCGTCAATAAAACGCCCACTCCCCGTCAACTGTCTACGCTGCACGGCTGTCCTGATCAACCTCCACTCGCCTTCCGGTATCGCCGCCGTCAAAAACATCCGGTGATTCAGCGCCTCTTTGCTATGGCATTTCGGAAGACCTCGCGGAACTGAGCGACCACCTGCGTTTCTGCGTCAGCATCAAGAGGCGTCAGTCTGAAGTGCCGCTTTCGCTTGTGGTGAGCCAGCACTCGATCGACCGACCGTCCATCGCTGTTACTAAGCAAGAATCGACCTTCCCTGCCCAGGTCTGCAGTCGTACCCAAGAACTCGCGCCCCAAGGCGATTCCGAGCTTTCCCGTGTAGAACTTGCATTCTGCTGTGAGGAGAACGTCGGCACGCTTGGGATGAACTTGGTTGCGGCGACAGAAGCGCGCTTCATCAGCGGTGATTATAGCTAGGTCGCACTCATGGAGCACACCAGAAAGTCCCTCAACGTAGACGCCAATGTGCGCCTCATACACCAAGCCGCTTGCGAAGGATACAGCGGCGTGGGTGTAGTTCATGGATGTGGAGTAGATACTACCAGGGGCGGTTCTGAAGCGAAGCGGGGACGGACTTGCGACGCCCGTAGCCGACTCGAAGGTTACCGCCCCACCTTCCTCTCGCCCTGCGCGAAGCGCTAAGGTGAGTACGTAGACTTCAAAGGCATCATTCGCCGCGCCCGCGCTGGCTACCGGCGCATGCCCGGCAAGGTTGGCGTTGTACGCTGCTTGTAGGTCACCGAGCGTCGTCATCGGTGAAGCTCCGTGCGGAAACGTTCGAGGCGCGCACGGAGATCTGCACTATTCGCGTCGTGCGCAGACAACTGAAGAATGTAGGAGTGAGTCTCGCGCTCCTCCTCATCAGGCGCAGAGAACTCAATTGTGTTTGCTTTCGCTCCAAGGTCAGTCAGCGCTTTCGCAACTGAAGTCTGTATGGCTGGAAGCGTGATGAACACCTGCTCTAATGCGAACTCGAGAAGCGCGACTCTCTCGGACTCGGAGTACGGGCGTGACGTTTCATATTTCTCCCGCTTCACCTTTTCTCGCCGTGCAGTTGTGTCGTGCGCTAGTGCATAGCTTGCCTGATCAGTCAACACAAGTTCCTTCGCACTCTGCGCAATACCCTCCGCATACGAGGCGAGCAGGTGGTCCGCTACCCACGATACCGCCGTATCGGAGCGCAGTAGATCAATTGCAATTCGACTTGTATCAGCCACTTAAGATTTCCTTTCCTGTGAAGCACCTAAACGTGGGAGCTGTGATAGCTAACGCTCGCCATAACCGGCAGTGAAAAGCGGGGCGACGAAGGCGCGCCGCTTTTCACTGTCCGTGTTGATGGCGTTGTTAGGCGTCATACTAAATGATAGATGCCGAAACCTAGAACAACCCAAACCGTCACAGCGAAAAGTGCCGTTGGAAGCAGATAGTTGGACTGGGCGATCTTGTTCCAAAGCGGGCCAAGCGTGAAATGAGTTAGATACTGAAGGACGGTCATGCATGCCACGGCAACAGCAATACCCCACGCGAACCCAAAGATGCCGACCATGCCGAGAAAACACCGATCCACTGGAGGATTGAGAAGATTGCGAAGCCCTCTCTGTATGGGTACGGTGTTGTGTTCCGTTGGAACATGATGTACTCCCAGAGACTGACGCAGAAGAACACAAGCAAAAGATACGCAATCTGGCTGATGGAAAGGGGCATAGAAAATCCTCAGTTGATCTCACGGGCGAGGGCGTAGATTCGTTCTGCGATCGCTCGGCCTGTGCGGTTCTTAATGCGACTCATCGTGTGATCGATTGCACTTCGGTACACCTCACCATCTGGCCCAACCTCGGGTCCCTGTCGAGTGAGCGCCTGAAGTATTGAGGCCCATTCCTTTCGAAGTCTCGGCGGTACCTCGTCTTCTGATAGCATTCTCAGGTAGCGATAGGCTCCGCGAAGCCGATCACGGACATCGCCTTCTCCGACAGCGAGGCGGTAGATGGCGGCGCGGAACTTCTCTCTGCATCGTCGATTGGTGGCCATCTTGTGACGCCTAACGACTGAAATGAGCGGCGCGCGACTTATGCGCGTCCGGCCCGCGCTGTTTGCGGGCGAACTCGATTGACTTGTTATGTTTCAATTTCTTCTACCCTGCGCTGTGTGTCATAGACCCGCTGACCTATTCCTTGTGATTGGCTAATGATCCATCGAACCCTTGGCAGCAGCACATAGCCCCAATATGAGACCGCCGAAATAATCATAGTTGTGCTTAACCCTATGGTGGCGTAGATGCGCGATAGGTCATCTGGCACCAGCGCGAATATGAGCCAAAGGAGGGCTGCAAAAATAAGCGCGGTTATTATGAAAACCGCCGCCACCCCAATTAATGCCTGCCGGTCATACCTTATAGAAGCTTGTACAAAGGCCTCTATCTCGGCACGGGTATATTCTGGGACATTTTCGCTAAGCATGGCTTTCGCTTCTTGAAACATAACGCCGAGCTAACCTGCGAGCTGCGAGGCGCGCAGCGCCGACGTAGCGAGTCAGGTTGAGCGCCGTGTTAGGGTGCACTTTTAGTCAACCAGTAGAAAACGAGCGCAGCAACTAGCGATGCTGTTGCAGCAACAAACCAAGAAAGCAACGTAGGCCAGGCACGCGCCAAGAATGAAGGCCGCTCGACTTCCATTCGCACCGTAGCATTTGGAATGAACTTGGCATGCAACCAAAGTAGGGCAGCCAACAAAGCGAATACGGCGACGGCAAAGAGGGCGCGTTCTGTCCATTTCGCGATGCTTGGCATTACGACCAACATCGCAACGAAAATCGCCTGGTTTAAATTCAGACCAAACTTCTTATAAGTCGTAATTAAGGTGCTTTGATTCCGCTTGAGGAGGGCAGCGATTGATTCAGCCTTTCCAATAACCCATGACTCTTGGACTCCTTGAACGCGGACTTCGTTAGCTCCGAATGCGTTTAGTTCCACAACAACTAGGCGATTTATCCCGTACGCTTCCGGCTCTTGGATCATCACCTTCAAATACTTCAAAGGTCCTAGCGACTTGGCATCTCGAAGAAAGTCTTCGGCATACTTTGTCACTTCACTACCGCGCGCATTGAATGTGACGACCAATCTGCCGCTTACAAAGTCCTGCTGGATATGCTGCAGGAGCTGAGTTACATCTTCGGAAAATAGACGAACAGCGCCTAGTGGAATATTTCTCGTATACAGCTGTTCGGGCACCACCGCACCCATTCTCGACTGTGGTGCTTTTGCAGTGATGTCATGGGGAAAGGCCTCGAATGTTCCCCCGGTCCCGAGAGTAGTGGTCCAGGTGCCCCTAAGATTTCCTTCAGGCGTTAATTTGGCCTCAACCGTAAGATCTCCAAGTTCGACACCTTCGGTACCTTTCTCTGGTGTTCCTGTAATGCGAAGCGTTTCTTTATCGAAGGTTCCTTGGATCGCGTAGACGGCAAGCCCGAAAGCACTGTCCATGAATCTGAGTATTCCAGCGATATCAGGTTCAGACTTAGGGAAGGTCTGATTAATTCCTCTTCGTGAGATAATGCGCGCAGTCATCGATACAGGACAAGCCCATGCGCCAGAAGAGCTTCGGCAGCGGATTTGAGAAGCACAGCAAGAAGACCCGCAAGGAACGGTTTCTCGATGAGATGGACCAGGTGATCCCCTGGAAGAAGCTGACCGAGGCGCTGGCGCCGTACTACCCCAACCCGCAGGGTGCCGGCCGGCGGCCGGTGGGACTGGAGCGGATGCTGCGGGTCTATTTCATGCAGCATTGGTACAACCTGTCGGACCCGGCGATGGAAGAGGCGCTGTACGACTCGCGGGCGATGCGCGAGTTCGCCGGGATCGATCTGGGCAATGAGCCGGCGCCGGACGAGAGCACGATCCTGCACTTCCGGCACCTGATGGAGGCACGGGATTTCGGGGCGGAGCTGCTGCGACTGGTCAATGAGCATCTGGCGGAGAAGGGCTTGAAGGTATCGCGTGGGACGATTGTGGACGCCACGATCATCAATGCGCCGTCCTCGACCAAGAACCAGGATGGGGAGCGTGATCCGGAGATGTGCCAGACCAGGAAGGGCAACCAGTGGTACTTCGGTCTGAAGGCGCACATCGGCGTGGACAGTGACACCCGGCTGGTGCACTCGGCGGCAGTGACGGCGGCGAACGTGCATGACTCGCAGGTGCTGGCGGACCTGCTGCACGGTGAAGAGACGCGGGTGTGGGGCGACTCGGCCTACAGTGGCCAAGGTGACGTGCTCGCGGAACACGCGCCGCAGGCACAGGACTTCACGCACGCCAAGGGCCGCCGCAACGCGCCGCTGACCGAGGACGCCAAGCGGAAGAACCGCACCAAGTCGAAGGTCCGCGCCAAGGTGGAACATGTATTCCGGGTATTGAAGTGCCAGTTTGGCTTCACCAAGACCCGCTATCGTGGGCTGGACAAGAATGCCAACCACCTGTTTGCGGCGTTCGCGTTGGTGAACATGGTGCTGACGAAGCGACGGTTGTTACGACTGGCGCAGGCGTAGTGCGTCTGCGGTAGGCCGAACGGCCTGAAAATGGCCGATTCGGCGGGGCGATCGGCCGATAAACGGCGCTGAGACACGCAAATTGCGCGGATTTACAGCATCAACTCGCAACGAGTGGGCTGATGCGGGAATTATTCAGAGGTTCCTTAGAAAACTCGATAAAGAGATTGCCAGTGTTTGTCCCATAGACCCGGCCAGCCCATAGTTTTCCGATGTTCGACATCTATCCCTTCCTTTGCGCCCTAACGACCAAGCGAACCGGCGGCGAAGCCGTCCGGGTTGCGCGCCTTGTTAGCGCTCATTGCACAGCTCCTGCGCCCTCGGGAAACGAAACGCATCTCTAACATTACCAGCCATCGGAATTACCAGGAATGCTGTGCCTGCAAAGGTAGAGCTTTCCTGCATTCTCGCATCTCCACGAGAGTCCAACCCTAAAGATTGGGATTGATGACCAGCGCCGATGAACACATTACCAGCGGGGTACGCGAATGACGCCACCGTATCAGATTGGATTTGAATTCGCCCCGAGGCTAAATGAAAATCCGTTCCGTCGACAAAGATTCCTTCTTTGGCTGTTCCTTCCGAGCCAAGCGCCGTCACCCTAAGGCTACGTGGCTCCTCGAATACCACCTTAATAGCCAATATTTGTTCGTGCGCGAGCTGGTCTTTAGGCCAGATTACGGCCGAAAGATATCGCACGCCCTCACCTTCCCCACGATTTTGGTAACAGCCCGCTAGAGACTCGACGTCTTTCACCGCTTTAAATCCAGCGTCATTTTTCGGCGCGGTGGAGAGCGCACAGCTCAGACTGACACCAACCAACAACATAACTATAACGATGCGGTAATGTTTCATGAGCGCTAACATATGAGTAGACCACTCAAGCGGTAAAATAAAACCGCTTTCGCGGTGTATCCCCCGGCTGAATTCATTTCTTCCCCCTTTCACAAAGCCTTGGCACCCCCCTTCGGGCGCTACGCCGCGCGCGCGCGGCATTTCCTTCTTTCCCCGGACTTATGCCGCTGCAGCAGCAATCGGCGCATTCTCCTGCAGCGCACCCCCC
>CAYWKV010000111.1:0-9962 GCA_964458835.1 uncultured Gammaproteobacteria bacterium | reverse complement strand
CGGTGCAGAAGCGCCTCGCGGCCGCGCGCGCCGAGGAGTCCGCCGCCGTCAGGGCCGTGCGCGAGGTGGAGCAGCGCATCGGGCGCGCCTCCCGCGGTCTGCGCGACACCCGTTCCCGCCTCGACGACGAAGAGCGCCGGCTGGCGGAGTCGCAGCGCCGCTATGCGGAAGTGACCGCCGAGCTCGAGGCCGAGCGCCGGGAGCTTGCCCGCCAGATCCGGGCCGCCTATCTCCTCGGGCGTCAGGAGCAAGTAAAGCTGCTCCTGAATCAGGAGGATCCCACGAGGCTCGGCCGTACCCTCACGTATTACCGTTATCTGAACCACACCCGCCTGAGCCGCATCGACCGGGTCATGGTGGCCCGGGACCGGGTGGCGCAGCTGCAGGAGCAGATCGTGGTCCAGCGCGAGGCCCTGGCGGCGACCCGGGCGCAGCAGGCGTCGGAGATGCAGGCGCTGGCGGACGAGCGGCTGGCCCGCGAAGGCCTGCTGCACAAGCTGCAGGCCGAGATCCGCGACCAGGGCGACCGCCTGGCGGGGCTGGAGAAGGACGAAAAGCGCCTGCAGCAGCTGGTGCAGGAACTGCAGCGCGTGCTGGCCGACGTCGAGCGGGTGGCCACCGCCCGCCGCCAGCCTTTCGCCAAGCTCAAGCGCACACTGCCGTGGCCGGTGTCCGGCGAGCTGGCGGCGAAGTTCAACGAGCGCCGCGACGTCGGCAGCCTGCGCTGGCGGGGCGCCTTCATCGCGGCGGCCGCCAATCAGGATGTGCGTGCCGTCGCCAGCGGGCGTGTCGCCTTCGCGGACTGGCTGCGCGGCTTCGGGCTGCTGATCATCATCGATCACGGCAACGACTACATGACCCTGTACGGCCACAACCAGTCGCTCTACAGGGAAGTCGGCGACTGGGTCGAGGGCGGCGACGTCATCGCGGCGGTCGGCGATACCGGCGGCATGGCGCGGCCGGGCGTGTACTTCGAACTGCGTCACAAGGGCGAGCCGCAGGACCCGCAGACCTGGTGCGCAGGTCGGCCCGACGCGGCGCGGGCGGGCCGCTGAACGCGTTTCGCTCCCGGGTCCTCTGTGCTATGGTCTTGTCCTACTTACACAAGTTCAGACGAGCCAAGTCCGGCCGGGTAGCGGCCGATACAGGCAGCGTCGATCGCAGCGAGGCCGGCGCCGGCCGGTAAATGGATCTTGTCAATGAATTTCCAAACGCAGAAGTTGGCCCTGATTGGTACCGGCCTGGTGCTCGGTGTGTCGCTCAGCATCGGTCACGGCGTGTTCGCCGAGCGCGAGGCGGCGCAATCGGTACTGCCTTTGGAGGAACTGCGCAGCTTCAGTGACGTGTTCGCGCGCATCAAGGCCGACTATGTCGAGCCCGTCGAAGACAAGGTGCTGCTGGAGAACGCCATCCGCGGCATGCTCACGGGTCTGGATCCGCATTCCGCGTACCTCGACCAGGAGCAGTTCAAGGAGCTGCAGGTCGGCACGTCCGGTGAATTCGGCGGTCTGGGGATCGAGGTCGGCATGGAGGATGGCTTCGTCAAGGTCATCGCGCCCATCGACGATACGCCCGCGCAGCGCGCCGGGGTGCAGGCCGGCGATCTGATCATCCGCCTCGACGAGACGCCGGTGAAGGGCATGACCCTCAACGAGGCGGTGAAGCTCATGCGCGGCAAGCCCGGCACGGACATCACCCTGACCATCGTGCGCGAGGGTCAGGAGAAACCGCTGAAGATCACCCTGACGCGCGACATCATCAAGGTGAAGAGCGTCAAGCAGCGCGTGCTGCAGGACGGCTTCGGCTACGTGCGCATCTCGCAGTTCCAGGCCACCACCGCCGACAATCTCGCACAGGCGATCGACGAGCTGAAGAAGGCCGGCAAGCTGCGCGGCCTGGTGCTGGATCTGCGCAACAACCCCGGTGGCGTGCTGAACGGCGCGGTGGCGGTGTCCGACGCCTTCCTCGACAAGGGCCTGATCGTGTATACCGAGGGCCGTATCGCCGATTCGCGCCTGCGCTTCAACGCCACGCCGGACGACGTCATCGACGGTGCGCCGCTGGTGGTGCTGGTGAACCAGGGCTCGGCCTCGGCCTCCGAGATCGTCGCCGGCGCGCTGCAGGACCACAAGCGTGCGATCATTCTCGGCACGCCCACCTTCGGCAAGGGCTCGGTGCAGACCATCGTGCCGCTGAACAACGGTACCGCCGTGAAGCTCACCACCGCGCGCTACTACACGCCCAGCGGCCGTTCCATCCAGGCCGAGGGCATCGTGCCGGACATCGAGCTGGAGGATGTGCAGGTCGCCGCCATCGAGCAGCCGTTCGAGACCATCAAGGAGGCCGATCTCTCGCGCCACCTCGAGAACGGCAAGAGCAAGAAGACGGACGACGCGGCCGGCAAGCCTCAGGCCGGCAAGAAGGACGGCGAGGCCGGCGAGGAATCACTCGCCCGCAGCGACTACCAGCTCTACGAGGCCCTGAATCTGCTCAAGGGTCTCGCCATCCAGCAGGAACGCGCGCGGTGACAGCAGGCCAGGGGCGTCGCATGCGGCGCCCGTGGCTCGCCGCCGTCGTGGCCGGCCTGGCCGCACTGTTGCCGGCTACCTGGGCGGCTGCCGCCGGCCGCATGCCGGCCGAGTCCGGGCAGCCGGCCGCGGCAATCCCCGAGATCGCCATCATCATCGACGACATGGGGACCCGCCTCGACGCGGGCCGCCGCGTCATCGGGCTGCCCGGCCCGGTCGCCTGCGCCTTTCTCCCCTATGCACCCCACACCGACAACCTTGCGCGTCAGGCCCATCGCCGCGGCAAGGAGGTCATGCTGCACCTGCCGATGGCGACCGTGGAAGGCAGGCCTCTGGACCGCGGCGGTTTGACGCTCGATATGACGGAGGCGGAGCTGATCACGACGCTGGCCGCCGACCTTGCCCGGGTACCGCATGCCGTGGGCGTCAACAACCACATGGGCAGCCTGCTCACCCGCCACCCCGGCCACATGCTGTGGCTGATGCGCGAGCTGCGCCGCCGCGAGGGCCTGTTCTTCGTCGACAGCCGCACCACCAGGCACACCGTCGCCCAGCTGCTGGCCTTTGAAAACGCCATTCCCAGCGTGTCGCGCGATGTGTTCCTCGACGACGAACCAACCGCCGAGGGCGTCACCCGCGAGTTCCGCCGGCTCCTGGGCCTGGCGCGGCGCAACGGCAGCGCGCTGGCCATCGGCCATCCCCCCCCCGCCACCCTGGACCTGCTGGAGCGGGAACTCCCGCGGCTGGCGGGCCAGGGTGTTAAACTCGTACCCATCGCACGACTGGTTGAACGTCGGCACGAGAGGGAACACCTATGGCGAGCGTCCTTGTCCCCCTAGCCCAGGGCTGTGAAGAACTCGAGGCCGTCACCATCGTCGATCTGCTGCGGCGGGCCGGCATCGAGGTCGTCACCGCCGGTCTCGACGACCAGCCGGTGCGCGCCTCGCGCGGCACGGTTCTGATACCCGACACCACCCTGGACACGGTCGCCGGCCGTGACTTCGACATGATCGTCCTGCCGGGCGGCCTGCCCGGCGCCGATCACCTCGACCGCGATCCGCGCCTCCGCGCCCTCCTTACCCGCACGGCGGCCGCCGGCCGCTACGTCGCCGCCATCTGCGCCGCGCCCAAGGTGCTGGCCAGCGCCGGGCTGCTCGCCAACCGCAGGGCGACGAGCTTCCCCGGCGTGCTGGACGCGCGGGCGGTGGCGGGGCTGGAGTACCGCGAGGAGCCGGTGGTCCAGGACGGCCGCATCATCACCTCGCGTGGCCCTGGAACGGCGATGGATTTCGCGCTGGCCCTGATCGAGGCGCTGGCCGGGCGGGAGAAGCGCGATCAGGTGGAGGCGGCGCTGCAGCGTCCCGGGCACCACCGGACCGCCTCGCCTGAGGAGCAGGTACCTACTTAGACCCTTCCTGGCCACGGAATCCACGGAACGCATTCATTGCGTAAACCCAGGATCATCCTTCCGCGGCCGGGTTTCCGGATTTTTACAGTACGCCTTGTCCGTGTTGTTCCGTGGATTCCGTGGCCAATTTTTCACGACATCGACTTAAGGAATCTGATTAGTGAACATTACCGAACCGGTTGATCAGGGGTTCCCTGGGGGAGGTGCGGCACGGGTGCGTCAATCGTCCCGGCCCAGCGCCAGCAGGATGAGCGCGATGCCGGCGGCACCCAGCAGCCAGGTCAGCAGCGGCGCCCCGCCGAGCATGGCGGGCGCGAAGCCGTCCAGGCCGTAGACGACCGCCGCCGCGATCATCAGGCCGGTGCCAATCATGGCCGACACGCTGCGGCGGTTGGCGGCACGCAGTTCGCGGCGCAATTCACGCAGTTCCTGCGAGTGCCACTCGACGCGCAGCCGCCCGTTGGCGGCCTGGTGCAGCGTCTGATGCAGGAGCTGCGGCATCTCCGGCAGCGTCTCGGTCCACAGCGGCAGGCTGCGGCGCAGATTGCCCAGGAAGGCGCGCGCGCCGACCTGCTCGCTCATCCAGCGCTCCAGGAAGGGCTTCGCGGTCTGCCACAGGTCGAGGTCCGGATAGAGCTGACGGCCGAGGCCTTCGATATTGAGCAGCGTCTTCTGCAGCAGCACCAGCTGCGGCTGGACCTCCATGTTGAAGCGCCGCGCCGTCTGGAACAGCCGCAGCAGCAGATGGCCGAAGGAGATGTCCTTCAGGGGCCGCTCGAAGATCGGCTCGCACACCGTGCGGATCGCTGCCTCGAACTCGTCGACACGCGTGTTCGCCGGCACCCATTCGGATTCCACGTGCAGCTCGGCGACGCGCCGGTAGTCGCGCCGGAAGAAGGCCAGGAAGTTCTCCGCCAGATAGCGCTGGTCGACCGGGCTCAGCGTGCCCATGATGCCGAAATCCACCGCCAGGTACTGCCCGTCGGGCGCGACGAAGATGTTGCCCGGGTGCATGTCGGCGTGGAAGAAGTTGTGGCGGAAGACCTGCGTGAAGAAGATCTCCACGCCGCGTTCGGCGAGCTGCTTGAGATCGATGCCCTGGGCGCGCAGCTCGGCGATGTTGCTGACGGGCGTGCCGCTGATGCGCTCCATCACCATGACCTCGCGGCGGCACTGCGGCCAGTACACCTCGGGCACGTACAGCATCTTCGAGCCGGCGAAGTTGCGGCGCAGCTGCGAGGCGTTGGCGGCCTCGCGCAGCAGGTCGAGTTCGTCGAGAA
This sequence comes from uncultured Gammaproteobacteria bacterium, assembly GCA_964458835.1. Taxonomy (GTDB): domain Bacteria; phylum Pseudomonadota; class Gammaproteobacteria; order Thiohalobacterales; family Thiohalobacteraceae; genus JAHJQQ01. The sequence goes on along the minus strand of CAYWKV010000111.1, from coordinate 4,746 downwards.
TGGTGGTCTCGAATTCCTGCACGACCTCGACGGGCCGCAGACGCCGCCCCTCGCGCCAATAGCGCTCCGCCAGCTGCGCCACGTAGTACAGCAGCGCCACGTCACGGCGGATGACGCGGCGGATGTTCGGCCGCACCACCTTCACCACCACGTCGGTGCCATCGGGCAGGCGCGCCGTATGCACCTGGGCGATGGAGGCGGAAGCCAGCGGCGTTTCGTCGAAGCTCGCGAACACCTGCGTCAGGGGCTGGCCGTAGGCCTTCTCGATGAGGGCGCGCGCCTGCGTGCCCGGGAAGGGCTGCACGCGGTCCTGCAGCCTGGCGAGTTCCAAGGCGATGTCGTCCGGCAGCAGGTCGCGGCGCGTCGACAGGATCTGGCCGAACTTCACGAAGATCGGCCCGAGCTGTTCGAGCGCGCGGCGGATGCGCACGCCGCGCGGCGGGTGCTCGCGGCGCAGCCAGTTCCACGGCGCCAGGTGATACAGGAAGCGCAGCGGCCGGAACAGGTGGGTGGCGAAGACGATCTCGTCCAGGCCGTTGCGGACCAGGATCCAGTTGATGTGCAGCACACGCCAGAGCTGACCCGGCCTGATCATCGTATTCCGCCCTTGTCCGATAAATCCGCAAATCGTGTTTGCCACGGAAACACACGGAACAACGCGGACGGGATCATACGCTTCACACAGCCGCCCTCGTCACCCGTCAGGCGATGAGCCGCGCCTTCACGACGCTGTTTCATTTCGGTGCGATGCTGGTCCATAAACCCGAAAACCGCATTTGCCACGGAAGCACACGGAACCACGCGGACAAGATCATTGTTGTATAACGCCTATGGCGCAGCAGTGACGTCACTGCCTTCCGTGCGCTTCCGGGGCTGTGTGTTATTTCCTACTTGCGCCCCGCCGACGCCGCCTCCAGACGCCGCAGGCGGGCCTCCAGCCGGTCGGCGTCGCTGCGCAGGCCGTCGACCGTGTCCAGAAAGGCCTCGAGCTCGGGCCGTGTCGGCAGCAGGCCGGCCTCTTCGTGCAGGTATTCGCCGAGGTCGAGCGCCAGCGTATCGCCCGTTCTGCGCGCCTGCGCGCCCGCGGCGCGCGCGGCCCGGCCGGCCTGATGAGCGAGGTCGTCGCCGGCGACGCGCGCCAGCAGTTCCTCCCAGTCGATCCGCAGTGCGCGCAGGACGTCCTGGAAGGCCTGGCCGGCCGCGGTGTCGCCGCGCAGTTCCACGCCGCCGGCGAACAGCTCGTCGGCGGGCCGGTCGCTCAGGCCCAGGCGCAGCAGTGACAATGGCGCGCCGCGCAGCGTGGTGTCCGGCTCGCCGTCGTAGTGGCCGAGCACCTGCACGCCCTGCGCATGCGGAAAGAAATACAGCCGCAGCCCCAGGCCCAGCAGTTCCAGGGCGATGACCTTGCCGTCGAGCGCACCCAGACGGGCGCGCACCTCGGGGTCGAGTCCGAGTGCGGCGTTGCAGGCGGTCTCGACCGCGCCGGCGAACCAGGTGGGCGCGCTCATCCCAGTTCCGTCCGGAGTTGGTCGAGGGATTTGCAGGCGTCGTCGTCGCTCATCACCGCGGTACGGGCGAGCTTGTCGTGCCAGCCCTGGCGGCGCCGGTCCCACAGCACCCAGGCCAGCCCGAGTCCGGCCGGTGCGGCGGCGACCGCATAGCCGGCCAGGCGCAGCGCGAGCTGCCAGGGCCGCGGCCGTCCTCCGTCGCGGGCATCGACGATGCGCATGCCCAGCAACAGCTTGCCGGGCGTCCCCTGGAAGACATACCAGCACAGCAGGATGACCGCCAGCGCGAACGGTGCCGCCGTGACCGCGTCCACCAGCGCGGCCGGCTCGGCGTCGTGGCCGTGCCGGGCATGCAGCAGCCAGTTCACCGCCCCGAGCGCGAAGGCCGCCAGCGTCGTATCCAGCAGCACGGCGGCCAGCCGCCGTCCGGGACCGACGAAGGGCGTGGCGGATCCTGACATCAGTACTTGAACCCGCGGTGCAGGGCGACGATGCCGCCGGTCAGGTTGTGGTAGCTGCAGTCCTCGAAACCGGCCCGCTCCATCATGGCGCGCAGACTGTCCTGGTCGGGATGCATGCGGATCGATTCGGCGAGGTACTGGTAGCTCGCGGCGTCGTTGGCGATGAGTCGGCCCATCACCGGCAGGATCTTGAAGGAGTAGAAGTCGTACAGCGGCGCCAGTCCCGGCGCGCGCGGCTTGGAGAACTCCAGGATCAGCAGCCGCCCACCCGGCCTGAGGACCCGGTACATGGAGGCCAGCGCGGCGTCCTTGTCGGTGACGTTGCGCAGGCCGAAGGCGATGGTGATGCAGTCGAAGTGATCGTCGGGGAACGGCAGCCGTTCCGCATTCGCCTGCACGAAGCGGACGTTGCCCGCGATGCCCTGATCCAGCAGCCGCGCGCGGCCCACCTCCAGCATGGACGCGTTGATGTCGGCCAGCACCACCTCGCCCTCGGGGCCGGCCATGCGCGCCAGCCGCGCCGCCAGATCACCGGTGCCGCCGGCCAGATCCAGCACCCGCTGCCCCGTGCGCACGCCGGAGAGCTCGATGGCGATGCGCTTCCAGAGGCGATGGATGCCGAACGACATGACGTCGTTCATGACGTCGTACTTGTGCGCGACCGAGTCGAACACCGCCCCGACCCGGCGCGCCTTCTCCTCCCAGCCGACCTGCTCGAAACCGAAGTGGGTGGTCTTGTCGGTCATGTCGTTTATCCCCTGAAAACGTCTACCGCAAAGGACGCCAAGGCGCGCGAAGAACATCGAAAACACGACGGCCACGAAACCCACGAAACCCACGAAAAGGATTTATGTTTACACCCATTAGCTTTCGTGGGTTTCGTGGATTTCGTGGCTATATAGGTTTTGCTTTGTGCGCCTTGGCGCCCTTTGCGGTTAAAGCGGCCTATTCAGCGATCAATTCGCCGTCTCGCCGCGGCGCTTGTGGCCGACCTTGGCGAGTTTGTCCAGGTATTCCTGCCAGTAGCGCTCCTGGTTCTTGCCCAGATCATACAGGGTTTCCCAGGCATAGATGCCGGTGTTGTGGTTGTCGTCGAAAAACAGCTGCACGGCGTAGTTGCCGACCTGGACGATGTTCTCGATGCCGACGTCCTCCTTGCCGATCTGCAGCACACCCTGGCCGGGGCCATGGCCCTGCACCTCCGCGGACGGCGAATACACACGCAGGTATTCGGCCGGCAGGTTGAAGCGCGACCCGTCCTCGAAGGCGATCTCGAGGATGCGGGACTGTTTGTGCAAATTGATTTCGGTCGGGTGGATGCTCATGCTGTCGGTCCTCATAAATTCAGGTTCCAGGGGCCAGGTGCCAGGGCCGAGGCGGGGCAAGTGCGCAGGTTTTCCTCGGCCCTGGCATCTGGCACCCAGAACCTGGTGTTAAAGAATATACCGGCTCAGATCCTCGTCGCGGGCGATGCCGGCGAGGTGTTCGTCCACATAGGCCGCGTCGATCACCACGGCGGCGCCGCTCTGGTCGGAGGCCTCGTAGGAGATCGTCTCCAGCAGGCGCTCCAGCACGGTGTGCAGCCGGCGGGCGCCGATGTTCTCGGTGCGTTCGTTGACGTCGAAGGCCACCTCGGCGATGCGCGCCACGCCGTCGGCGGCGAATTCCAGCCGCACGCCCTCGGTTGCCAGGAGCGCGGCGTACTGCTCGGTGAGGCTGGCGTCCGGCTCGGTGAGGATGCGCACGAAATCGTCGACGCCGAGCGCATCCAGTTCCACACGGATCGGCAGCCGGCCCTGCAGCTCCGGAATCAGGTCCGAGGGCTTGGACAGGTGGAAAGCGCCGGAGGCGATGAACAGGATGTGGTCGGTCTTCACCATGCCGTGCTTGGTCGATACGGTGCTGCCCTCGACCAGCGGCAGCAGGTCGCGCTGCACGCCCTCGCGCGAGACGTCGGCGCCGCGGGCCTCGGAGCGCTGGGTGACCTTGTCGATCTCGTCGATGAAGACGATGCCGTTCTGCTCGACCGCCTGCAGGGCGCGCAGCTTGAGATCCTCCTCGTTGACCAGCTTGGCGGCCTCCTCGTCGGTCAGCAGCTTCATGGCCTCGCGCACGCGCAGCTTGCGGCGCTTGGTGCGGCCGCCGCCGAGGTTCTGGAACAGGCCCTGCAGCTGGCTGGTCATCTCCTCCATGCCGGGCGGCGCCATGATCTCCACGCCGATGGGCGCGGCGGAGACCTCGACCTCGATCTCGCGCTCGTCGAGACGGCCCTCGCGCAGCAGCTTGCGCAGCTTCTGGCGGGTCTCGGAGCTGTCCGGTTCGGCGGCCTCCTCGTCGGTGAAGCCGATGGGGCGCGGCCGCGGCAGCAGTGCGTCGAGCACGCGCTCCTCGGCGGCGTCCTCGGCGCGGTAGCGCACCTTGTCCATCTCCTGCTCGCGGGTCATCTTGATGGCGCTGTCGACCAGATCGCGGACGATGGATTCGACGTCACGGCCGACATAGCCGACCTCGGTGAACTTGGTCGCCTCCACCTTGATGAAGGGCGCGTGGGCGAGCTTCGCCAGCCGCCGGGCGATCTCGGTCTTGCCCACGCCGGTCGGTCCGATCATCAGGATGTTCTTGGGCGTGATCTCGTTGCGCAGGTCTTCGCCCACCTGCATGCGGCGCCAGCGGTTGCGCAGCGCGATGGCGACGGCGCGCTTGGCGGCCGCCTGCCCGACGATGTGCTTGTCGAGCTCCTGGACGATTTCGCGGGGGGTCATTTCGGACATAGGGGC
>CAYWKV010000110.1:0-9986 GCA_964458835.1 uncultured Gammaproteobacteria bacterium | reverse complement strand
AGAGGACTTTCACCTCCAAGTGAGTGCGCCCTGCCGGGCGCACCATAAAAAACCCCGGCACCTTAAGGTGCCGGGGTCTTCATCGCCTCCTTTACCGTACTTGAGTCGATACCGTACTCGAATGGACGCTTTCCCGCCCGTCGGCATCGATTGCGGTAACGGCGAAATAGTACGTCGCCGGCGCCATATCTCTTATCGTATACGTGGTCGAACTGCCGTCATTCACGTTTATACGGCCGGTGTAGTTTCCGGGCGCAGTCCCGTAATGGATCCGGAAGCTGGCAATCTGGCTCAGCGAGATGGCGCTACCGTCACTACGCGTGGTCGGCGCGACCCAGCGCAGCGTCACATCACGGTTCGCAGTCTGAGTGCTGTTGACGGTGATGCTGAACGGCGCCAGCTGGGCACTCGCCTGACCATCGGTCACCCTGACGACGATATTGCTGTAGGTTCCGACATGCGATTCGCTTGGGGTACCGCTGATTCGGCCGGTAGTCGTGCTGAACGTCGCCCAATTCGGTAGATTCGCGACGCTGAAGCTCAGCGCATCGCCATCGATATCGGCTGCGGTCGGTGCGAAACCATAGGCAGCCCCGGCATCCACGCTCGTGACGGGAGTGCCGGTAATGGTGGGCGCGTCGTTAACATTGGTCACGGTGACGGTGAAGGCGGGCAATGAGGCGGTGGCGGTACCGTCACTGACACTTATGACGATGTTGCCGTAGCTACCCACCTGGCTGTTGGTCGGCGTGCCCGACAACCGACCGGTGCTGCTGCTGAAGGTCATCCACGTCGGCTTATTGGATATCCGGAAGGTCAGACTGTTGCCATCGGCATCACTGGCGGTGGGCTGGAATGAGTAGGCCGTGCCCTGGGCGACCGTGGTTGCGGGCGACCCGCCAATGACGGGCACGCGATTGGGTACGACATACTCGGATACCGTGATGCCGAATGCGGGCAGTGACGTATTCGCCGTGCCATCGGTCACGGTGATGATGATGTTGCCGTAGGTTCCCACGTCACTGTTGGTCGGCGTACCGTAAAGTCGACCTGTCGTGGTACTGAAAGTAGCCCATGAAGGACGGTTCCGGATACTGAAAGCCAGAGCGTCCCCATTGCCATCGCTGGCGGATGGCGTGAAGCTGTACGCGTTCGTTGCCACTACCGCGGTCTGGGGCTGGCCGCTGATGCTTGGAGCAGCATTGCCCGCGACCACCTGGACACTGAACGCGTTCAGCGCGGTAGACGCGGTGCCGTCGGAGACGGATATCACGATATTGTCATGGCTTCCGATATGAGCAGCACTCGGGGTTCCGGACAAGCGGCCCGTCCGGGTGTCGAAGGACGCCCAGACCGGGCGATTGGCAATGCTGAAAGCCAGCGGATCACCATCCGCGTCCGACGCCACCGGCGTAAACGCGTAGGGCGTGTCAGCAGTCAGGCTGGTCATTGGGCTGCCCATAATCGAAGGCGCCTGATTCTCCGACGGCCCGGGTTCTTCGGTCGGCTCGGCAGGCGCCGGCGCAGGCACATCACCGCTCAAGGTTCCTCTCAGCATATCAATCGTTTCGGTGTTCGCCTGCGCCACGTTCGTGATAGTGGCATCCAACAAACGGCTGTGACTGATGCTCAGCACGGTGCGGACGGCGTGAGTCGTACTGCCTGCCGGGACCGTGGAGATTGTCTGCGCAAGGGCTGAGATCTCGGGCCGCGTATCCACGGATCGCAGCGCATTCATCATGCGTGTCGCCTGACTGATCATGGCCTGTGGGATGGCTACACTGCCGGTCAGCGCATCGGCAGGCGTGGTCGGAAGGGTCTGGTTGATCGCGCTGTCCATGGCAGATGTGGCTTGCGTTCCGTTCACGTGCAAAATGTTTGTGAACTGTTCAACGAGCACCTGGGCCGCTACGGCGCTGACCACTGCGCTGATGCGCGCATCCGTGCCGGCGGGGCCGTGTCCATCCAGTCGGCCGTCGGCGAGGTCGCGCGCGATCGCGGTGACGATATCGTTGTGCGAACGGATATAGCCAGCGATGGCAAGACCTGTACGTGTGCGGCGGATCGTCTCACCGAGAGCCTCCGAACCGCGCACGATATTGGCGATGTTCCTTTCGTCGATGCGCGTCGTCACTGGATTGGGGATGGTCGCGGTATCAAGACCGAAATTCATCTCCCGAAGAACCGCCGCAGTCGCGGCATCGACGTTCGACAGCGTCAACCCACCTGGCATGGCACGTGCGGATTCGACGATCAGTGTCGAATAGGGATTCAGATTCAGCCGCTTGTTGCTGGGCGAGAAGGAAACGGCCTTCAGGGTAAAGTCGGGCCGCATTCCGGTTACCAGGTCGGTACCGCGAATTGCCTCCACCGTGATCGGGAACGGATTCTTACGGGTTTTGACGGTGACCTCGTAATTAGCGAAAGCGTCGCTCCGCTGTGTCGCCATCAACCCACCCTTGGAATCGTAAATGAAAACCTCTGCATTGATGATCGGGCCATCGCCAACGCTACCCAGGTAGGTGGTGGTTACGAGCGTATCGTCCGTGCTGGACGTGACGTCGGCGGTACCACCACCACCACCGCCACAGGCGACGAGCATCGAGAGGACGGCGCCCCCCACGGTGAACTTGGAAAGGGTGGCAAGCTTCTCTACGTAAATCCGCATCTGGGAGTCCCCGATCAATACCTGCAAATCGAACTCGCGTGTATCCCGTCACTGATGAGGCTCCATGCACTTCGCGTCCGGCTGTGCATAGCATCGGCGACACGGTCCGAATCGTTCAGGGTTCCCGTCGCAGTGGGTATGCGACTGCATTCACAAATACGGAAGATTGTGCGGCAACGGCTACTGAAACTCCGTCGGTAGTCGGTGCGCACGGAGCAACTGCCGCGGCACAGAGGTATGGCGAAACGCAGGACAGGTTTTTCAGCGCGCGGTGAGTGGCGGAATATTGACTATTCAGAGCAGTCAGAAACTTCTATTTTTATACGTTATTTCCGCATGTTACGTAATGGCATCAAAAATGCTTTCTCCGAACCCGGCGAGGTTGCCCCATCCCATTCGAGGGCATACCGGAATCTGTGACCCGTGGCGCATTCTGCGGCACCTCAATCCGTATCCTTGTGCGCGGATCGGGAAGAGACCCAGACAAGGAATCAGGACCGATCCGCACATTGCCATTTGTGAAGGGAGCGATACTTCAACGTGAATACCATCAAGGGTGCTGTTTGGGTCGTGCTTGGGGCTGGTCTGATGTTGGGAGGGTGCGGTGGAGGTGGCGGCAGCGGCAGTACCGGTGCTTCCACACCGTCGGCTTCTCCATCCGTCGTAAGCGATCAAAGCAGTGGTTCGGCTGCCACGTCGGATCTGGGTGGCACAGGACGTGTAACCCTCTCCTGGTCGACCGATCCCACGAACGTCGACGGAAGTTGCACCACAGGCATCAGAGGCTACCGCATCAATATGGGGCTGGCACCTGGTCTGTATTCCACCAGCTTGCAGGTCGACAGTCCACAGCTCAGCTGCACCACGGCCGGTTCCAACGCGTGTGGCGTGATTCAGCGCTGTACTTATACCATCGAGACACTCACCTCGGCGTCCTGGTACATCACGACACAGTCCGTGGATTTCTATGGCAACCGCAGCGGTTATTCGAATGAAGTCGTAGCGACTGTATACGGCGGCTGAAAAACCGGTGATCCACCCTCCTGTGCGATGCCACGGCGCATCAGCCCAGGACAGCGAGACCCTCCGCTTCCAGCATCCCCACCAGCCGAATCAGCGGCAAGCCGATCAGGGCGGTGGGGTCATCACCTTCCATGCGCTCGAACAACGCGATCCCCAGACCTTCGGATTTGAAGCTGCCTGCGCAGTTGAAGGGCTGTTCACGCCAGACATAGTCTTGGATCTGCGTCGATGACAGGTGTCTGAACACCACACTGAAGGACACCACCTCCAGCTGTGTACGGTCTTCGGCACTGTTGAATAGGCACAGGCCGGTCAGAAAAACCACGCGCTGGCCGGACAGACGCGCCAATTGCGCGCAGGCGCGTTCGGCACTGCCCGGTTTTCCCAGTACTTCGTCGCCGACCACCGCCACCTGATCGGAGCCGATAACCAGCGCCCGGCCGGCTTGCGCCGCACCGGCGCGGGCCTTGGCCTCAGCCAGGCGGCGGACGAGATCCATCGGAGACTCTCCGGCACGCGGCGTCTCGTCCACATCGGGGGAGCACACCGAGAATTCCAGGCCCAGACGCTCCAGAAGGCTGCGCCGGTACGGCGAGGTCGAGGCGAGAATCAAGGGCGGCGTTGTCGTCATATTACAGTGTCTCCCAGTCCCGTGTGACGCTCACGCCACACCTCCGGGCTTGGAACTCAAGCCCTGCGTTGATCGGCCAGTGCGCTCCGTAGCGCCCGCAATTCCTCGCGAACCGCCCGCAGTTCCGTTTCGATCTGCGTCGCTTCCGTGTGAACCACGCTGGTGATGACCGCTTCCTCATGGCGATGTGCGGCCTCATGCATGGTCTGCATGGTGTTGACGATGATGGCGATGAACAGATTCAGCACCGTGAAGGTGGCGACGAGGATGAACGGGATGAAGAACAACCAGGCATAAGGATGCATTTCCATCACGGGCCGGGCGATGCCCATGGACCAGCTCTCCAGCGTCATGACCTGAAACAGGGTATACATGGACCGGCCGACGCTGCCGAACCATTCCGGATGGGTCGCCCCGAACAGCCCGGTGGCCATGACCGCTGCGACGTAATAGATGACGACCATCAACAGGGCGATGGATCCGATACCGGGCAGGGAATGCAGCAGCGCCTCCACCACGAATCGCAACCGTGGCATCATGGACAGCAGCCGCAGCACCCGCAGGATGCGCAGCGCACGGAGGATCGCCAAAGGCCCGCTGGCCGGCACGAGTGCTATGCCGACCACCAGAAAATCAAAGACGTTCCACCCATGTCGAAAGAATCGCGTTCCCTGCGCGAAAAGCTTCAGTGCAATTTCTACGACGAATACGGTCAGGATCAGCGCATCGACCGCCGTCAGCACCGTGCCGGCGCGCGCCATGACGCCGGGCGAAGTCTCCAGGCCCAGGATGACCGCGTTCAGGACGATCAACCCAATGATGGCATTCTGCACCGGTGCGGATTCCACCCAGCGGCCGAGTACCGTACGTGCCGGTGTGCCGCCCCGGTCCGTTTGCGACTGCTGCATTGCGTTTCTCCGTTGAGGATATTGGTAGATCTGGCGGCGAACTATGGCGAAAAAAGGGTGTGGGATGCAATCCTGCAACAGGGCGACAGAGGGGGCGGGGCTAACCGATTTCCATCAAGGTCTCGTCGGGATTGACGCTGTCGCCCTTGGCGACGTGGATGGCGGTGATGGTGCCGGCGATGGGCGCCTGGATCTCGGTTTCCATCTTCATCGCCTCGGCGACCAGCAACGGGGCGCCGGCCTGCACCGTGGCACCGACCTCGACCAGCACGTCGACGATGGTCCCCGGCATGGAGGTCGTGACGTGGCCCGGCTGGCTGGCCCGCGGCCGCTTGCTGCCCTTGGGGGCCCGCGGCGCGGCGCCGGCTGCCTCCGGCGCGGCGGCCGGGATCTCCTCCAGAGACTCGACCAGAATCTCCTCGGGCATGCCGTCGACGGTGAGATAGAAGGGCCGCTGGTCCTGCTGCGGATGGCCGGACCCCGTCACCCGGATGTGATAGGTCTCGCCGTGCAGCGTGACATTGAATTCCGTCAGCCGGCCCAGGGCGGCGGGCTGGACGGGCTTCGGTGGCTCCAGCGGCTCGGGCACCAGGGCGTTCGCGGCGCGCTTCTGCAGGAATTCGCGCCCAATTTCGGGAAACATCGCGAAAGTGAGTACATCTTCCTCGTGCACGGCAAGTTCGCCGATCTCATCCCGCAGGTGTTCCATTTCCGGATCGAGCAAGTCGGCGGGGCGCACATCGATGACGTCGGCGTTTCCGATGGCCTGCTGCCGCACCATCGAATTCACCTCACCGGGCGCGCGGCCGTAGCGGCCCTGAAGGTACAGTTTCACCTCGTTGGTGATGGTCTTGTAGCGCTGACTGGTGAGTACGTTCAGCACGGCCTGAGTGCCGACGATCTGCGAGGTTGGCGTGACCAGCGGCGGGTAGCCGAGATCCTCCCGCACCCGCGGGATCTCCAGCAGCACCTCCTGCATACGGCCTAGGGCTCCCTGTTCGCGCAGCTGCGTGTAGAGGTTGGAGATCATGCCGCCGGGCACCTGATAGATCTGCACGCGCGTGTCCAGACCTGTGAACTCGCTTTCGAACTGGTGATATTTCTTGCGCACCTCGCGGAAATAGAAGCCGATTTCCTGCAGAAGATTCAGGTCCAGACCCGTGTCGTATTCCGTGCCCGCCAGGGCGGCGACCATGCTTTCCGTGGGCGGATGACTGGCACCGCCGGCGAACGACGAGATGGCAGTGTCGATGTGCACGCAGCCGTTCTCGATGGCCTTGAGCTGACACATCTCCGCCACACCCGCGGTGGCATGCATGTGCAGATGGATTGGAAGATCGACTTCGGCGCGCAGCCGTCGGACCAGCTCACCGGCAATCATCGGGGCCAGCAGGCCGGCCATGTCCTTGATGGCGATGCTGTCGCAACCCATTGCCGCGAGCTCCCGCGCCATGGCCGCGAACTGCTCGATACCGTGCACGGGGCTGATGGTGTAGCAGACCGTGCCCTGTGCATGCCGGCCGGCCCGCTTGACGGCATCGATGGCGACCTGGAGATTGCGCGTATCGTTGAGGGCATCGAAGATGCGGAACACGTCGATACCGCTGGCCGCGGCCCGCGCGACGAAGGCACGCACGACATCATCCGAGTAATTCCGGTATCCGAGGAGATTCTGCCCCCGGAGCAGCATCTGCAGACGGCTGTTGGGCAGTGCCTTGCGCAAGATACGCAGCCGCTCCCACGGATCTTCCTTCAGAAAGCGCAGGCAGGCATCGAAGGTGGCGCCGCCCCAGATCTCCAGCGACCAATAGCCGGCCCGGTCCAGCCGCTCGCAGATCGGCAGCATGTCGGCGGTGCGCATGCGCGTGGCGATGAGCGACTGATGGCCGTCGCGCAGAACCAGCTCAGTGATGTTGACCTTCGGCATTACTCGCCTTCCCGAAATTGTCAGCCACGAAACCTGCGAAACCTACGATTCCCGCCGCTGAACGCTTCAGAAGACATTTCAGTGGGTTTTGTGGATTTCGTGGCCATCGGATCCTCAATTGCCCAGGTGCGCCGCCACAGCTGCGGCGATCACCGCCGCCAGTTGGCGCGTGGGCCGGGTGGCGGGGTAGTCCACCAGCTCGGGGTGCGCCTCGACGAAGCCGGTATCGAATCGTCCGGAGCGGAATTCCTCGGTGTTGAGGATCTCCAGATAATAAGGGATGGTGGTCTTGACGCCATAGACACCCATGTCCTCGAGAGCACGCGCCGCACGATTGAGCAGTTGCTCCCAGTCCAGCGCCCACACCGTCAGTTTGGCACACATCGAATCGTAGTAGGGGGGGATGGGATACCCCGTGTAGATGGCTGCATCGATGCGAACCCCCGGCCCGCCAGGGGAAAAATAGTGGGTGATGCGCCCGAAGCTCGGCAGGAAATCGTTCTTGGGATCCTCGGCGTTGATGCGGAACTCCATGGCGAACCCGCGCCGGGAGATCTCCTCCTGGCGGTAGCGCAGCGGCAGGCCGGCAGCGATCCGGATCTGCTCCTGCACGATGTCCACGCCGGTAATGGCCTCCGTCACGGTGTGCTCCACCTGCAGGCGAGTGTTCATTTCCATGAAATAGAGACTGCCGTCGGTGTCCATGAGGAATTCCACCGTCCCGGCGTTCTCGTAACCGACCGCGCGCGCCGCACGGACCGCGTAGTCGCCGAGCAGGGCCCGCTGCTGATCGCTCAGCTGTGGCGACGGCGCGATCTCGATGAGCTTCTGGTGGCGGCGCTGGATGGAACAATCGCGTTCGAACAGATGCACCACATTGCCGTGACCGTCGGCCAGCACCTGCATCTCGATGTGGCGCGGCTGTTCTACGCATTTCTCCAGGAACACGTCGGCGCTGCCGAACGCCTTGGTGGCCTCGGACAGCACCCGATCGTAGCTGCGCCGCAGGGCCTGTTCGTCGGCACAGCGACGGATGCCGCGGCCGCCGCCGCCGGAGGTGGCCTTGAGCATGACCGGGTAGCCGATTTCCCGGGCGAGGGCCAGTGCCTCCTCCAGTCCCGAGAGGTTGCCGTCGCTGCCGGGTACGACCGGCACGCCGGCGGCCCGCATGCGGCGGCGCGCCTCGGTCTTGTCGCCCATCTGTCGTATGACCTCGGCACTGGGGCCGATGAAGCGGATGTTGCGGCGGGCGCAGATCTCGGCCAGCAGTGGGTTCTCGGACAGAAAGCCATAGCCGGGATGGAGGGCGTCGCAGCCGGTCGCCACCGCCAGGTTCACGATGCGATGGGCGTTCAGGTAGCCCGCTACGGAGTCGGGACCGATATTGTAGGCCTCGTCAGCCTTTTTCACGTGCAGGGCATGGCGGTCGGCGGCCGTGAAAATGGCCACGGACCGGATGCCCATCTCGCGGCAGGCCCGGACGATACGTACCGCGATTTCGCCGCGGTTGGCAATGAGGATCTTCTTGATCACTGGCCGCCCATTCCAGAGAGCCGTCACCCGGCCGGCGGGAATCTGCCGGAAACGCCGTGCCGGCAAGCAGTTAGAGACCGGAATGGGCCTGACTTCTACGGAATATCCGGGCTCCTGTCAACCGCGGGCGAGCCCGGGCGGGAAGCCGCCATTTCCCACATTTTTTGTTTTGACACAAATGCTTGTCACGGTTATGATGCCCGGCTTATGCGAGATCGGCTGCCGGATTTGCTGGACCCCGCATCCCTGACGCCCGCGGGCCGCGAGTATCGCGGTGCGCTGACGACGGCAGGGATGCAAAGGCTGACTGCGCTGGTGCATGACAGCAATGTACCGGATCTCCACGTGCGGCTGTTCGCCGGACGCGATGCGGGCGGACGCAGGTTCATCGCCGGCCACGTCGATGGACTCCTGCATCTGTGCTGTCAGCGCTGCCTGGCGGTGATGGATTTCCCGCTGGCGCTGGACTTCAGGTTGGCACTGGTCGAGAGCGAGGCGGAAGCCGATCGCCTCGGCGGCGAATACGAACCGCTGCTGATCGGCGCTGAACGCATCTCGGTTCGCGAACTGGTCGAGGACGAACTGCTGCTGACGCTGCCGGATTTTCCGCAGCACGCCGGCGCGCAGTGCGCCATGCCGGACTACCGGGAAGAAGAGGATGCCGGTGCGCAGACGGAAGACAGGCCCAATCCGTTCGCGGTACTGGGTGATTTGAAACGTAAATAGTTTTTGTGTCAGGAGTCTAGGCCATGGCCGTTCAACAGAACCGTAAATCCCCCTCCAAGCGCGGCATGCGCCGGGCGCACGACCGTCTGGAGAATCCCGCGCTGTCCATCGAGCCCACCACGGGCGAGACGCATCTGCGCCACCACATCAGCCCGGACGGCTACTACCGCGGCCGCAAGGTCCTGTCCCGCAGCGAGGACTGAGACCGGCGCATGACACACACCGCTGCGGCGGGCCGGCTCTACAGGCTCGGTGCGGCGGTGTTTGTTTTTGTTCACCTCACTCGATGACAGTGCCCGTCAACGACGGCGGTTTCTGAACGGACCCCCAAAACGTAACCGCAATGAGTTCGGACATAACGATCGCTTTGGATGCGATGGGTGGTGATCAGGGGGCCGACACCGTCATCCCCGCGGCGCTGAACACCCTCAAGCGCCGGTCGGACCTGCGGCTGATCCTCGTCGGCGATCAGGAGACCCTCCAGCGGCGCCTGCAGCAGGCGGGCCGTCACGAAGGCGGCGACAGGCTGCACATCCATCACGCCTCGGAAGTCGTGGGCATGGATGAATC
>CAYWKV010000109.1:5833-10042 GCA_964458835.1 uncultured Gammaproteobacteria bacterium | reverse complement strand
CGAAGGCCATGTGCAGGATGGCGAGCAGCCGCACCTCGAAGCTGCGCCGCAGCCCCCAGCGCGCGGTCAGATAGAAGCCGATGCCCGCCAGCGGCAGGTCGAACAGGAAGCGCCACGCCCACAGGCCCAGCAGTTCGCTGGCGACATGCCCGGCGAACAGCAGCGGCAGCGCGGGCAGCACCCACATCGGCTGCACGACCGTGTAGGGCTTGAGCACGGTGCTGCTGAAGAACGGCAGCATGCGGTGCGCCACCGTGATCAGCACCGGCAGCACGAAGCCCCACAGACCGAGCGTCAGGGACGCCTGCACCCAGCGCGGGTCGTTCTGCAGCACGCCCAGGCCGAAGACGGCCATGCCGGTCCCGCCGAGGAACAGATAGACGTTCAGATAGGATTCGTGCGTCTTGTCGCGGGCCGAGGCCGCGCGGAACACTCGGTACATGTCGGCCAGCCCGATCGCCCAGCCGACCGCCTGCACCAGCGCGCCCGCGCCGAGCAGCGCCGTGTGCGTGAACAGGCCGGCATAAACCAGCACGGTACCCGCCACCATCACCAGGAAGCTCGCCACGTAGCGCGACTCCTCGATCAGCGGCCCACTCATCCAGCGCGGATAGGTGGTCATCAGGAAGCCGAAGAAGAAATAGGGGAACAGGCTGTACAACATGAGATAGCCGTGTGCCCAGAAACCCGGCACGGCCGCCGGCAGGGACGCGTCGCCGAAATAGCGCAGCGCGAGTTCGGCGCACCAGTACAGCAGGGTGAGCACCAGCTGCAGGCTGCCGGCGAACATCATCATGCGGTGGGGGGCGGCGGTGAAGGTCTTCCAGTGCGACATGCGGAGCGTCTCGTGTTGTTGCCGGTTCATGCCGGGGCGGTCTCCCGCTTCGCGGCACGCCGTACGATACCAGATCGCGGGCCGGCGTCGATGGAGACCACAATGATCGTCAGGCTTATGGCACTGTCGATTGTTGAGATTCGCATAATGGCTTGACAGATTGTCCGTTGCCCGGATGCAGGCCGTCAGGCCGCAATCCGGGGGAGGTCCACCGTTTTCCCCGGATTGCGCTTCGCTCCATCCGGGCTACGCAGTTGCCGCCGCGTGCGGTCAATGCGTGAGCTGTACATACAGCAGTGGCAGCCGCCGCGGCAGCTCGGCCGGCTTGCGGATGACGATGTAGCCGTTGCTGCCGAACAGGTGCGGCAGATAGTCGCCGGCGCGCTGGTCGATGGTGACGCAGAAGGGCTGCAGGCCGGCGCGGCGCGCCTCGGTGATGGCGTGGCGGGTATCCTCGACGCCGTAGCGGCCCTCGTAGTGGTCGAGGTCGTTCGGCTTGCCGTCGGTGAGGATCAGCAGCAGCCGCCGGCTGTTGCCCTGCGCGGCCAGCAGCGCGCTCGCATGGCGGATGGCCGCGCCCATGCGCGTATAGAAGCCCGGCTTGATGACGCCGATGCGCCCGCGGATGCGGCCGTCGTAGCGCTCCTCGAACCCTTTTATATGGTGGAAGCGCACGTGGTCGCGGCGCCGCGCCGGCACGCCGGACCTGGGGCAGCGGTCGCCGGGGCCGGGCAGGCTCTCCGCGAACAGATACAGGCTGTCGCGGATCACGTCGATGATGCGCTGCTCGTTGCTGATCCAGGCGTCGGTCGACAGCGACAGGTCGGCGAGCAGCAGGCAGGCCAGGTCACGGTCGCCGACGCGCAGGTCGCGGTACAGGCCCGGATCGGTCTGGCGGCTGCCGGTGCGGCGCTCCGCGGTGAAGCGCAGGTAGGCCTCCAGATCCAGTTCACTGCCGTCGGCCTGGCCGCGCTGCCACACCCGCGCGGGTGCCAGCGCCTGGAACTGGTTGCGCAGGCGCCGCGCGGTGGGCGCGAGACGCGCCGGCAGGTCGGTGGGCACGGCGTCGGCGGCCAGCAGCGGCTGCAGCCGGCAGTAGTCCTTGAGCAGGCTCTGTTTACGGTGATCCCACTCGGGCAGGGCGATGCCCGGGCCGAGCGGCAGGTCGTCCTGGGCGGCGGCGGGCAGGTCCAGATCGAAGCGGATGCGCGAACTGGAGCGGCGCTGTTCGCGCGCGACGCTGAGCTGATCCATGTCCTCGGCCTCGCGGCGGGCCTGCTCCAGGTCGTCGTTGTCCTCGGTGCCGCGGTCGACGTTGACGTGTTCGGCCCAGCCGAAGATGGATTCGAAGCGCAGCGCCAGCAGGCCGCGGTCGCGCTCCGGTGCGGCCACGCGCCGGGCGCTGCGGCGGCGGTCGTCGTCGCCGGCATGGCTCTCGCCCGTGCCCGGGTCATCGCCGTCGTGATCCTCGCCGGACGGCGGCGCTGCGGCGGCGTGCGGCGGGAACGGGTGCAGCCACAGGTGTACCGGCTGCGGCGGGCGGCGCGCATGCGGCAGCTGCGCCACCGAGCCGGGTGTCTGCAGGGCGGCGCGGATCGCCTGCTCCTGAGCGGCTTCGTCGGGTGGCAGCCGCGCGTGGTCGGGACGCTGCGCGAGCTGCGCCTCGACCAGACGCGCGTAGCGCGGCCGCAGGCCGGGATAGCGTTCCAGCGCAGCCAGCGTCAGGGTCTGGTTGCGCGCCAGCCAGGGCAGGTCGGCGGGTGCGTCCTGGGCGGCGAGTGCGGCCAGCCACAGATAGAGCTCGCGGTTCAGCGCCGCGTCGGGAAACACTGCCAGCCGCTGCGGCAGGCACAGGGCCTGTTCGTCGCGCCAGGCGAGTTCGATCTGCGCACCGACGCCGGCGATGCGCGCCAGCAGGCCGCGCCGTGCCGCGTAGTCGGTCGGCGTGGTCGACTGGATGCGCAGGCCGCCGTCACCGCCGAGGGCACGGAACAGCACGCCCACGGGTCGGCGCACGTCCTCGAGCGCGACCGCCGCCTGCGGAAAGTCGCGCCGTGCCGCGTGCGTGATCAGGCGATGCCAGAGCTGTCCGACGTGTTCTTCCATATCAGTGCGAGGAGTCTCCCAGACCCTGTGAGGCGTCGATGCGCGTCCCCGGATATTTCTCCACCTTGAACTTGAAGCAGGTGCCGCCGGCCGGCAGCGGTCGGCCGTGCTCGCGGTCGGAGACCAGCCGCGCACATTCCTCCTCGACCCACTGCAGCAGCGGCGGCTGGCCGTGCGGCGCCTGCACCTGGGTGCAGGCGCTGATGCATTCCGCGCACTGCGTACAGGTGAACATCTTGCGCTTGATGCTGCGCGGCTTCAGCCGCATCGGGCAGGCATTGTCGCAGGCCGCGTTGCAGTCCGCGCAGGAGGCGGCGCGCGCGCCGTCGTAGCCGACCACCATGGCGCGCTTGTTGGCCATCCACACCAGGCTCTGGAACAGCCCGACCGCGCAGCCGAAGCGGCAGAACAGGTGGCGCGCCAGCAGAAACTCGGCCATGAAGGCGAGCGTCCCGGCGACCAGGAACACCGACTGGTTGCGCGTCAGCGTGCCGCCCAACAGGTTGGCGTAGATGACATCGGGTGGCAACAGATAAGTCAGCAGGGTCAGCGCCCAGATGAAAGAGAACAGCGCGACGGCGAGCAGCGTCGCCGGCCACCAGCGCCGGTCGGGGCGCAGGACACGGCCGTCGGGCAGCTGCTCCGGCAGCGGCTTCTTTTCCCACAGCGTCGGCCTGCCGCTGGCGCGGCGCATCAGCCCGTTGATGGTCTCCACGACGGAGAAATGCGGGCACAGCCAGCCGCAATAGAGGCGGCCATAGCGCCAGGACACCCAGAACAGCCCGCCGCCGACGATGAGGATGGGCAGCAGACCGCGCCAGAACAGGTTCCAGGCCGCGACCCCCGGGCCCACCTCGCCGCGCAGGAAGGGGTCGAGACCGAGCGTCCACGGCTGGCCGAAGACGATGAAATGCCCCAGGTAGAGATCCAGGCGGAAGAGGTCGAGCGGCGGCGCCAGGACGAACACCACGAAGAAAGCCAGTCGTGTAATCAGTCGCTTGTCTTGTAGAGAGGGTGGCATGGCAGATCGATCCGGAACAGTACCTGAGCGCGACTGTAAAGTATTCGCTACCGGCCAACCTTGTCTTAAGTCAATTCGGGGCGGGGCCGGCCGGCAGCTGCAGCGGGATGCCATTGTTCGTGGCAACTCTCTGTAATTTAAAAATAATTAAAGTTTCATCGGGTTTGGCCGTCACGCCCAGGACAGCACCGGGGCGGGGGGCGCCCGCCGCCCCCCCCCCCCCCCCGCCTCAGGGGCGGGCGGCGTG
>CAYWKV010000109.1:0-5823 GCA_964458835.1 uncultured Gammaproteobacteria bacterium | reverse complement strand
CTTTAATTAAAAAAAAATAAACTTTTCAGCGGGCGGGGCCGCCCCCCCCCGCACCGCCCCGGGGCGGCGCGCCCCGCCCGATCCCCCACCCGGCAGGAATCAGGAGCGTCAGTCGTCAGGGAAGCCGTATGGCCGCGCCAGTCCCCATCACCGTCCTCAAGCCCACCGACCTGCCGGCGCCGCCGCAGGAGGCGATCGGCATCGTGCGGGCCTGCGCCCGCCCCGACATCACCAGCCGGCGGCTGGGCGACATCGTCACCCACAACGCGGTGCTGACTGCCGAACTGCTGCGCATCGTCAACTCGGCCTTTTTCGGTTTCCGTACCAAGGTGACGTCGGCCGCGCACGCGGTGACGCTGCTCGGTCAGCGCGCCCTGCGCAATCTCGCCCTGTGCGTGGCGATGCGTGACGCGCTGCGCGCCGACGCGATTCCCGGTCTGGACATGGCGGCGTACTGGGAGCAGGCGCTGCGCCGCGCCGTGGCGGCGCGCTGTCTGGCCCGCGCCGTGCGCCTCAATGTGGAGGACGGCTTCACGGCCGGCCTGCTGCAGGATTTCGGGCTGCTGGTGATGTTCTACGTCGCGCCGGACCGGGCCGGCGAATGGCCGCGGCTGGCCGCGGCCGACCCGGAGGCGCGTTACGCCCTCGAACAGAGTCTGTTCGGCATCACCCACGACCGCGTCGGTGAGCAGCTGGCGGCGGCCTGGGAATTGCCGCCGGAGCTGCGCCGCGTGCTGGGCGGACATCATGCGGCGCTGGCGGCCGCGGGCGCGGAACCCGATGCGCTGTGTCGCGTGGCGCAGTGCGCCGACTGGATGGCGGCGGTGTTCACCGCCGCGGACAAGCGTGCGGTGGTGCGCCGCTGCCGCGAGCAGCTCGCGGAGTCGTTCGATCTGGACGCGGAGCGGGTCGACGACCTGCTGGAGGCGACGACCCGGGACATGGCGGAAGCGGGCCAGGCGCTGGGTCTGCGCATCGGTGCCCAGGTGACGCTGGCCGACGTGCTGCGCGAAGCCAATCTGCAACTGGCCGAGGACAACCTCAGCTACCAGGAGCTGACCTGGCGGCTGCAGCAGGCCCTGGCCGAGCGCGACCGCTATGCCGCCGAACTCAACCGTGAGCTGGGCCTGGCACGCGAAGTGCAACGCAGCCTGATGCCGGGCGAAACGGGGGAGTGTCCCGGTTTCCACGGCACGAACACGTCGGCGCGCGAGCTGTCGGGGGATTTCTACGACTATTTTCCGACGCCCGGTGGCCGGATCCTGTTCTGCATCGCCGACGTGTCCGGCAAGGGCATGCACGCCGCGCTGCTGATGGCCAAGGTCAGCAGTCTGTTCCGGTGCCTCGGCAGGGAGCTGGACGACCCCGCGGTGCTGCTCGCGGTGCTCAACCGCGAGATCTGCGCGACCTCGGTACGCGGCATGTTCGTGACCATGATCGGCGGCTGCTACGACCCGCACCGCGACCGTGTGCGGCTCGCCAACGCCGGCCATCCCCCGGCGCTGTACGAGCCGGTCCGCGGCCCGTTGCGGGAATTCGCCGCGGAGGCACCGCCGCTGGGCGTGCTGCCGGAACTCGAGTGCGCGGTGCAGGAGCTGCCGCTGCAGGGAGGACGCTTGTATCTCTACACGGACGGGCTGATCGAGGCGCGGCGGGACGAGGGCGGCGAGCTGGGCCTGCAGGGTTTCAAGACGCTGCTCCGGGACTGCCGGCAACGCGACGGCGGGGCGCGCGTGCGCTGGCTCGCCGGCGCCGTCGGCCGGGCCCGGGTGCGCGACGATCTGACGCTGCTGCTGATCGACGGCGCAGAGGCCGTGCATGGCGGCTGAGCGCCACTGGTCGCTGTGCGTACCGGCCGCGGCCGATCGGCTGCAGGACTTGAGATGCCTGACCCGGGAGGCGGCCGCGGCGCTCGGTTTCGCGGCGACGGCCACGGAGGAACTGGTGCTGGCGGTGAACGAGGCCTGCATGAACGTCATCCAGCACGGCTACGGCGGTGAGTCCGGACTTCTGGAGCTGTGGATACTGCCGATCCACGACGGCATCGAGGTGCGGCTGCGCGACCTGGCGCCGCCGGTGTCGCTCGCCGACTGGCGTCCGCGCGACCTGCAGGACGTGCGCCCGGGCGGACTGGGCGTGCACTTCATCCGCAGCATCATGGACGAGATCGCCTATCTGCCCGCACCCGGCGGGATCGGCAATCTGCTGTGCATGAGGAAATGCCGTGATGCCCCGGAGGGCGGCGCATGAGTCACACCTTTGCCGCCATGGGCGGCTACGCCGTGGTCGGTCTGCGCGGGGAGATCGATCTGCACAGCTCGCCCGAGGCGCGCCGGCTGATCCTCGAGTGCCTGCAGGACGGCCGCCCCACCCTGGTGGACTTGTCCGCCGTCGCCTACATCGACAGTTCGGGCGTGGCCAGCCTGGTGGAGGGGTTCCAGCTGGCGCGTGCGCGCGGACTGGATTTCGGTCTGGTGGGCGTGAGTGATGCCGCGCTCAACGTCCTCCGGCTCGCGCGGCTGGACAAGGTCTTTCCCATATATGAGAGCGCGCAGGAACGGATCGGGCAGGGCGACGGTCCGTAGGGCGCACTGCACGGCGCTGGGGCGCCCTGCGTGAAGCGGAAACGAGAGCGGGATGATGGTCAGGGCATTCACCGAGAATCTGGGGCGGCGCGTGATCGGCGGCGTGGAGGAGTTCGGCTACGGCGCCGCGCTGCTGGCCGAGAGCCTGTTCTGGATCGCGGCCGGCGCGCTGCGTCAGCAGCCGGTCCGGATCGCGGCCGTCGCCGCCGAGATGGTGCGCGTCGGCGTCTCCGCGATTCCGGTGGTGACCATCCTCGCCTTCGCCAACGGCGTGATGATGGCGCTGCAGGGCATCTACACGCTGCGCGATTTCGGCGCCGAGTCGCAGGTGATTCCGGGGCTGGCGATGTCCATCACCCGCGAGTTCGGTGCGTTGATCGTCGGCATCGTGGTCGCCGGCCGGTCCGGCTCGGCGATCGCCGCCCGCATCGGCGCCATGCAGATGTCCCAGGAGATCGACGCCCTGCGCGTGCTGGGCGTGAACCCCGTCCGCCATCTGGTGGCACCCATCCTGCTGGCCATGGTGGTGATGGTGCCGGCCCTGACGGTGCTCGCGAACGTCGTCGCGCTGCTCGGCGGTGGCCTGCTGTGCAGTCTGCAGATGCACATGAGCCTGGCGGCCTTCACCGAGCTGACGCTCGCCGCGCTCGACGTATCCGACGTGTCGCAGGGGCTGACCAAGAGCATCGTGTTCGCCGTGCTGATCACGCTGGTGAGCTGCAGCAACGGCTTCGCCGCCAGCGGCGGCTCCGAAGGGCTCGGCCAACGCACGACGCGTTCGGTGGTGCTGTGCATCGCGGCCATCGTGATCGCCGACATGATCTTCACCTTCTTCCTGAGCCGCTGATCCGACACCATGCCGATGCCGAACGCCAGTGCCGCAACCGAGAATCCCGGGCCCGTGATCCGGGTGGCGGAGCTGACGGTCCGCTACGGCGAACGCCGCATCCTGGATCGCGTGTCGCTGGAGGTCGCGCCCGGCGAGATCCGGGTGATCATGGGCGGCAGCGGCTCGGGCAAGTCCACGCTGCTGCGGCATCTGCTCGGGCTGGAACGGCCGGCGGCGGGGCGCGTCGAGCTGTTCGGGCGCGACATCAACGCCATCGGCGCGCAGGAGCTGTTCGAGCTGCGCCGCCGCATGGGCGTGTCCTTCCAGGGCGGGGCGCTGTTCAACTCCATGACCGTGGGAGAGAACGTGCAGTTTCCGCTGCGCGAGCACACGCGCCTCGACGCCAATACCATCCGCATCATGAGCCGCATGAAGCTGGAGGTGGTGAATCTGGCCGGCTGCGAGCATCTCATGCCGGCACAGCTCTCCGGCGGCATGCTCAAGCGTGCGGCACTGGCGCGCGCCATCGTCATGGATCCGCAGCTGCTGTTCTTCGACGAGCCTTCGGCCGGGCTGGATCCGGTGGTGTCGGCCGAACTCGACGAACTGATCCTGCGGCTGCGCGCGTCGATGAACATGTCCATCGTCGTGGTGACGCACGAGCTGGAGAGCGCATTCAAGATCGCGGACCGCATCACCGTGCTGGATCGGGGCGAGATCCTGCTGACCGACACGGTCGAGAACGTGCGGCGTTCCGGCAATCTCCGCGTACGCTCGCTGATCAACCGCATCCCCGACGACAGCCCGGTCGATGCCGACGCCTACCTCGAACGCCTGACACGGACGGACTGAGCCGCATGCGACGCGATTCCATCAATTACCTCATGGTCGGCAGCTTCGTGCTCACCGCACTGGCGGTACTGCTGGTGGTGCTCTACAAGCTCACCGGCCGGGTGGGGGACAACGATCCTTACCACGTCCACTACGCCAACATCACCGGGCTGGCCGACGGCTCGCGCGTGACCTACGAAGGTTATCAGGTGGGCTTCGTGGCCGGGGTGGAGCCCATCCAGGATCGGGACGGCACGCGCTATCGCGTGAATCTGCGCATCAGGCATGGCTGGAGGATTCCCGAGGACAGCGTGGCACGGATCTATTCCGCCGGCCTGCTGGCCGAGACCGTCATCAACATCGAAGAAGGGCGCAGCCGCAGCTATCTCACCGCCGGCACGGAGATCCCCGGCGCGCAGGGTGCCGATATGTTCACCGCGCTCGGTTCGGTGGCGGACGATATCGGCAGCCTGACCCGCGATTCGCTGCGGCCGCTGCTCGACAACCTCAACCGCCTGGTGTCGGAGACGGGCGGCGAACTCGGCCAACGGGTACCGAAGATCCTCGGCGACGTGGAGTCCCTGGTCGGGAAGCTCGACCGCAGCGCCGGTCACCTGGCCGGGATGCTGAATGCGCGTACCGAGCAGGGCGTGCGCAGCATCATCGGCGACGGCGAAGCCACGGCGCGCAATTTCCGCGAGTTGTCGGCGGGCCTGCGCGCGAGCCAGGCGCGGCTCGACGTACTGCTGGGCGAGGCTCATGGCCTGGTCGCGGACGGCGGCAGCGACGCACGCGCGGCGGTCCTGGCGCTGCGCCAGGTGTTGGAGAGCGTCTCGGGCGAGGTCGACGGCATCCTGTTCGAGCTGGGGGCGGCCAGCCGCAACATGAACGAACTCAGCCGCGAGCTGCGCGGCAATCCCGGCCTGCTGCTGAACGGACGCCCCCCGGCGGAGCAAGGAGTGAACGGTGATTGAACGGCGATGCACGAACGGACTGCTGATCGGCCTGGTCGCGGCGGTGTTGACCGGTTGCGGCGGCAGCGCGCGGATCCCGGACGACAGCTTCTACCGGCTCGATATTCCGGCGCCGGCGGCGGTGCGGGCGGTGCCCGCCCTCGACGGTATCGTGCGGATCGAGGTGGACGCTGCCGCGCCCGTCTACCGCGACCGCTCGCTGCTCTACAGCAGCGCGGACGCGCCGGCCCGGCTGCGGCGCTACCACTATCACCATTGGATCGATACGCCGCCGCGCCTGCTGGAGCAGCGGCTGGCGGACTATCTGCGGGTCGCCGGCGTGGCGCGGCAGGTGGTCGCGCGCGACGAACGTCTGGACGGGCGCTACCGCCTGCGCCTGCAGGTGCAGCGCTTCGAGCATCAGCGCGGCCGCGACGGCGGTCGGGTCAGCCTGGCGGTGGAACTCGTGATGTCGGAGGGTGCGGGCGGCGAGCCGCTGCTGCGCGAGCGCCTCCACAGCGAACAGGCCGTTGCCGGCGATGCCTTTCCGGCCGTGGTGGACGCCTACCGGCAGTGCGTGGCCGACGTCTTCGGCCAGGTGCGGTCCGCGCTGGAGCGGCTCTGA
>CAYWKV010000108.1:0-10194 GCA_964458835.1 uncultured Gammaproteobacteria bacterium | reverse complement strand
CCTCTCCAAGATCTACACGCGTACCGGCGACGCCGGTGATACCGGCCTGGGCGACGGCTCGCGCACGGCCAAGGACAGCCCGCGCGTCGAGGCCTTCGGCAGCGTCGACGAACTGAACAGCCACATCGGGCTGCTGCTCGCGCAACCGGCGGTGCCGGCGGATATCCGCGCGCTGCTCACCGAGGCGCAGCACGAACTGTTCGACCTCGGCGGCGAGCTGTGCATCCCCGGCCACCAGGCCATCGGCGAGGCGCATGTCGCGCGCCTGGAGCAGGCACTGGACGCGCTGAACGCCGATCTGCCGCCGCTCAAGGAATTCGTCCTCCCCGGCGGCAATGCCGCCGCCGCGACCGCGCACGTGGCGCGCGCGGTGTGCCGCCGCGCGGAACGCCGCGTGGTGAGCCTGACGCGGACCGAGCCCGTCAACACCCCCGCCATCGCCTACCTCAACCGCCTTTCCGATCTGCTGTTCGTGATCGCCCGCGTGCTGGCACGCGCCGACGGCGGCGAAGTGCTGTGGCGGCACGAGCGCTGAGGCCGGACCCGAAGACCGCGAAGGCGAAACCCAGCCACGAAAATCTTTAAGACAAAAACCCTAGCCACGGAAAACACGGAAAGCACGGACAAAACCTTTTTTGCCACGAAACCCACGAAATCCACGAAAGGTATGAGAGGGAAAACCGTCTCTCGGACACGGTGTTTGCAGCCCTGTACTCGTCCGTGCTTTCCGTGTTTTCCGTGGCTAGGGTTTTTGTCTTAAAGATTTTCGTGGGTTTCGTGGCAAAAAAGGTTTTGTCCGTGTTTTCTGTGGCTGACACGGGTTTTTCAGGATCCATCGGCGAGCTCCGCACAGACCTGCGCGGCGCCGTCGAGAATGCGCGGCGTGGGACGGTGGATGAGGTCGCCGGGGACGGGGATGAAGCGCGTCGCGGCCGCCAGGCCGTGGCGTCGCCAGAAGGCCTCGGTGGCGGCCGGGGCCTCGCCCGGGTACAGCGCGAACACCACCGCCGCCGGCCGGGCGGCGATCACCGCCTCGACGTCCACCCGCGGCGTCAGCACCGGCAGGTCCGCGAACACGTTGTCGCCGCCGCACAGCGCCAGCACGTCGCTGATGATATGGGCACGGTTCACCGTCAACAGCGGTTGCAGGGCGAGCTGGTGGAATACCGGCCGGCGCGGCAGGCCGGCGTAGCGCGCACGCAATCCGGCGAGGCGCCGCTCGTAGTCCCGTGCCGCACGCTCCGCAGCCTCCGTCGTGCCGGCCAGCCGCCCGAGGACGCGCAGTTGCTCGCCGATCGCATCGAGCCGCCGCGGCTCCGACAGGAACAGCGGCAGACCGAGGCGCCGCACGCCGTCCAGCATGCGCGCCGGCGTGCCGCTGCCCCAGGCGATGACCAGATCCGGCTGGAGCAGCACCAGACGTTCGAGGTCGATGCGCGTCGCATCGCCGATGCGCGGCAGCGCACGCGCCGCGTCGGGATAGTCGCTGAACTCGACGGCCGCGGCGACATGCCCGCCGGCCCCGGCGGCGAACAGCAGTTCCGTGACATGCGGGGCGAGGCTGACGATGCGGACCGCCGGTGCGGCGAGATCCAGGACATGCCCGGCATCGTCGGCCACGCGGACCCCGGCGACCGGCACGGACCAGGCCAGCAGCAAGGCCAGGCCGCACAGCGATGCCTGCGCGGCGGTGCGCAGCCTCCGGGGCGGACCGCTAGACACGACCGCCGGCGTGCGCCACCAGCGTCGGTGGCCGCTCGCCATCGAGGCGGATGCGGGTGAGCGCGGCATAGGCCACCTCGATGCGGTAGATCGCCTCCAGCGGCGCGCCCAGCACGTGCGCCACCAGCGCGCGCATCACCCCGGCGTGCGTGACCACCAGCAGGTGTTGGCCGGCCGGCCGGCACGCCAGGTCGTCGAAGGCGGCGACCACGCGCGCGCGGAAGTCGGCCAGCGGCTCGGCGCCCGCCGGCCGCGCGTGTACCGGATCGTGATAGAAGCGCCGGATCTGCTCGGGATCCTCGGCCCGCAACTGCTCGGCGGTGCGTCCCTCCCAGGCGCCGAAGCCGATCTCCATCAGCCGCGCGTCGACCGCCAGCGGCAGGGCATGCCGCCCGGCCAGGCGTTCGGCGAAGGCCCGGCAGCGCGACAGCGGCGAGGTGACGACCGCGGTCCACGGCACATCGTCGCCGACCGCCGCCCACATCTGCCGCCAGCCCGCCTCGCTCAGCGGATCGTCGATCTGCCCGCGGTAGCGCCTGCCGCCCTCCGGCTCGCCGTGGCGGATCAGATCGATGCGTGTGGTCTGGGTGGTCATGGATGCCTGCAGCTCATACGTCGCGGGGAAACGGGATGGCCACGAAATCCACGAAACCCACGAAAAAGCATTACGGCGGCGCGGCTCGTGCGGGGCGCATCAGGCCGCAGGCCGTAATGTGCCGGAAGGGTTCGGCGGGACCATTTACCCGGGGCCGAACTTATCCGACGCGATACGTTCCGCTAGCCTGGACTATTCATGAACTGCCGTAGCGAGGGCGTCGAGATGCCTGACAAGACAGCGTGGCGCGGACCGGAAGGCGCGCAGGCATACTCGACAGTATGTCGAGCACCTGGAGGGAGCACGCGCTGTCTTGTCAGGCATATCGGCGGCCGCAGTAGGTCGTTCATGAATAGTCCAGGCTAGTCCCTCCCTGCGGGAGCCGCACCGGTATCGTTATGGCACGTTTCGTGGGTTTCGCGGATTTCGTGGCCATCGATATTCTGCCGCATCGCTACCCCGTCCAGCCGGCCAGGGTGAGCAGGGCGATGATCACGATCCAGAGGGACAGGGTGCGCCACACCAGCGCCATGGCGGACTGCAGCGTCCGGTCCCAGGCGACGCTCTCGTCGATGCGATCCTCTTCGTCACCGCCGTCACCCGCCTCGGTCTCGTCCATGTCCAGGGCGCCGCAGCCGGCGGCGGTCAGCACCTGCGACGCCGGCACCAGCCAGTGGTCGGCACCCGCCGAGGCCGCCCGCCAGCGCGCCACCGCCGCCTCGAAGTCGCCCGACAGGGCATAGCCCATGGCCGTCAGCCGCGCCGGCACCCAGTCGAGGATCTCGGTGAGCTGGCGCGCCGCCCAGGCGAACTCGTCGCTGTCCTGCAGGGTGTGCAGACGCAGCTCGGTCACCGCCCGGTACAGCACGGCACCCACCGGGCCGAGGATGGCGAACCAGAACAGCACGCCGAACACGCGCACGTTGGCCTGCACCAGCACGGCCTCGGTGACGGCCCGCGCCTGCGCGCCGGCCTGCGGCGGCGGTTCATGGCCCAGCAGGGTGCGCGCCAGGCGCATCGCGAGTTCGTCGTTGCCGGAGATCAGTGCCTCGCGGTATTGCGCCAGCTCGTGCCCCAGATCGCGGGGCCCCAGGCAGAACAGCAGCACGGCGACGGCGAACAGCAGGCCCAGCAGGCCGAACAGGGCATCCTCGAGTCCCGCCTGCAGCATGGCGGTGATCAACAGCGGCGGCGCCAGCAGGACGAGCACGCCCAGGCGCCCCTCCCAGGGATCGCCGCGCAGACGCTGACGCATCCACTCGACGTAGTCCGCATAACGCTCGTAGCGCCGCAGACCCTGGACGTGATCGAGCAGGCGTTCCAGCAGGAGGCTGGCGAGTATGGCGATGAGCGTCATGGTGCGCTGTGTCCGGCGACGGGATGCGGGAACGCTACCCGCTGCCCCCGCGAGCGTCAAGCCAGGCGGCTGTCGTCCAGCAGGCCGGCCAGCTTCGGCCATTCGAAGGCCGGCCCCGGATCGGTCTTGCGGCCCGGCGCGATGTCGGCGTGGCCGGCGATGGCATCGGGCGCGATGCCCGGATAGGCGCGCCGCAGGGCCGCGACGATGCCCGCCAGGCAGCGGTACTGCACCTCCGCATAGGGTGTCTCGTCGGTGCCTTCGAGCTCGATGCCGATGGAGAAATCGTTGCAGGTGCCACGGCCGCGGAAGCGGCTCTGCCCGGCATGCCAGGCACGCTCCGGAAACGGCACGTACTGCACCACGCGGCCGTCGCGATGGATCACCACGTGCGCCGAGACCCTGAGCCCCTCGATCGCGCGGAAATAGGGATGCGTGCCGGGATCGAGGCGGTTCATGAACAGCGCATCGATCCACGGGCCGCCGAATTCGCCGGGCGGCAGGCTGATGCCGTGCACCACGATCAGCGAGATGTCCGCGGCGTCGGGGCGCGGGTCGCGGTTGGGTGACAGCCGCCGTTCCACGCCCAGCAGCCAGCGGCGCGCGGCATCCAGCTCCCAGCGGCGCGGCGTCACGGCGCCTCCTCGGCCGGCAGCGCCAGGGCCGGGCCGGGCGTGGCCGCGAGGGTGTCGAAGAAGCCGGACTGGTCGAGTCGCCGCATGTTGCCCGCAGGGTTGATTTGAAGTGGACGTTCGCGCAATGATCCCGCATTCCCGGCCGCCGCGCGAGGGGTCGCCGGTCGTGCAACACGCGCACCTCCGGCTGTGAAGGCGTTCACCCCCAGCCACCGCGCCGGGTTCTAGAATGCCGCGGACCCGCTCGGAACCGCCACCCATTCAAGAGGAGTCCCCGTGACCCGCAAGCTTCTTATCGCCGCGCTGCTCACCCTGGCGGCGGCTGCCCAGGCCGAGACCCGCTACGCCTCCGACGAACTCGAAATCGCCCTGCGCTCGGGCACCAGCACCCAGCACCGCATCCTGCGCATGATCCCCAGCGGTACGCCGCTGCAGGTCCTGCAGCACGACGAAGCCAGCGGCTATACGAAGGTACGGGCGCCGAGCGGTACGGAGGGCTGGGCGCTGACCCGCCTGCTGATGACCACGCCGTCGGCGCGCGACCGCCTGGCGGCCGCCGAGAAGAAGCTCGCGGAGCTGGAGCTCCAGTCGCGCCAGCGCCAGACCCGGCTGAGCGAGACCGGCAAGGAGATGCAGACGCTGGAACAGGCGCTCGACCAGGCCCGCGCCGAAAACCAGAGGCTGTCCAAGCAGCTGGCCGACATCCAGCGCACCGCCTCCAGCGCGCTCGCCATCGACGCCGAGAACAAGGATCTGAAGAGCTCCATGATGCAGATGCAGCGCGACCAGGAGACGCTGCGCCAGGAGAACGAGGCGCTGCGCGACCGCACCGCCCGCGACTGGTTCATGATCGGCGCCGGAGTCGTGGTGGTCGGCATCATTATCGGCCTGATCCTGCCGCGCATCCGCCTGCGCAAGCGCTCGAGCTGGGACAGCCTGTAGGGACCGCTCTACCCGCGTCGAGCCCCATCGCGCGCCGGATGGGGCCGCGCGTGGGGGGAATGTCCCGGCAGGCACGGCTACCATAGCCTGCGTGGATCCGGGGCGGTAACCCGGTAGACCCGCGCCATCCCGGTACGACTCTTGCACCGCGTCCGAGGCATCGAGCCGCGCCGGATCGTCGGCACGGCCGGCCCGCCGGAAAGGGAGCGCCGGACATGCCCACGCAACGCCAAGCCAAGGACACCCACCACAAGGCCCTGGACGTCAATCTGGACGCGCGCGTCTACGGCAGCATCGCCGAGATCGGCGCCGGCCAGGAGACGGCGCGCTGGTTCTTCCGGGTCGGCGGCGCGGCCGGCACGCTGGCCAAGACCATGTCCGCCTACGACATGAAGTTCAGCGACGCCATCTACGGCCCGGCGCCGCGCTACGTGTCGCGCGAGCGCCTGCAGGCCATGCTGAATCACGAGTTCGAGCTGGTCGTCGAGCGCCTGGACGCCGCGCGCGGCGCCGAGTCCACCTTCTTCGCCTTCGCCAACACCGTGGCCGCACGCAGCTATTCGCGCAAGCAGGACGGCCAGGGCTGGCTGGGCATGCGCTTCCAGACCGCAGCGCGCGCCGAGCCCTCGCAGATCGTCGTGCACGTCCACCTGATGGGCAAAAAGAGCCTGCAGGACCAGGAGAGCCTGGGCGTCCTCGGCGTGAATCTCATCCACGGCGCGCTCTATCTGCACGACCGGCCCGAGGCGCTGCTCGAAGCACTGATCGACAACCTGTATCCGGAACTGGTGGAGATCGACATGATCGACTTCCAGGGGCCGGCCTTCGCGGGCGTCGACAACCGCCTCATGGCGCTGCGGCTGGTGCAGAAGGGGCTGGCGCCGGCGGCGATGTTCCTGGCCGACGGCCGCGCCGTCTACCCCGCCGACGCGCTCTACAAGAAGGCGGTGCTGGTGGAGCGCAGCCGCTTCCGTCCGCCGACGCACCTCAACATCCGCATGCTCGCCTGCGCCCGGGCACAGTTCATCGCCGAGCGCGAGGTGCGCGCGGACGAGGTCTTCGTGCTGTCGGAGATGACCCTCAACAACCTCATGGACGACGGCGACATCGACGTGCGCGACTTCCTGCACCGCACCGAGATCCTGTGCGCCCTCGGCAAGAACGTGCTGATCTCCAATCTGGGCGAGTACTACCGTCTGGCCGCGTATCTGTTCCGCTACACCCAGCGGCCGATGGGTGTGGCCATGGGCGTACCGACGCTCAAGGAGATCTTCGACGAGAAGTACTACACCCACCTGCCGGGCGGCATCCTCGAGTCCTTCGGCCGGCTGTTCAAATACGACCTGCGGCTGTACGTCTCCCCCTGCCTGGGCGACCGCTGCGGCGACCTGACGACGGTGGAGACCTTCCAGCCGGCGCCGCACCTGCACCATCTCTACGCCTATCTGTACGAAAACGGCCTCATCAAGGGCCTGAGCGGCATCGAACCGGGCCTGCTGCACATCTATTCGCAGGAGGTATTGCGCAAGATCCGCTGCGGCGAGCCCGACTGGGAGTCCCTGGTGCCGGAGGAGGTCGCACGCATGATCCACGAGCGTCACCTGTTCGGCTGCGGCGAGCCCTGCTGACGGCCGGCGCGCCCGGAGCGCTTGGAGCGCGGCCGCCGGCGGGGGACAATGGCCGCATGTCTGCGAACGCACGCCTGCAATCCGTCGACCTGCTGCGCGGCCTGGCCGTGGCGCTGATGATCGGCTTCCACTTCAGCTACGACCTCGCCCACTTCGGCTTCGCCCGCTTCGACTTCTACCGTGATCCCTTCTGGCTGCACGCCCGCACCCTCATTCTGAGCACGTTCCTGCTGACGGCGGGCATCAGCCTGACGCTCGCCACGCGATCGGGTGTGCGCTGGCGGCCGTATCTGCGGCGGCTCGGCTGGATCGCCGGCTGCGCGGCGCTGATCAGCCTGGCGAGCCACCTGATGTTCGGACCGCGCTGGATCTTCTTCGGCGTGCTGCATTTCATCGCGGTGGCGAGCCTCATCGGCCTGCCGTTCGTGCGCGCGCCGCGCCTGGCGCTGGCGGCGGGCCTCGCCCTGCTCGTGTTCGGCAACAGCTTCGTGCATCCCGTCTTCGACCGGCCGGTGTTGCAGTGGATCGGGCTCATGACCCGCAAGCCGCCGACCGAGGACTACGTCCCGCTGTTGCCGTGGTTCGGCGTGGTGCTGGTCGGTGTCTTTCTCGGCGACCGGCTGTGGGCGCGCGCCCCGTCGGCACGCCTCGCGCGCTGGCGCAGTGACCGACCGACCGCGCGCCTGCTGGCCTGCGCCGGGCGCCACAGCCTGCCGATCTACATGCTGCACCAGCCGCTGCTGATCGGCGCGCTGTGGCTCGTGAAGCGCACGCTCGCCTGAGCGCCGCGCGCGGCAACCTCCGCTACACCCGGGGCAGATCGCTCGCGCCCGAAAGATACAGATCCACCGCGCGGGCACACTGGCGGCCTTCGCGGATCGCCCACACCACCAGCGACGGGCCGCGGCGGGCATCGCCGCAGGCGAACACGCCATCCCGGCTGGTGCGGTAGTCGTCGGCATCCGCATGGACATTGCCGCGCCCGTCCAACCCCAGGCCGAACGCCCCGATCACGTCGTCGTGCGCGGGATGGCGGTAGCCGATCGCGATCAGGACCCGCTGGGCCGGCAGGCGCCGCACCTGTCCCGGCAGGCGTTCACCCCGCCAGCCGCCGCCGGCCTCTTCGACCCAGCGCAGGCGCTGCAGCCGCACGCAGCCGACGTGGCCGCCGTGTCCTTCGAAGCCGACCGTGTCCCAGCCCCACAGCCGTACGCAGCCCTCCGCCTCGTGATCGCCGGGACGCAGTTCCGGCACGGGCTCGGGCCAGTGCAGCAGCACGTCGCCCCGTGCCGGCGGCGGCGCGTGGTACTGCACCTGGAGCACGCTGCGCGCGCCCTGGCGGATGGCGGTGCCGACGCAGTCGGCGCCGGTGTCGCCGCCACCGATCACCACCACGTCCCTGCCGCGCGTATCGATCCGCTCAGTGATATCCGGAGCGCGGCCGGCGTTGCGACGGTTCTGCTGAGTGAGATAGTCCAGCGCGAAATGGATGCCACCGAGCCTGCGGCCCGGCACGTCGAGTTCGCGGGGCCGGGTCGCGCCGCAGGCGACCACCACGGCATGGTGCGCCCGGCACAGCGCCTCCGCATCGACACCGGCATCGACCCCGGCGCCGACCTGCGCGTGCGTACGGAAGCGCACGCCTTCCGCACCCAGCTGCGCCAGACGGCGGTCCAGCACCCGTTTCTCCAGCCGGAAATCGGGGATGCCGTAGCGCAGCAGGCCGCCCACGCGGTCGGCCTTTTCGTAGACGGTGACGCGATGGCCCGCGCGCGCCAGCTGCTGGGCGCAGGCGAGGCCGGCGGGGCCGGAGCCGATCACCGCCACGCGTCGGAACGAGCGCCGCCGGGCGCGCTGCGGCCGCACCCAGCCGCACGCCCAGGCGTGTTCGATGATCGCCAGTTCGATGGCCCGGATGGTCACCGGCACGTCCGCCAGCCGCAGCGTGCAGCCGTGCTCGCAGGGTGCGGGACACAGCCGCCCGGTGAACTCGGGGAAGTTGTTGGTGGATTCGAGCTGTTCCCAGGCCGTCTGCCAGCGCCGCTCGTTGACCAGCTCGTTCCAGTCGGGGATGAGGTTGTGCACCGGACACTGGCTGTGACACCCGGGCGTGCCGCAGTCCATACAGCGCGCGGATTGCTCCACGACCTGCCCCTCCGGCATGACCTGTTCGTATTCATGCCAGTGCCGGACACGCACCCGCGCCGGCTGCTTGCCGGGCTCGATGCGCGGGTAGCGCAGAAAACCGCGGGGATCGTGCATTGCCGACGCCTCCCGAACGGCGCCGCGCCATCCTTATGACGCAGACCCGCACCTCTGGATCGCCCCCGAAGTTTAGGTCACGGCGGCGCCGTCCGCCGCACCGCGCCCGCAACCCCGGATGGGCTTGAAAACCCCATTGGCCACGGAACCACACGGACAAAATCCTCGGATGGCCACGAAATCCACGAAACCCACCAAAAGGCATCATTGAAGCGCGGCCGTGGTTTCACGAGCCGCCCCCACCTCGTTTCGTGGGTTTAGTGGATTTAGTGGCCATGAACGGTTTTTTTTCAGGACGGGTGCTTAACTTGAATGCGGGACCAGTCACCGGAACGCACATGCCGATGAGGAGGCGCCCGATGCCCAGACGCACGTTCTCACTCTCCAAGGTCTACGGCCTGCTGGAACCCGGGCCGGTGGTCCTGCTCACCACGGCGCACAAGGGCCGGCGGAACGTCATGACCCTGTCGTGGCACTGCATGATGGAGTTCGAGCCGCCGCGGGTGGGCTGCGTGGTCAGCGATCGCGACCACAGCTTTTCCGCCCTGAAAGCCACGCGCGAATGCGTGATCGCCATCCCCACCGTGGAACTCGCCGACCAGGTCGTCGGCTGCGGCAACACCTCCGGCCGCCGCATCGACAAGTTCGCGACCTTCGGGCTGACGCCGGTCGCCGCGGCGAACGTGGCGGCGCCGCTCATCGCCGAGTGCTACGCCAATCTGGAGTGCCGGGTCACGGACACACGGCTGGTGAACCGGTACGGCTTCTTCGTCCTCGAGGTGGTCAAGGCCTGGATCGACCCGGGGCGCAAGGACCCGCGCACCCTGCACCACCGCGGCCGCGGCGCCTTCATGGTCGCCGGCGAGACCCTCCGGCTGCCGTCGCGCATGAAATAGCCGACGCGGCGCGACACACCAACAAGACGTATGGCCACGGAAGCACACGGAAGCACCCGGAAGGCTGTGATCCGGCCGTTTTCACCTTCCGGGTGTTTCCGTGTGCTTCCGTGGCCATCCATAGGGTTGGGCGGGATCGTCCACCTTGAGCCGAAAA
>CAYWKV010000107.1:0-10314 GCA_964458835.1 uncultured Gammaproteobacteria bacterium | reverse complement strand
TGCGGTTAAAGTGATTTTCGAATTTCATTCCTCCTCCAGCGTGTTGCGCCAGCGCTGGTCGTCGCGGACGAACAGGCGGTTGGCCTCCTGCGGGCCCCAGCTCCCGGCCGGATAGGTGTGGATGTAGTCGCGCTCGGTGGACCAGACCTTGAGGATGGGATCGACCACGCGCCAGGCCCAGGCGACCTCGTCGTAGCGCAGGAACAGCGAGCTGTCGCCGTCGATCACGTCCAGCAGCAGTGTCTCGTAGGCGTCGATGCCGTGGGGTGCGACCCCGCAGGTGGCCGCGTCCAGGCGCTGGGTCGCGGCCCGCATCTCCAGGCCGGGCTCCTTCACCTGCAGCTCCAGGCGCAGGCATTCGTTGGGCTGGATGTTCATCAGCAGCCAGTTGGGGCGCATCTGCTCGATCTGCGTCTCGCGGAACAGCTGCTGCGGCGGGTGCTTGAAGCGGATGCTGATCAGCGAATTGTCGCGCGCCATGCGTTTTCCGGTGCGCAGGAAGAAGGGCACGTTGCGCCAGCGCCAATTGTCGATGTGCAGCTTCAGCGCTGCGTAAGTCTCGGTGCTGCTGTTGGGCGGGACGTCCTTCTCCTCGAGATAGGACGCGACCTTGTCCCTGCCGACGGTGCCGCGCGCGTACTGGGCGCGGAAGGCGTGCGCGTGCACCGCGCTCTGCGAGATGGGCCGGATCGAGCGCAGCACCTTCACCTTCTCGTCGCGCAGCGACTCGGCATCGAGGTTGGCGGGCGGCTCCATGGCCACCAGCGTCAGCATCTGCAGCAGATGGCTCTGCACCATGTCGCGCAACGCGCCGGCACCGTCGTAGTAGCCGGCGCGCATCTCGATGCCCGCCGACTCGGCATGGCTGATCTGCACGTGGTCGATGTAGTTGCGGTTCCACAGCGGTTCCAGCATCAGATTGGCGAAGCGGAACACCAGGATGTTCTGGATGGTGCCCTTGCCGAGGTAATGGTCGATGCGGAACAGCTGGTCCTCGCGCCAGCTCCGATGCAGACGCCGGTCGAGGATCTCCGCGCTTTCGAGGTCGTAGCCGAAGGGTTTTTCGATGACCACGCGGCGCCAGCCGTCCTCGTCGCGATTGAGCCCCACCTCGGCCAGGTGATGACTGACCACGCCGAAATCGGCGGGCGCCACCGCCATGTAGAAGGCGATGTTGGCGGGATAGTCGGGTGCGGCCAGGGTCTCGCGCAGCCGCGGGTAGAGTCCGGCATCGTCGAGGTCGCCGCGGAAGAAGAACAGCCGGTCGAGGAAGCGCGCCAGCACGTCGCGGTCCAGCCCCGCCCGCACGCGGCTTTCCAGCCAGCCCTCCACCACCTTGCGCCAGGCGTCGTCGTCCCAGTCGCGGCGCCCGACGCCGAGCACGCGCATGCCGGCCGGCAGCCGGCCGGCCCGTTCCAGATGGTAGAGCGCCGGCATCAGCTTCTTCTGCGACAGATTGCCGGTCGCACCGAAGATCACGAACGTACAGGGATCGGGCATGGCGTCGATCAGTCCTCAGTAGCGAACAGGAGTGCGCGT
Organism: uncultured Gammaproteobacteria bacterium; assembly: GCA_964458835.1. Taxonomy (GTDB): domain Bacteria; phylum Pseudomonadota; class Gammaproteobacteria; order Thiohalobacterales; family Thiohalobacteraceae; genus JAHJQQ01. The sequence continues at coordinate 8,775 of CAYWKV010000107.1, read as the reverse complement.
CTGTTGCAACACCACTTCAACCGCAAAGGACGCGAAGGCGCGCAAAGAAAAGCTTCTATAGCCACGAAACCCACGAAAGCTAATGGGTGTAAACATAAATCCTTTTCGTGGGTTTCGTGGATTTCGTGGCCATCATGTTTTCGCTTTTCTTTGCGCACCTTCGCGTCCTTTGCGGTGGAAATTGCGGCCCCTCATTTCTTTGCCACGGCGTGTCCGCCGAAGGCGTTGCGCATCATGGCAAGCAGTTTGTTGGCGTAGCCTTCGCGGTCCTGGCTGGCGAAGCGCATGGCGAGCGCGAGGCTGATCACGGGCAGCGCCTGGCCCTGATCGATGGCCTCGACGGCCGTCCAGCGGCCTTCGCCGGAGTCGGCCACCACCGGCTCGATGTCCTCGAGCTTCTGATCTGCCTGGAGCGCGTCGGCGGTCAGGTCCAGCAGCCAGCTGCGCACCACCGAACCGTGCCGCCACAGCTCGGCGATGCGGGCGAGATCGAGTTCGAATTCCCGCTTGCCGCGCAGCAGCGCAAAGCCCTCGGCGAGGGCCTGCATCATGCCGTACTCCACACCGTTGTGGACCATCTTGGTGAAATGTCCGGCACCGACCGGGCCGACGTGTGCCCAGCCGCGGTCCGCATCCGGCGCCAGGACCTTGAGCGCGGGTTCGAGGCGGGCGACGGCAGCGCGGCTGCCGCCGACCATGAGACAATAACCGTTGTCCAGGCCCCAGATGCCGCCCGAGGTGCCGGCGTCGACGAAGCCGATGTCCTTCTCGGCCAGCCAGGCGCCGCGGCGCTGGCTGTCATGATAGTTGGCGTTGCCGCCGTCGACGATCACGTCGCCCGGCGCGAGCAGGTCGCGCAGTTCGCCCAGGTGCGTCTCGGTGACGGTGCCGGCCGGCAGCATCACCCACACGACGCGCGGCGCGTCCAGCCGCCCCACCGCGTCGGCCAGCGACAGCGCCGGGATCAGCCCCTCGGCACGTGCCAGTTCCTCGACGACCTCGGGACTGCGGTTGTAGCCCACCACCTCGATGCCGCCGCGGCACAGGCGGCGCGCCATGTTGGCGCCCATGCGCCCCAGACCGATCATCGCCATGCGCATCGTGCGTCTCCCTTCCCGTCCTGCGGTGGATACCCGATCACTGCTCGCACCCTCTTCTGCACTGAAAAAGTCATTTCAGCCACGGAAGCACACGGAAGCACACTGAAATGGAACCGCGCCGTAAAACGCTGCCTCAGCTTCCCGCGGGTGACGTGGCCTGTCGTGTGACGCATAGGAGCCTGTCCGTGTTTTTCCGTGTGCTTCCGTGGCGAATACGGTTTGCGGGTTTGTGGGACAGCGGTGCTGCACAGTATAACCGCGACCCGCCGGCGCGTGTGGCTTGACGCGACGCGCCCCGCTCCCGCAGGCTAGCGCCCCCATGTCCGCCGCATCACCCATGAAGATCCTGTTCGCCAGCAGCGAGGCCCATCCGCTCATCAAGACCGGCGGGCTCGCCGACGTCTCCGGCGCGCTGCCCAAGGCCCTCGGCGAACTCGGTCAGGACGTGCGCCTGGTGCTGCCCGCCTACCCGGACCTGCTGGCGCGCGCCGGCGAGGTCCGCGAGATCGCGCGCGTCAGTGTCGCCGCGAGTGCCGAACCGGTGCAGATCCTCCAGACCACCCTGCCCGGCACCGGCCTGCCCGTCTATCTGATCGCGGCGCGACACACCTTCGACCGGCCCGGCAACCCCTACGTCGGGCCGGACGGCCACGACTGGCCGGACAACGCGCAGCGCTTCGCCCGCTTCGCACGCGCCGTCGTCGAAATCGCCATGGACCGGGCCGGGCTGGGCTGGCGCCCCGATCTGGTGCACTGCAACGACTGGCAGACCGGCCTGGTGCCGGCGCTGCTGGGGCTCGAGGCGGCCCGTCCGGCGACGGTCTTCACCGTCCACAACCTCGCCTATCAGGGCCTGTTCGACTGGGCGACCTTCCAGGCCCTGGAACTCCCCTACGCATGGTGGTCGATGCACGCCCTGGAGTTCCACGGCCAGGTCGCGTTCATCAAGGGCGGCCTGGTCTACGCCGACCGCATCACCACCGTGAGCCCGACCTACGCCCGCGAGATCCGCACCCCGGAGTTCGGCTGCGGCCTCGACGGCCTGCTGAACGCACGCGCCCAGGCGCTGACGGGCATCCTCAACGGCGCCGACTACACGCAGTGGGACCCGGCCTCCGACCCGCTGCTGCGTCATCACTTCAGTGCCGCCAGGCGCCAGGGCAAGGCGGCCAACAAGGCCGTTCTGCAGGAGGCCTTCGGGCTGCCGCGGGACGCGCATCTGCCGCTGCTCGCGCATGTCGGGCGCCTGGTGGAACAGAAGGGCATCGATCTGCTGCTCGACATCCTGCCCGAGCTCATGCGGCGGCCGCTGCAGCTGGTCCTGCTCGGCAGCGGCCAGAAGAAGCTCGAGGATGCCCTGCGCGCGGCCCAGGCCGCCTATCCACACCGGCTCGGCCTGCATATCGGCTACGACGAGCCGCTCGCGCACCTGATCGAGGCCGGCGCCGACGCCTTCCTGATGCCGTCGCGCTTCGAACCCTGCGGGTTGAACCAGATCTACAGCCTGCGCTACGGCACCCTGCCCATCGTGCGCCGCACCGGCGGGCTGGCGGACACGGTGGTCGACGCCGACGCCGACGCACTGGCGCTCGGCACCGCCACCGGCTTCGTGTTCGACGCGGCCACGCCTGCGGCACTGCTGGCCGCCATCGACCGGGCGCTCGCGCTGTTCCGGCGGCCCAGCGCCTGGATCGGCGTCATGCAGACCGCCATGGCCCAGGACTACAGCTGGGCGCGCAGTGCGCAGCGTTATCTCGATCTGTACCGGTCGCTGAGTCCGGCAGGTGACCCAAGCCCTTGATTCATCATCGCGGCACGCCAAAGCCCTGATCGCGAAGGGGGCACAATTCCGGCCCTGGTGGTTTATAATGCGCCGCTCTTTGCGCCGGCGGTGCGCGCCACCAACCAACGTTGTGGACCCCCAATGAAGCCCGATACCTCCCCGCAGCCCGTGATCGACCAGCCCCGCGACAAGGACCTGCGCGCCCGGGTGCGTCTGTTCGGCAACCTGCTCGGCAACGTGCTGAGCGCCCAGGAGGGCGGCCAGGTGCTGGCGGCGGTGGAGACGCTGCGCAAGGGCTTCATCCGGCTGCGCAGCGAGGACGATCCGCGCCTGCGTGCGCGCCTGGTGCGCGCCATCGACGGGCTGGACCCGCAGCTGCTCACCCATGTGGTGCGCGCCTTCCATCTCTACTTCGGTCTGGTCAACATCGCCGAGCAGTCCTTCCAGCACCGCCAGCGCCTGCGTGAGCTGTCCAGCGGCGGCCCGCTGTGGCTGGGCTCGTTCGACCACACCCTGCGCGAGTTCCGCCAGCAGGGCATCAGCCCCGAGCAGCTGCAGACGCTGCTCGATCAGACCCGCTACATCCCGGTGTTCACCGCCCACCCGACCGAATCCAAGCGCCGCACCATCATGGAGGCGCTGCGGCGCATCTTCGTGGTCAGCGAGAAGCTCGACACCACCAAGCTCAGCAAGGAGCAGCGCAACGAGATCATCCAGGACCTGCAGAACGAGATCCACATCCTGTGGAAGACCGACGAGGTGCGCGTGCACAAGCCGCGCGTGCGCGACGAGATCCGCAACGGCCTCTACTATTTCCGCGACAGCCTGTTCGACGCCGTGCCGGTCATCTACCGCAACCTGGAAAAGGCCACGCGCCGCATCTATCTCGACGGCAACCCGACCGCCGAGCTGCCGGTGAAGGTGCCGAGCGTGCTGCGCTTCGGCTCCTGGATCGGCGGTGACCGCGACGGCAATCCCTTCGTGCTGCCGGAGACCACCGAGCTGGCCTTGCGCATGCACATGCGTGAGGCCATCTGCCATTACCTGCAGCGCGTCGAGGCGCTGCGCCAGAAGCTGACCCATTCAGATCTGCTGTGCCAGCCGGCAGCCGCATTCACCGCAGCACTGGCAGGCGACGAGGAACGCTTCGCCGTCGCCTTCAGCGACCACCCGTCGCACTATGCGCACGAACCCTACCGGCGCAAGCTGTTCCTGATACGCTACCGTCTGCGCCAGAACCTGGCCGCGGTCGACAGGCAGATCGACACCGAGGGCAAGGCCGATCTCGGCCAGTATCCGCACCGCTATCTGAGCGAACAGGACCTGCTGCAGGATCTCTACCAGATCCGCGACTCGCTGATCGGCCATGGCGACGCGCGCATCGCCGCGACCGACCTGACCGACCTGATCCGCCTGATCGAGACCTTCGGCTTCTTTTTGATGCAACTCGACATCCGCCAGGAGTCGACGCGCCACACCGACGCCGTCACCGACGTGCTGGCGCAGCTGCCCGGCGCGCCCGACTACGCCGCGCTCGGCGAGGCCGACCGGCTGCGGGTGCTGGCCGAGCACATGGCCGCGGGCGCACCACCCGCGCTGGACCACAGCCGGCTCGGCGAACTCACCCGCGAGACGCTGGCGGTGTTCGACGTCATGCGCCGCATGCGCAGCGAGGTCAGCGCCGAGGCTTTCGGCAACTACGTCATCTCCATGACCCACACCGCCAGCCACGTGCTGGAGGTGATGTTCCTGGCCTGGCTCACCGGCCTGGCCGGCCGCGATGCCGGCGGCTGGTTCTGCCGGATCCGCATCAGCCCGCTGTTCGAGACCATCGAGGATCTGTCGCACGTCGAGGAGGCGCTCACGGAACTGCTCGGCAACGCCACCTACCGCGCGCTGCTGGAGGCCTCGGGCAACCAGCAGGAAGTCATGCTCGGGTATTCGGATTCCTGCAAGGACGGCGGCATCCTCGCCTCGGCCTGGAACCTCTACGAGGCGCAGAAGAAGATCCTGCGCATCACCGGCGAGCACGGCGTGCGCTGCCGGCTGTTCCACGGCCGCGGCGGCACCATCGGCCGCGGCGGCGGCCCGACCCACGAGGCCATCCTCGCGCAGCCGCCCGGCACCGTGCACGGCGAGATCAAGTTCACCGAGCAGGGCGAGGTGCTGTCGTACAAGTACGGCAACCTGGAGACCGCGATCTACGAACTGACCATGGGCGTGACCGGCCTGCTCAAGGCCAGCCGTTCGCTGGTGCAGCCGGTCGAGGAAGACCGCAGGGACTACCTCAGCATCATGGAGGAGCTGGCGCAGATCGGCGAAAAGACCTATCGCGACCTCACCGACCATACCGAAGGCTTTCTGGATTACTTCTACGAGGTCTGCCCGGTCAGCGAGATCGGCCTGCTCAACATCGGTTCGCGCCCCAGCCACCGCAAGCAGAGCAGCCGCGCCAAGAGCTCCATCCGCGCCATCCCCTGGGTGTTCGGCTGGGCGCAGTCGCGCCACACCCTGCCGGCCTGGTACGGTATCGGTACTGCGCTGGACAGCTGGCGCCAGCGCGACCCGACGCGACTCGCCAAGCTGCAGACCATGTATCAGGAATGGCCGTTCTTCCGCGCGCTGCTGTCGAACACGCAGATGTCGCTGTTCAAGGCGCGCATGGACATCGCCCGCGAATACACTGCGCTGGCCGTGGACAAGGACCGGGCCGCGAACATCTTCGAGGGCATCCATGCGGAATTCCACCGCACGCTCACGCACGTGCTCACCGTTGCCAACCAGAAGGTACTGATCGAAGAGAACCCGCCGCTGTATCTGTCGCTCAGCCGCCGCGATCCCTACCTCGATCCACTCAACCACATCCAGCTCACGCTGCTCAAGCGCTACCGCAACGAACAGCTGCCCGAAGCCGACCGCGAGCGCTGGCTGGACCCGCTGCTGCGCTCGATCAACGCCATCGCCGGCGGCATGCGCAATACGGGCTGACGGAATCCGCCATGACGACACTCGACGCCATCACCGCACTCAAACGCCTGCGCGAAGGCAACCAGCGCTTCGCGGCGGGGCTGCGCAGCGTCGACACCCTGGCCACCCACACGAAGCGCGCCGAGCTGGCCACTGGGCAGACGCCGTTCGCCATCATCCTCGGCTGCTCGGATTCGCGCGTGCCGGCCGAGATCATCTTCGACCAGGGCCTGGGCGACCTGTTCGTCATCCGTGTGGCCGGCAACATCGTAGCGCCTTCGCAGATCGGCAGCGTGGAGTTCGCGGCAGCGGAATTCGAAACCCGCCTGGTGGTGGTGCTGGGCCATTCGCAATGCGGCGCGATCAGCGCCAGCGTCGGCGCCCTGCAGCATCCCGAGGAGGAACGCTCCATCAACATCCGCTCCATCGTCGACCGCATCCGCCCGTCCATCGTCGGGTTGATGGCCACCGACCTGCGCAATCAGCCCGAGACCCTGATGCGGGAGGCCGTCCGCGCCAACGTGCGCGCATCGGTGAATCAGCTGCGGCACGGCTCGGTGATGCTCGAGGACCTGGTCATACGTAGCGGCCTGCTCATCGTGGGTGCAGAATACTCACTCGAAACCGGGATCGTGGATTTCTTCGAAGGCATCCCGGAGGCCGGCTGAGGCCGGCGGGGGAGCAGCCGCACCCGCGCCCGCCCGGCACCGCCCCGAAGGAGGGACCATGCGGACATTGCGCCTCATCCTGATCGCTCTTGCGCTGACGCTGGTGCTGGCGTCGCCCGCCCCGGCCGAAACGAGCCCGACCGAACTGGTCTTCGGTGTCGCCGATCAGGTGGTCGACCGGCTGCGCGCCGGCCGGCCACTCAGCGACGACCAGGCCTACCACCTGGTCGAGGACCTCATCCTTCCGCATCTCGATTTCGAGAGCTTCTCCCGCCTGACGCTGGGCAAGCACTGGCGCCAGGCGAGCCCCGAACAGCGCGAGGCCTTCACGCGCGAGTTCCGATCGATGCTGATGCACACCTATGCGAGCTCGCTGAACACCTATGCGGGCGAGACCTTCGAACACGCGGGGGAACGCAACGAGGGCGAAGGCCGCGTGCTGGTGCAGACGCGCTTCGTCCGCGTCCAGGGCGAACCCGTGCGCGTCGATTACCGCCTGCACCGGCGCGACGGCGAGTGGAAGATCTACGACGTGGTCATCGAGGGCGTGAGCCTGGTGCTCAACTACCGCTCCAGCTTCGGCGAGGAGATCAGCCGCGGCGGGCTGGACCAGCTCATCCAGCGCATGGCGGACAAGGAAGCGAAGCCACCGGCGGTGAAGGTCCCGTAGGGACACTGGCACTTGCTTACTGTTGAGCCTTACCTATTTGCATGACACCTGTAGGAGCGGGCTTTGCCCGCGAACCGGCAACGCTCCGCACCGTTCGCGGCCGAAGGCCGCTCCTACAAAAGCAAAGCCGTGCACCTGCAGGAGCGGGCTTTGCCCGCTCCTGCAAAATCTGTCCTGCAATCAGGAATGTTCAATAAGTACGTGCCGTTCCCCGTAGGGAATCCGCCGCTTCATTCGTCGCCGCCAGGCGCGCAGGCCTGCTAGGCCACCTGCACCGGGATGTCGTGGCCGGTGCGGACGATCTGATTGTGCTCGTTCAGGTAGACCAGCGTCGGCTTGAAGCTCATCGCCTCCTGCTGGGTGAGGATGACATAGCTGCAGATGATGACACGGTCGCCGGGGGCGGCCTTGTGGGCGGCGGCTCCGTTCACGGAGATGACGCCCGAGCCCTCCTGGGCACGGATGGCATAGGTCGTGAAGCGCTCGCCGTTGGTCTTGTTGTAGATGTGGATCTGCTCGTATTCGCGGATCCCGGCCGTGTCCAGCAACAGACCATCGATCGCGCAGGACCCCTCGTACTCCAGCTCGGAGTGGGTCACGCAGGCGTGGTGAAGCTTGGCTTTGAGCAGGGTCAATTGCATGGCGAATGGAGGAGACTGCGGTTGCGGGAACGAAATTATCCCCGATCGGCGCAGGGGGTGCAATCCGTGCCGGCCGCTGCCGCCACGACGGTGCCTTAGTCCAGAGAAACCGGCAGGTTATCGATCAGGCGCGTCGTGCCCAGACGGGCCGCGGCGAGAATCACCAGGCGCGCGTCGCCCACTTCCGCCGGCTGCAGATCGGGACGGCGGATACTGACATAGTCGGTACGGAAACCCCCGCCGTTCAGCACCTGCGCCGCCGCCTGCTCCAGCGCAGGGTAATCCTGCTCGCCGCTGCGCAGCTGTTCCGCCACCTCGTTCAGCGTCTGCGCCAGCAGCGGCGCATGCGCGCGCTGCTCGGCGCTGAGATAGCCGTTACGGGAACTCATCGCCAGACCGTCCGGCTCGCGCACCGTCGGCACGCCGACCACCGCGATGGGCCAGCCCAGATCCGTGACCATGCGCCGGATGACGGCGAGCTGCTGATAGTCCTTCTCGCCGAACACCGCCACGTCCGGCTGCACCAGATTGAACAGCCGCGCCACCACCGTGGTCACGCCGTCGAAATGCCCCGGCCGGTGCGCGCCCTCCAGCATGTCGCCCAGCACCGGCACCGACACCCGCGTCAGCGTCGCCAGCGGCCGTGGATACATGGTCTCGACGCCGGGCAGGAACGTCAGATCGGCGCCCGCGCCGTCGAGCGCCGCGCAGTCGGCCTCCGGCGTACGCGGATAGCGCGCGAAGTCCTCGTCCGGACCGAACTGCAGCGGATTGACGAAGACGCTCGCCACCGTGCGATCCGCCTGCGCACGCGCGACCTCGACCAGTCGCAGATGCCCCGCGTGCAGATTGCCCATGGTCGGCACGAAGGCGATGCGCGCCCCTTCGGCACGCCACAGCGCCAGCGTACTGCGCAGGGTCTCGATGCTGTCGGTTCGGATCATGG
>CAYWKV010000106.1:0-10445 GCA_964458835.1 uncultured Gammaproteobacteria bacterium | reverse complement strand
TGAAAAACACCCCGCATACCCGCCTTCCGTGTGGTTCCGTGTGCTTCCGTGGCCATCGACGGATCCACGCATGACACGGACGGACACGCCCCGATGACGCCGACCGCGAAACCGTCCGCCGCGCGCCGCTTCCGCTCCCCGCTGTGGGGCATCGCGGCCAGCATCCTGTTCGTCGCCGCGATCCTCGCGGTGCTGGTGTATGTCGGCGCCCACGAACAGATCCTGCGCTTGCTGGCCTGGTTCGATGCGCAGGGCGCCTGGGCCTCGCTGCTGTTCGTGCTGATCATGGCCGCGGTCGTGGTGCTGGTGCTGCCGGGCGTGCTGTTCACCACCGGGGCGGGCTTCGTGTTCGGCGTGGTCGAGGGTTCGATCTACGTAGTAACCGGCACCACGCTCGGCGCCACGCTGGCGTTCCTGATCGCGCGCCATCTGTTCGGGCGGCGCGCCCGGCGCTTCGTCATGGCGCGCGCCAGGCTGCGGCTGGTGAGCGAGGAGCTGACGCCGCACGGCTGGAAGATCGTGCTGCTGACGCGGCTGATTCCGTTCTTCCCCAGCAAGATCTCCAACTACTTCTTCGGCCTGACGCCCTTCTCGCTGCGCGGCTATGTCGGCGGTTCGCTGCTCGGCTTCATCCCGTTCTCGGTCCACAACGTCTACCTCGGCTCGATCGCCGCCGACATCGGCACCCTGGGCGAGCGCAGCGTCGGCCGCACGCCGCTGGAATGGGCCATCTACGGCGCCGGCTTCGTCGCCACCGTCGTCGCCGTGCTCTACCTCAACCGGCTCGCGCGCCGCGCGCTGGACCGCTACGTCGAGCGGGGTGCGCTCGAAGAGGATGCGCAATGAACTGGATGAACTGGCTGCCCTGGCGTTTCGTCATCCGCCATCTCGCGCGCCGGCAGGGCTTCCTCGATCCCATCGCGCTGCTGGCGCGGCTGCACAGCTTCGCCCAGCCGTCCGAGGTGGGCGAACCCATCGAGCTGCTGCGCGCCGGCGTGGTGTTCCATGCCCGCGGCCTGATCAACAGCCGCGTCGTGCAGCACAACCTCGACTGGGTCTGGCCGTACTGGATCGAGCGCCAGTTCGATCCGCACGACGCGTCGTTCATCCCGCGCGCCTTCTCCATCACCCACATCAATCTCAGCCACCGCAACTGGACGGCGATCGGCTATCCGGACTGCGCGGAGCTGCCGATCGTCGATCCGCGCGGCCTGCTCACGCCCTTCTTCGACGGCTGGTCGCTGGACGGCTGGCTGCTGGCCGACGACGGGCGCTGCCTGCTGCCCTCGCGCACGGCCGAGTGCCGGCAGCGGCAGGTGCTGGACGCCGGCGCGCGCATCGTCACCGACACCGTGGCGGACGGCCTGGCGCTGACCAGCGAGGCCTGGGTGGCGCTGGAATCCGGCGTCCCCGTGTGCCGGCTGCGCCTGCGGGTGCGCGCCGACGCGCAGGCCACATTGGTGCTGGCACTGCGCCCGCAGAATCCCGAGGGCATCAGCTTCATCCACGCGGTGCGCCTGGCGCCGGACCGCGCGGCCTGGACGGTCGACGACACGCGGCGGGTGGAGTTCGGCACACCGGCGCCGCGGCACCACGTCTCGGATTACCGCCACGGCGACGTGTACATCCATCTGGCGGACCTCGACGACCAGACCGCAGGCCGCTGCGACGTCGGCATGGTCACGGCGGCGGCACTGTTTCCGGTCGCGGCCGGCGAACCGATGGCGATCGACGTGCGCATCCCACTCGAGGCCGACGGCCACACGGCGCGGAGCGCGCTCGTCCCCGACGCCTGGAACGACGTGCAGCGCGGACGCTGCCGGCTGAGCTGCCCCGAGCCCCGGTATCAGTTCCTCTACGACGCCGCCATCACCTCGCTGATCCTGCATTCGCCCGACGACGTCTACCCGGGACCCTACACCTACAAGCGCTTCTGGTTCCGCGACGCGGCCTTCATCATCCACGCCCTGCTGTGCGCCGGCCTGACGGCGCGTGCCGAGCGTGCGCTGGCGCGCTTCCCGGAGCGGCAGACGGCGCTCGGCTATTTCCGCTCCCAGGAGGGCGAATGGGACTCCAACGGCGCGGTGCTGTGGATCCTGCAGCGCTTCTTCGCCCTCACCGGCAGGCCGGTGCCGCCCGAGTGGCACGGCCCCATCCGGCGCGGGGCGCGCTGGATCCTGCGCAAGCGGCTGGCCGACGATCTGGATGCACCGCACGCCGGGCTGTTGCCGGCCGGCTTCAGCGCCGAGCATCTCGGCCCCAACGACTACTACTACTGGGACGATTTCTGGGGCATCGCCGGCCTGCGCGCGGCGGCCGCGATGCTCGCCGATCCGGACCCGCGCCACAGCCAGGATTTCGCGCGCGGCGCCGTGGACTTCGCCGTGGCGGTGGACCGCAGCCTGGCGACCTGCGCACGGCGCCTCGGCCGTCCGGCCATGCCGGCCTCACCCTACCGCCGCCTCGACGCCGGCGCCATCGGCTCGCTGGCGCTGGGCTATCCGACGCAACTGTGCGCGCCGGACGATCCGCGGCTGCTCGACTGCGTGGCGTTCCTGCTCGGCCGCTGCTTCGTCAACGGCGCCTTCTACCAGGACATGATCCATTCCGGACTCAACGCCTACCTCACCCTGCACGTCGCACAGGTCCTGCTGCGCGCCGGCGACCCGCGCCACCTGGAATTGATGGATGCCGTCGCCGCGCTGGCCTCGCCGACGGGCCAGTGGCCGGAGGCCATCCACCCGCGCACCGGCGGTGGCTGCATGGGCGACGGCCATCATGTGTGGGCCGCGGCCGAATGGGTGCTGATGCTGCGCAACTGCTTCGTGCGCGAGGAGCGCGACGGCCTGATCCTGGGCGCGGGCATTCCGCCGCGCTGGCTGGCGCAGGCCGCGCCGATCAGCTTCGGCCCCGCGCCGACGGCGTTCGGCGCGGTGACCGTCGAGATCGTGCCGGAGCCGCCGGACAGTCCGGGCACGCCGCGCGTGAGCTGGCACGGCGAGTGGCACCGCGCCGCGCCGCCCGTCGAGATCCGCCTGCCCGGCTGCGCGCCGGTGCGGGCCGCCGCCGGCATGGCTGCGACGACGCTCGTCGCCAGGGGTGACTGACGCATGCACATTCTCCTCCTCACCAACACCTACGCCCCGCACGTGGGCGGCGTCGCCCGCTCGGTGGCGGCCTTCGCCGAGGAATACCGCCGGCGTGGCCATCGCGTGCTGATCGTGGCGCCGGAGTTTCCCGACATGCCCCGACACGAAACGGACGTGATCCGCGTGCTGGCGATCCAGAAATTCAACGCCAGCGATTTCTCCGTGGCGCTGCCGCTGGGACCGCAGTTCAGCGATGCCATCGACGCCTTCGGCCCCGAGATCGTCCATTCCCAGCATCCCTTCCTGCTCGGCATGACCGCGGTACGCGTCGCGCGCCGGCGCGAGCTGCCGCTGGTGTTCACCCATCACACGCGCTACGAGCAGTACACGCATTACGTACCCGGCGACTCGCCGGCGATGAAGCGCTTCGCCATCGAGCTCGCCACCCGCTACGCCAATCTCTCCGATCAGGTCTTCGCGCCCAGCGAGAGCATCCGGGAGCTGCTGATCCGGCGCGGTGTGGTGGCGCCCATCGAGGTGGTGCCGACCGGCGTGCGGCCGGAGAGCTTCGCGACGGGCGACGGGGCCGCCGTGCGCCGGCAGCTCGGCATTCCCGGCGACGCCTTCGTGGCCGGCCACCTCGGACGGCTGGCGCCGGAGAAGAACCTGGAGTTCCTGGCGCGCGCGGTCGCGGAGTTCGTCGCCGGCGACGCACGCGCGCACTTCCTGGTGATCGGCACCGGTCCGTCGGAGAAGCTCATGCGGGACATCTTCGCCCGCGCCGGCCTCGCCGCGCGCCTGCACGTCCTCGGCATCCTGCAGGCGCAGCAACTCGCGGATGCACTGCACGCGATGGACGTGTTCGCCTTCGCCTCGCTGAGCGAGACCCAGGGCATGGTGCTGACCGAGGCCATGGCCGCCGGCCTGCCGGTGGTGGCGCTGGACGCGCCCGGTGCGCGCGAGGTGGTGGAGGACGGCGTGAACGGGTGCCTGCTGCACGGGGCGACGCCGGCGGCATTCGGCGCGGCGCTGGGCCGGATCGCCGCACTCGAACCGGAGGCGCGGCACGCCATGACGCAGGCCGCGCTCGCCACCGCCGCGGCCTTCTCCATGCCGCGCTGCGCGGACAAGGCGCTCGCCTGCTACGCGTCGCTCCGGCCGCGGGCGGCCGCCGACACCCGCGAGGACGAACAGGGCTGGGAGGACGTCATCACCGCGCTCCGGACGGAGTGGGACATCCTGAAGAGCGTGGCCGGCGCGGGCGACGCGGCGCTGGGCACCGGCCTGTTCTCGGGCAGGGAGGACTGATGCGGCAGCCGCCCGTCCGGCCCGTGCACCCGCGGCGGACCGGCCCATGATCGGCCGGATCGAGGTCTTTCTCCGGCGCCTGCGCCGCAGTCTCAGCCGCAGCGTCTGGCTGGCACGCCTGCTGCGCCTGCCGGTATCCGAAGGCGCGCCGACGCGGCCGGGCCTGGTCATGATCCAGATCGACGGGCTGTCGCAGCCGGAATTCGAGCGCGCGCTGGCACGCGGCGAACTGCCGTTCCTGCGCCGGCTGGTCGCGCGCGAGCACTACCGCACCCACGCCTTCTATGCCGGCCTGCCCGCGACGACGCCGGCCGTCCAGGCCGAGCTGTTCTACGGCGTCGAATGCGCGGTGCCGGCCTTTTCCTTCATGGACCGCGGCACCGGGCGCGTGGTCCGCATGTTCGAGCCCGAGGCGGCGGCGCGCGTCGAGGCGCGGCAGGCGGCCGCTGGCGGCGAGCCGCTGCTCGCGGGCGGCAGCGCCTATGCGGACAACTTCACCGGCGGCGCGGCGGAATCGCACTTCTGTCCCGCGTCCATGGGCTGGGGTCCGACGCTGCGCGCCGCCAATCCGCTGGTGGTGGCGGCGTTCCTGCTCGTGAATCTCTACAGCTTCCTGCGCGTCGGCGTGCTGATGATCCTGGAATTCGGCCTGGCGCTGGTCGACCTCGTGCGTGGCATCCACCGCGGCCACGACTTCCTGCGCGAGCTGAAATTCATTCCGACGCGCGTGGCCATCGCCATCCTGCTGCGCGAGCTCTGCGTGATCGGCGGCAAGATCGACGTCGCCCGCGGCCTGCCCGTCGTGCACATCAACTTCCTCGGCTACGACGAACAGTCCCACCGCCGCGGGCCGCACTCGCTGTTCGCGCACTGGACCCTGAAAGGCATCGACGACGCCGTCGCGCGGCTGTGGCGCGCCGCCAACCGCTCGCCCTGGCGCCATTACGAGCTCTGGGTGTATTCGGATCACGGCCAGGCGCTGACGCGCGCCTATGAGGACCTGCAGGGCCGTCCGCTCGAGGCGGCGGTGGCGGCGGCCTTCACGGCGGCGGGCGCGCAGGCGCCGGCCATCGGCACCGGCGGTGCGGCCGGCATCCAGACGCAGCGCGTGCGCTTCCTCGGCGGCCGCAAGGTGCAGCGCCTGTTCGCGGTGCTCGGCATCAACGGCCTCGAGGCCGACGAAGCGCGGCCCAGCGTGGCGGCGCTGGGACCGGTCGGTCATGTGTATTCCCCCGTGGAACTGGAGGCCGGCGCGCGCGAGGCCATCGCGCGGGAGCTGGCGCTGACGCACCGGGTGCCGGTGGTCGTCGCGCGCGATGCCACGGGACGGCTGCGGGCGCACACCGACGCCGGCGACTTCGGCGTGCCGGAGGATGCAGCCACGCTGTTCGGTCCGGACCATCCGTTCCGCGACGCGCTCGGCCCGGACCTGCTGCGCCTGTGCGAACATCCGGATGCCGGCGATTTCGTCCTGCTCGGCTGGCGCGCGGGCGTGGTCCCGCTGACCTTCGCCACCGAGAACGGCGCCCATGCGGGCGCCTCGCCGGAGGAGACCAACGGCTTCGCACTGCTCCCCGACGACGCCCCACTGGCCGCGCGCGGCCACCCCTATCTGCGCGCGCTCGATCTGCGCGCTGCCGCGCTGCGCCACCTCGGCCGACCGGCCGGTCAGCCAGCCGGAACGCTCCGACGCCGCCCCGCAGCCCGTGCGGAAACCCTGCGCGTCATGACCTACAACGTGCACAGCTGCATCGGCATGGACGGCAAGCTCGATCCCGAACGCATCGCCCGCGTCATCGCCCGCGCCCGGCCGGACGTGGTGGCGCTGCAGGAACTCGACGTCGGCCGCAGCCGCACCCAGAGCCTGGATCAGGCACAACTCATCGCCCGCAGCCTGGAGATGGACTTCCATTTCCATCCGGCCGTGCACCTGGAGGAGGAACGCTACGGCGATGCTGTCCTGACGCACCTGCCGCGCTGTCTGGTCAAGGCCGCGCCGCTGCCGGGGCTGGCCGACAAACCGCGGCTGGAGCCGCGCGGGGCGCTGTGGATGAGCGTCGATCTGCACGGCCGCGAGGTCCAGATCATCAACACGCACCTGGGACTGATCGCCCGCGAGCGCATGGCGCAGGCCGAAGCCCTGCTCGGCGGGGACTGGCTGGGCAACGAACGCTGCCGCGCGCCCGTGATCCTGTGCGGGGATTTCAACGCGCTGCCGTCGTCGCCGGTGTGCCGGCAGCTCGCCACGCGCCTGAACGACGTCCAGACCGCGGCGCGGCAACACCGCCCGCGCAGCACCTTCTCCGGGCGCTTCCCGACGGTGCGCATCGACCACATCTTCGTCAGCACGGACATCGAGGTGACAGGCATCGAGGTGCCCGATTCGGAACTCGCGCGCGTCGCCTCCGATCACCTGCCGCTGGTGGCGGAACTGCGCATCCCCCGCGCGCGGTGACCGCGCGGAGGCCGTTCAGGGCGATGGCGCGCGCCTGGGCTCGCCCGTCACGCCGGCGGTGAGCACGAAGCGCATGGCCTCCTCCATGCCCATGTCCAGCGGGCGCACCGCGCTGCGCGGCAGGAGCACGGCATAGCCGCCGATCATGTAGCTCATGGGCAGGTACACCAGCACGGCGTCCTGGTCGCGGAATTCCGCCGGCAGGCGCGCCGCATCGGCCTGGGTGACGAAGCCGATCAGTTGCAGCTCACCGAAGGTCACCGCCACGACCTGGCCGAAATCCCTCTTCCGCTCGGGCGAGAAGTAGTCCAGCAGATCGCGGATCGCGGAATACACGGACTTGATCAGCGGCAGGCGCGTGAAGATGCGCTCGCCCAGCGCGAACAGCCGGCGCACCGCCAGGGCGCGCATCAGCAGGCCCACGACGAAGGCCGCGAGCAAGCCGATGCCCACGCCCATGCCGGGCCAGTAGGCGCCGCTGGGGAGCACCGCCTCGAGCATCCCGCCCAGCGCCGTCTCGGCGGACACCACCAGCCAGTAGCACAGGTAGATCGTCAGCACCACGGGCAGAATCGTGATCAGTCCGGTAAGGATGTTCCTGCTGATGGCGCGCATCATGGCGATGTCCTCGTTCGCGGTTTCGGCCATGATGCAGCAGAACCGGCCGCCGTGCACCGCTGGGTTCCGCGATGCCGCGAGCTTACCGGTAGCCCGGATGCGGACCGCCAGGCCGGATAAATCTTAAAAACTCATGTTCACCACCAAAGGTACGAGGGACACCACGGTAAAGACAGGCACTTCGGCTTGCGCAGCGCTTCACACCCGGGTGACGCGCCGACACAAACTAACTCTTGGCTCTCCTTTGTGTCCTTCGAGTCCTTCGTGGTGAACCACTCTTTCTGCGATAAACGCGCGGAGCGTGTTGAACGCCCGGAAGGCACCCCGCAGGGCAAGCGCAGCGACCTCCCCGGATTACGCTGCGCTCCATCCGGGCTACGGGGTTGGGAGCGGCCACGGAAAGCACGGACATGGTCAATGCCGGACCTGGCGGAGGCGGCGTACCGTTACGGAGAGGCCGAGGGGCACGGCTCAGACGACCGGGACTCAACCGCCGTCCCCTCCACCGAGTAGCACTGCACGCTGAACAGCGAGCGCGCGTCGGTCCAGACATCCTCGAGGCGGAAGCCGGCCGACGCGGCCAGCGCGGCGAACTCCTCCACGCTGTACTTGTACGAGTTCTCGGTGTGGATGGAGTCCCCTTTGCCGAAGTCGAAGCGGCGCCCGCCGACGCGCACGCGCTGTGCGCGGCGGCTGACCAGATGCATCTCGATGCGGCCGCGGCCGGCGTCGTAGAACGCGCGGTGCGCGAAGCCGCCGGGATCGAAGTCGGCGTCCAGCTCGCGGTCGATGCGGACGAGCAGATTGAGATTGAACGCGGCCGTCGCGCCGCCGGCATCGTTGTAGGCGGCCTCCAGCACGGCGATGTCCTTCTTCAGGTCGACGCCGATCAGGAGCCCGCCGCCCGCGCCCACCGTCGCGGCCATGAAGACCAGGAAATCACGGGCGTCGTCCGGTTCGAAGTTGCCCACGCTCGATCCCGGGAAGAAGGCCACGCGGCGGCCGTCTACGGGCAGCGCCGGCAGCGGCCGTCCGTCGGTGAAGTCCGCGCAGGCGGCGCGTACCTCCAGCCAGGGGTATTCCCGCGCCAGCCGTGCCGCGGACTCGCGCAGGTACTGCCGGGATATGTCGACGGGCATGTACAGCCGCGGCGCCAGCGGCTCCAGCAGCTCGCGCACCTTGGCGCTGTTGCCGCTGCCGGGCTCGATCAGCAGGCAGTCGCGGCCGACGCACGCGGCGATGGCAGCGGCGTTGTCGCGCAGGATGCCGATCTCGGTGCGTGTCGGATAGTACTCGGGCGAGGCACAGATGCGGTCGAACAGGCGCGAGCCGGTTTCGTCGTAGAAGAACTTGGGCGGCACCGAGGGCGGCCGCCGCGACAGCCCGTCGAGCACCTCCTGCCGGAAGTCCGCAGGCCGCGGCTGCCGGTCATGAAACGAGAAGGCCGCATCGCGCTGCATTCAGAAATCGTCCGCGAGGCGCAGGCCGCTGAACTGCCAGCGGTCTTGGGGATGGAAGAAATTGCGATAGCTGGCGCGCACGTGGCCGTCCGGCGTCGCGCACGAACCGCCGCGCAGCACGAACTGGCCGCACATGAACTTGCCGTTGTATTCGCCCAGCGCGCCGTCGGGCGGCCGGTAGCCAGGATAGGCCGCATAGGCCGACGACGTCCATTCCCAGACGTCGCCGTACATCTGCGCCAGCCCGGTCTGCGCGGCGGCGGCCGGCTGCAGCCAGCCGCTCGCGGCGAAGTTGCCCTGCACCGGCAGCCGCGCCGCCGCCACCTCCCATTCCATTTCGGTGGGCAGCCGCTTGCCGCACCAGCGCGCGTAGGCGTCCGCCTCGAAGTAGCTCAGATGGCAGACCGGCGCATCCGGATCGGGCGGCATCCGACCCGCGAGCGTTATGTGTTCCCAGCCCGCAGCCGCGCGCTCCCAGTAGAGGGGCCGGTCCCAGCCCGCCGCGCGCACCTGCTGCCAGCCCGCGGACAGCCAGAGTTCGGCACGCCGGTAGCCGCCGGCCTCCACGAAGGCCCGATACTCGGCGTTGCTCACGGGACGGGAGGCGAGCAGGAAGGCCTGCACGAAGACACGGTGCCGCGGAAACTCGTTGTCGAAACCGAAGCCGTCGCCCGGATGGCCGATCTCGTAAAGCCCGGACGGAAAACCGATCCACTCCGGCTGCGGCGCGGCGCGCCGCGGCGCGCGGCCGGCGGGATAGGCGGGCCGCAGCGGGTTGTAGGCGAAGATATGCTTGATGTCGGTGACCCGCAGTTCCTGATGCTGCTGCTCATGATTCAGCCCCAGCCGCACGCGCCGGCGGATCTCCTCGGCGCGCGGCGCGGGCGGATCGGCCAGCAGCCGCATCACCGCCTCGTCGACGTGCCGGCGGTAGGCGAATACCTCGGCGACGGTCGGCCGCGCCAGCAGGCCGCGTTCCGGGCGCGGATGGAAGCTGCCGACGGTCTCGTAATAGGAATTGAACAGCTGCGCGAACTGCGGATGGAATTCGGCATAGTCGCGCGCGAACGGCTTGAGCACGAAGGTCTCGAAGAACCAGGACACATGCGCCAGGTGCCATTTCGGCGGGCTGACGTCCGGCATGGTCTGGACACCGTAGTCCTCGATCTCGAGCGGCGCGCACAGCGCCTCCGATTGCGCGCGCACGCGTCGGAACTCGTCGATGAGCGATCCGTTCCGATCGGACACCTGCGTGCCCGCGGATGTCTCAGACAGATCCATGTCGCACCTTCCTGGCGATGGCGGGAACCGGCGCCGGGACCGCGCGGGAGACCCGCGGCGCACTCCGGCTGAATTGAAGTGTAGGCGCTCACGCGCCGGGCGCTGCACTGCGGTTCGCAGTTTCCGCACGCGGCGCCGGCAGGCGCACGAGAACCTGCAGGCGCACTATGGAAATGCACCTCGAACACGATACGGCAGCGCCGCGGATTGACGCTCAGCCGTGGCGCCAGCCGG
>CAYWKV010000105.1:0-10507 GCA_964458835.1 uncultured Gammaproteobacteria bacterium | reverse complement strand
CGCGCCTGGGCGAAGTACCAGTTGTGTTCGGTGGCGTCGAGGTCGGTGGACAGCTCCTCGCCGCGCGCCAGCGGGTGGAGGACGATGGCGCCATCCTTGAGCGGCGACTGCGCCGACAGGCGCAGATCCTCGCCGATGCGCTCGAAGCCGTCGCCAACCCAGGCGATGGAGTTGATGTAGATGATATCCAGCCGCGGCAGCTCGGCGTTCAGCCGGTGCGCGACGCGCAGCTGCAGGCCCGCCTGTTCCAGCTCCTCGCGCTGGCCGGGGTCGAAGGGCGATGCCTCGTCGCAGATGATGACTACTTCCTCGATACCGGGCGCGTACAGCGACAGCATCAACAGCAGGCTGCGCACCGTGCGCATGCGCGAGGGCATGCCGATGATGCCGACGCGCGCGCGCAGCGCCGCGGGCACCGTGGCGTCCATCAGTCCGGGCCGCCATTTGAAGATCGCGTACAGATCGGCGAGCGCCTGGGTGGGGTGTTCGTCGATGCCGTTGCCGGCATTGATGATGGGGATGCGCAACGCCTCGAGCATCTCGTACACGGCGGTCTCGCTGGTGTCGCGCAGCACCACCAGATCGCCGTAGTTGTTGAACATCTCCGCGACGTCGGCGAGCGATTCGCCTTTCGCGATGCCGGTGGTGGCGGGATCGGTGATGGACATGATATCGCCGCCGAGCCGGTGCCAGGCGCTCTCGAAGGACAGGCGCGTGCGCGTGCTCGGCTCGTAGAAGGCGCTGATGAGCAGCTTGCCGGCCAGCGGCGGCTGATGGATGGACGGCGTGGTCTCGTACCAGGCGGCCATGCGGCACAGCTGCGCCAGCCTGGCGCGGTCGAACTGGCGCGCCGACACGATCGGCCGGTTGGCGAGATCGACCAGCGGCCGGGGATCCTCCACGATGCGCTCCAGCAGCGCCTGCGGCCGTTCGATGCCGGCGGTCCAGTGCCGCGGCTGGACCGGCTCCTTCAGTGCGGGATGCAGTTCGTTCACCATAATCTCCCCTTGCGCCAGTCGCGCCACCACAGGATCACCAGCACCGCAGGCGCCAGCAGCGTGACCGCCAGCGCGATGCCGACCAGCACCGCCAGAAAATCCGCCGAGACCGTCATGCGGCCTCCTTCGCCTCGTCGAGGCGTGCCCAGTCGAACGCGCGCGGCGCCAGCCAGGTGGACAGCAGCACCACGCCCATGGACACCGCCGCCGACACCAGCGCCGCGACATAGAAGCCGATCAGGAAATACGCGGCCAGCCCGCAGGCCGTGCCCGCGACCATCGCGGCTGCGGCGCCCGCGGGATTGGTGTGCCGCCAGTACAGCCCGGCGGCGATCGGCCAGATGGTGCTGGCGACGAACGCCCCGGTGAAATGCAGCAGCGCCGCCAGGCTGGTCAGGCGCGGCAGGCACAGCAGCCAGGCGACGACGCCCAGCCCGAGGATCACCCAGCGCGCGGCGCGGCGCAGTTCCTGGGGGCCCGCCTGCGGGCGCAGATGGCCGCGGTAGATGTCCTGCAGCACCAGATCGCCGGTCGCCGCCAGCAGCGAGTCGAGGCTCGAGGCCAGCGCCGAGAAC
The DNA here is from genome assembly GCA_964458835.1 of uncultured Gammaproteobacteria bacterium. Classification (GTDB taxonomy): domain Bacteria; phylum Pseudomonadota; class Gammaproteobacteria; order Thiohalobacterales; family Thiohalobacteraceae; genus JAHJQQ01. Next base: position 8,934 of record CAYWKV010000105.1, on the reverse strand, counting down.
ACCACGACGAACACCAGCACCGCGCCGCCCACGCCGAGCAGCTCCGCGGCCACCAGCGGCCCGACCATGTCCGGCGCGGGCACGTTCAGCGCCAGTGCCGGCGCGGCGAGCGCGATGAAGCCGGCGACCACCGGAATCGGCATCCAGAAGATGCCCGCGATCACGTAGGCCTTGAAGCCCACCCCCTCGCCGAAGGCGAAGGCGCGGCTCCACCAGACGTTGGAATGGAAGATCTCGCCGATACCGAACAGCAGATTGTTGAACAGGAACATGATGGCCGCCGGCATCAGCAGATTCAGCAGCTGCGGCCGCTCCGCCAGCACGCCTGCGTGCATGGCATCGAACCCGACCCGGGCTATCGCCAGCCAGGCCAGCACCGCGATGCCGATCAGGATCACCAGCGTCTGGACGAAATCCGTGCCGATGACCGCACGCAGTCCGCCGAGCAGGGTGTAGAGCACGCACACCGCCAGGATCACCGTCATGCCGATGCGGTAGTCGATGCCGGTCAGCGCGTGAATGAGGATGCCGCCGGCCATGCCCAGGCTGATCAGCCAGCCCAGGCCGTAGAACAGCGAGATCGCCAGGAAGATGCGCCAGGCCGTCCGGCCATAGCGCAGGCGCACGAAGTCGCCGCTGGTGAAGCCGCCCGGCATCAGGGCGCGGATGCGGCGGGCGAGCGGCGCGAACAGCAGCAGCCCGACCGAACCCAGCGAGTAGCCCAGCATGCCCCAGATGCCCATCTGATAGGCGAGCTGCGGTGCGGCCATGGTGGTGTTGCTGGTCACCCAGGTGGCCATGGCCGTCGCCGTGCCCAGCGCCAGGCCGACGCGCCGGCCGGCGAGCATGTAGTCCTCGAGCTCGCGCGCGCGCCGCCCCAGATACCAGCCGAGCGCCACCCACAGCGCGCTGACCGCGGCCAGGATGATCCAGCCCACGGTCGGATCCAGGATGGCGCTGCGCACGCTGTTCATGTCACCGCCACCACCCGCGTGAGCTCGCGCACGGCCTCGTCGGTGGTGAGCACGCGCGCGTAGCGGTCCTTCATGGTGGTGAGGGTCGCCTGCTGCAGCTCGGGCGTCACGGTCGCGCAGGCGTCCTCGATCAGCGTCACGTGGAAGCCCAGGTCGCAGGCGTCGCGGATGGCCGTGGACACGCACTCGTTGGTGTAGACGCCGACCACGAACAGACCGGTGATCTCCAGGTTGCGCAGCACGTACTCGAGATTGGTGGCGTTGAACACCCCGCTGGCCGTCTTGTCGATGACGATCTCGTCGCCCTGCGGCGCGACCGCCGGCAGGAACTCCGCCTCGCGGCTGCCCGGCGCCGCGTGCAGTCCCAGGCGCTTGTGGCCGGGCCCGCGGTCGCGGCCGTCCTGCGTCAGCGACTGGATGCGCGTATGGATGACCTCCAGGCCCTTGGCGCGGAACGCGTCCTGCAGGCGGCGCACATTGGGCAGTACGGTCGTCTCCAGCCGCTCGAAGTAGTACTCGGCGGCTTCCGGCGGCACGCCGGATTTCTCCGCGTCGGCGAACACGCCGATGCCGCGCGCCGCATCCAGGTACTGAAGGTCGATGCACAACAACGCGGTGTGGTGCTCCTTGAGCGAGGACGCGACCTCGGGCGCCTCGACGATGGACTCGCGATAACAATCCCTGAGCGGATCGACGTCCGTGAAATCCTGGTCCGGATCGAAGGTGTCTTTGCGGCTCATGGCATTCCTTGTTCAGCGGGCCAATGCGTAGAGCGCGTTGAGCGCGACGTTGGCGCCGGTCTCGATGTCTTCCCAGGCGGTCCATTCCGCGGGCGAGTGGCTGCGCCCCTCGCGGCTGGGCACGAAGATCATGCCGGCGCGCGTCAGGCCGGCGAGCATCTGGGTGTCGTGCGCCGCGCCGCTGGGCAGAATCATGTGGCTGGCATCCAGCTGTTGCGCCGCTGCCGCGATCGCGTGCATCACCAGGGGATCGCACTTGACCGGCTCGAGGGTGCTCAGCACGTCGAACTCGAACATCAGATCGCGGCGGCGCGCGATGGCCGACAGCGCGCGGCGGAACGCCAGCGCCAGCCGCTCCAGCACGACCGGGTCGGTGTCGCGCGCCTCCAGCGAGAACTCCGCGCGCCCCGGCACCACGTTGGCCGCGCCTGGCACCAGCTCCACGCGACCGATGGTGGCGACGCTGCGGGTGCCGCCGTCCTCCGCGAGGATGCGGGGGATCTCGCCGGCGAACTCCGCCAGCCCCTGGAAGGCGTCGCGGCGCAGGTCCATGGGCGTGGTGCCGGCGTGGTTGGCAGCGCCGATCAGGCGCACGTTCCACTTGAACAGCCCGACGATCCCTTCGACCACGCCGATCTTCACGCCGGCGCGGTCGAGCACCGGGCCCTGTTCGATGTGCAGTTCCAGGAAGGCGTGGAGGGATTCGGGGCGGCGCTGGGCGCGCAGCGCGTCCATGGCGTTCAGACCACGGGCGGCCATGGCCTCGACGATACCGACACCGTCGAGATCGCGCGCCGTGTGGATGCGCTCGGGCGTGAGCCGGCCGCACACCGCCTGCGACCCGAACATGCCGCCGAAGCGCCCCTCCTCGTCGGTGAACGCGACGGCCTCGAGCGGATGATTGAGCGGCAGGCCCGCCCCCTTCAGCGAGCGCAGGCATTCCAGCGCGACCAGCACGCCGAGCGCGCCGTCGAGATGGCCCGCGCCCGGCACGGTGTCGAGGTGCGAGCCGGTCATGACGCTGGCACGCGTACCGTCCCAGCCGAGGCGCGCGTGGATGTTGGCGGCGCCGTCGATGTGCAGTTCCAGCCCCGCCGCGCGGATGCGCCCGGCCAGCCAGTCGCGTGCCTGCATGTCGCCGTCGCTGAAGGCCATGCGGTACAGGCCGTGGTCCTCGCGCCGGCCGATGGCGGCCAGGGCCTCGACGTCCGCCTGCAGGCGCGGGAAGTCCACCCGCAGCGCGGGCTTCATGAGCGGCGCCCCCGCCGACGCTCGCGCGCGTCGCCGCGCAGGATCAGCATCACGGTGGCGACGAACACCGCCGCGCCCAGGGCGAAGAACAGCCCGGCGCGGGCCAGCGAGTGGTGCGCCACCTCGACCGCGACGGCCGGACTCCACGGTCCGCCGTCGGCCCGCACGCGGTAGTAATAGGTGCCATCCGGCCGGCCACTCAGCGCGGTGGCCCGGTCCGGCCCCGCGTACAACGTGCGCGGCGCAGCGAACGTCGGATCAGGGGCCTCCTGGAGTTCGAAGCGCGCCGGGGCGCCGCCCGCTTCGCCGGCGGGGCGCCAGGACAGGTCGAAATAGCCGGCCGTGGCCACCGTGGTGTCCGCGCTCAGTTCCGGGCTCGCAGGGGGAGAGGTCCCGCCGGCAGGGGCGAGACCGAAGGTCAACAGCAGGGCGGCCAGGCCGAGGCCGTCACGTCGAACAACCACGCGCACGTCCCCTGCCCTGTGCCTGATGGCAGAATAGATTATTTGTTTTCAGCATGTTGAATGCGGACCGGGGCGCTGCAGGCGCGGCCGGTCGGAGCCGATTCGCGGAGTATTATTGCACAAAACTAATTGCCGCAATAATTCCTGCCCGGCCCAGGCGGGTTATGAAGGGGGCTAGGGAACGAGGCGGACGGCGGAGATGCCGGAGTAGCCCCTGAGGTCGCAGACGCCGGTCACGTACAGCTGGACACGCTGCTGCGCGAGCGCCGCCTGCAGCAGCGTGTGATACATGAGTTCGCTGCCGTTGCGACCATAATCGGCGTAGAAGCGGTCGGGATCGCGGCAGCCGCTGGCGTTCTTGTCCACGCCCAGCCGCACCACGAAGCGGTCGTGCTCGCCCGCCTCCAGCAGCGTGACCGTGGCGGCGTCCGTCCAGCCGGCCGTACCGGCCGCGGCCGGGCCGGCGACGATGGCGAGAGCCAGAACCAGAACCAGGGCGAACGACGGCAGAATGAGGCGGATCGGGTTCATGCTGAAAAACCTATTCCGGCCACGGAAACACACGGCAAAACATAGCAAAGATCATACGCATCGCGCAGCAGCCCTCCTCACCCCCCAGATGCCGAGGCGGGGCTTCGCGACCCGGCCTCATTTTCGTGCCTTCTGTGTGCTTCCGTGTGTTTCCGTGGCAATCGGGTTCATGCGGAACCCTCCTCGATCGGTGCGGGTCCCTGCCGGGGCCACGGACTCACGTTGTTGCCGCCGGCCGCTTGCAGTAGCATCGAAGACGTCGACGGCCCGGCGGCGGCATCAGTTCACCACAGCCCTTCCGGCCATTCAACGTTCCGCACGGCCCGCGCACAGCATCCGATGTCCGTCCTGTGCGACAGGCGAGTCCGGCCCGGAGCCACGAATGACACCCGCATCGCGCAGGAGCGCGGTCTTCACCCCATCGAAAAGGAACCGAGCCCATGCCTTCCACCGGAAACGTCACCCACAACGTCCCCGAATACCGACTCGTCCGCGTCGAGAAGACCGACCCGCCCGCGGGCGCGAACGGCGGCAGCTGGTACCGCTACGTCGTCGCCCGCCACAACGCCGAGATCGTCGGCAACCGCTGCGGCTCGCTGCAGCAGGTACGCCGCTACGCCCAGGAATTCACCGACGCGCTGAACACCCGCTCGATCGCCCTCGGCCATTCCGTCTGGGCGCGCCAGCACCACAGGACCTGAGCCGCACCGCGGCCGTCCGCGGCGGAATTCACCCGCCGGTCAGCGCATATTTCTGCCGACTGGGAATCACGCCGCGCACACCGCCCCTCGGATTCTCGACGTCCCCCGCATAACGCGGGATCAGATGCACGTGCAGATGCATGACGCTCTGCCCGGCGATCGGCCCCACGTTCACCCCGATGTTGTAGCCGCCCGGAGCGTGCTTCTCGTCGATCAGCGCCCGCGCCTCGTCGATGATGGAAAAGATCGCCGCCCGCTCCTCGGCCGTCGCGTCGAAGAAGCTCGCGAAGTGGCGGAACGGAATGATCAGGCAGTGACCGGGATTCACCGGAAAATCGTCGAAGCGGACGAAGGCGTGGTCGTTCCGGAGGATGGCCTTGGAAGGGTCGCAGAAGAGACAGTCGGTACTGGCTGACATAGTGGTCCTTTGGCGGTGGATCCGATGCATGCGGACGTGGCCCATCGACCACCCGCACGACTCTACCCGAACCGGCACCGCGCACACAAAAAAGCCCGCACTGGGCGGGCCTCGATGATACGGCGATGAATTGGTGCCGTTGAAGGGAGTCGAACCCCCGACCTACTGATTACGAATCAGTTGCTCTACCGACTGAGCTACAACGGCGCAAGGGCGGGAGTATAAAAGAAACCTTCCGGATCAGACAACCGAATGGCCGGGGTCAGCCGGGAGGCTGGTTGCGGATGCGGATGATGACGTCGACGCCCGCGGGGACGGTGCCTTCGGGCAGGTCCGGGAGCTCCATGGGCGGGAGGCGGTCGGCGTCGATGTCCAGCAGTTCGCCGGTGTCGACGTTGTAGAAGTGGTGGTGCTCGTCGGTGTTCGGGTCGTAGAACACGCGGTGCGGGTCCACGATCACCTCACGGATCAGGCCACGGCCGGCGAACAGGCCGAGCGTGTTGTAGACCGTCGCCTTGGAGACCCGGGCGCTCTCCTGGTTGACCAGCCTGAGCACGTCGTCCGCGGACAGGTGCCAGTCGCGCGAGAACAGCACCTGGGCGATCTCCAGGCGCTGCAGCGTCGGCTGAATACCGCGGCGCGCCAGCAGGTCCATCACCTGTTGCTGGCTAAGCGGCTGTCTTGGCGGTCGTTTTTGCATGCGTCGAGTATACGGCGAAGTTTTAGACAAAGTCCAGGTCGACTCTAACCGGCTATTTTATCGGGCAAAAACCATTGCGGATCGAGCTCCGGCGGGCGTCCGAGGAGGATATCGGCCAGCAGCCGCGCGGATGCAGGGCCGAGCACGACGCCGTTCCGGTAGTGGCCGGCGTTCATATATAGGTTGGCGATGTCGGGATGCCGGGCGATGCAGGGCACGCCGGTCGGCGAGCCGGGGCGCAGGCCGGCCCAGTGGTGCTCGAGTTCGCAGCCGGCCAGGGCCGGCACCAGGCGCAACGCGGCCGCCCGCAAGTCGTCGCGTGCGTCGGCGGTGGTGGATCTGTCGAAACCGACGTGTTCCAGGGTGCTGCCGACCAGCACCCGGCCGTCGCGCCGCGGGATCACGTAGCGGCCGTGATCGAGAACGATGTGCCGCACCTGCCCGGGCGCGCCGCGGAACAGCAGCATCTGGCCACGCACCGGTTCGACGGGCAGCCGCAGGCCCGTGGCGCGCAGCAGCTCGCCGCTCCAGGCGCCGCCCGCGACGACGACGTGCTCGGCGGAGAAGAAGCCGGTTTCGGTCTCGACGCCCTCGACGCGGTTGCCGATGACGGCGAAGCCGGTGACGGCCGCCCCTTCCTGAAAGTCCACACCCCGCCGCTCCAGGGCGCCGCGCAGGGACTTCACCAGCCGCGGGTTGCGCACCTGGCCAATGTCGGGCAGCCACCAGGCCTGCGGCACCGACACGCCGAGCGCCGGCTCCAGGCCGCGCAGCCGTCCGGCATCGACACGTTCGATGCGCGCATCAAAGCGCTCCGCCCAGGAACGGACGCGCGCATCGTCGACATCATCGAGGATCAGCAGGCCGGAGCCCTCCCACTCGGGATCGATGCCGGAGGCCGCGTGGATCCCGGCGAGCAGCTGCCGGTAATGCCGCTGGCTCCAGCGCGCCAGGGCGTTGACCGGATCGGGATAACGCCAGGGATACAGCGGCGAGAGGATGCCGCCGCCCGCCCAGGACGCCTCGCCGCCGCTGCGGCCGCGCTCGATGAGCCGCACGCGCAGGCCGGCGGCGCACAGCTCATGCGCCGTCAGCATGCCGATCAGGCCGGCCCCCACGATGATGCAGTCCGTCACTCAGCGTCTCCATCAGCGGCGCCAGCAGGTGGCGTCGGCATAGCCGTTGCTCAGCAGCGGGCCGTGCTGATCGACGGCGTAGGTCCCGCAGGCGTCGCCGCGCTGCGGCCCGTCGGCGTGCGGCTGCGCGATCGCCAGGAATCCGGCTGCACTGCGCTCCAGCACCCGCAGGCGGTAATACCCGTCCGCCGACGTATCGGCATAGCCGAGCTCGTGCAGATCCGCATAGGCGGTGTGATTGGCGCGCCAGCGCTCCTGGGCGACGCGCACGGCGAGCAGGCTGCCGATGGCATCGATGCGGCGACCACGCATCAGGCTGTCCCGATAGCTCGGATACGCCAGCGCCGCGAGGATCGCGACGATGGCGAGCGCGATCATCAGTTCCATGAGGGTCATGCCGCGCGCGCGGCCGGATCGTGTCATGGCGGGCCCTCCTTGGCCGGTGGTTGCATTCGTCCCGCGGCGACAAGCGATCCGCGGGACGCACGTTCCGATGAATCCGACGCCTTCCCTGCGCCGGCCGCACCGCGTCCGGAACGGACCTAGTATAAGCCCGGCGACCGGCTATAATCACGCCGACGACACGGACTGTCTCGGAGACTCGATCATGGACGATCGCGCCCCTTCCGGCTTTACGCTCATCGAACTCGTCACCGCCATGGCCATGCTGGCCATCATGATCACCTGGGCGGTGCCGGCCTTCGCCGATCTCATCGACGGCCAGCGGCTGCGCGCCGCGGCGTATCAGCTCGCCGCCGACCTGCGCCAGGCGCGCGGCGAGGCCATCGCGCGGCACGCCGCGCAGCCGGTCGGCGTCGCGTTCCGCACCGGCACGGCCTGGTGCTACGGCGTCAGCCAGCAACTGTTCTGCGACTGCCGGCAAACGGACTGGCGGGCGGCGGACGCCTGTCTGCTGGATGCATCGCGGCAGCGGCAGCTGCGCCGTGAAACGCATCGATCGCATCCCCATGTGACGCTCGCGGTGGCGCGTTTCAGCGGCGGGACGCTCACGGTCTTCGATCCCCTCCGCGGCACGGCACAGGCCGGCACGGTGGCGCTGGTGTCGGCACGCGGCAAGCGGCTGGAGATACGCGTGAGCACGCTGGGCAGGGTCCGCATCTGCGCACCGGCCGATGTGCCGGCGCCCGCAGGATTTCAGCCATGTTGAGATCGGCGCAGCGCGGCTTCTCGCTGACGGAGCTGATGATCGGCAGCGCGCTCGGGCTGTTCGTGATCGCGGGCGCGCTGCAGCTCTACGTCGCCAACGTGCGCGCCGCCGCCGACACCCTGCACGTCAGCCGGCTCAATCAGGAGCTGCGTGCCGTGCTGCAGCTGCTGGGCAACGAGCTGCGTCGCGCCGGCTACTGGGCCGGCGAGCCCGGCGTCGACCCGCACGCCGGCAACCCCTTTCAGTCCGCCGCCAACGATATCCGGCTCGACGGCGAAGCGGCCGCCTCCTGCCTGCTCTACGCCTACGACCTGAATGGCGACAAACGCGTCGGCGTCGGGCCGGGCGGACTGCCGGGTCCGCACGAATCGGCTGCCAACCTGGAGCAGTTCGGCGTACGCCTGCGCGATGGGCGGCTGCAGCTGCGCACCGGTGGCCGCACCTTCGCCTGCGACGCCGGCAGCTGGCAGGCCCTCACCGGGCCGGATACCCAGATCACCGCACTGCGCTTCACGCTGCAGCAGCGCTGCCTGAACCTGCGCGAAGACGCCGGCCCCTGCACCAGCGGCGACCCCGCCCTGCTGCGCCGGCGCGTGACCATCACCCTCGCCGGCCGCAGCCGCGCCGATCCCGGCGTGCAACAGCGGATCGAAACCGAAGTGCTGATCGCCAACGACCGGCTGCTCGCGGGGCTGCCCTGACATGCATCTGAAAACCACCTTGGCCACGGAATCCACGGAAAACACGGACGAAAACAAATCATGGCCACGAAATCCACGAAACCCACAAAAGCTGAATAGGCGGGTTCGCAGAAAATACCTTTCGTGGATTTCGTGGGTTTCGTGGCGAAA
>CAYWKV010000104.1:0-10510 GCA_964458835.1 uncultured Gammaproteobacteria bacterium | reverse complement strand
GAACCGGTGGTGCTCCGGACCGTTCGCGGGCAGAGCCCGCTCCTACAGGTGCACGAATAACTGTAGGAGCGGCCTTGGCCGCGAACCGGCAACCGGGGCATCAACCTCATCCGCGCCCGCGCAACAATACCAGAACCGAGGCGTCCACACCCAGGTGCAGACGCACGGCGCGACGCATGAGCAGGTTCCAGAACACCGTCGTGCCCGCCGTCGCGATCGCCGCACCGACGAGACCCAGCAGCGGTATCAAGGCCAGATTCAGCGCCAGACTCAGCCCCGTCGCCAGCGCCAGGATCTGCAGCATGCGCACCTGCTGCCCCGTCATCGACATCACGAAATCCACCGGACCGGAGAGCGCGTTCACCACCTGTCCGCAGACCAGGATCAGCAGCGGCAGATACGCCACCTCGTAACCGGCGCCGAACAACCCGAGGATCGGCCGTCCGAACAGCCCGACCACCGCCACCAGCGGCACGGTCAGCAACAGCACCCCCTTGGCCAGCGCCGCCAGCATGCGCTGCAGACCGGCGGCATCGCCGCGCGCATGCAGCCCCGCGATCAGCGGCGCGACGATCACATTGGCCGAGGCGAGCGCGAACACGATCAGGTCCGCGACCCGGCTGGCGGCGGCGTAACGCCCGGCATCCTCGTGACCGGCGAGCGCGCCCAGCAGCATGATGTCCATGCGCACGATCAGCAGCTGCGCACCCGCGATCAGGAACAGCGGCACGGCGATGCGCAGCCACTCCGGCGACCGCGTCGCCGGCGGCACGGCGCGGACCTCCGCCGGCAGGGCCGCCGCCTGCCAGTAGCGCCCCAACAGATAGGCGGCGATCAATGCCGCGCCGTTCATCGCCAGCGCCACCGGTGCCGTGACCGCCCTGCCCAGCCCCCAGACCATCCCGGCGGCGAGCAACATCAGCAGCGCCGGCCGCGCGATCAGTTCCGGCGACAGCGCCACCGCCACGCGGTGCAGGCCGCGCAGGATCGCCTGGCGCTGCAGCGACAGCGCGGCGACCGGCAGCACCGCCATGCCGATCAGAAAGGCCCAGCGCGTCTCCGCCGCGACGCGTTCGCCCAGACCGCTCAGCAGCAGCACCGCGACGAGGAAGACCCCCGCCCCGACCACCACGCTGATGCGGCCGCAGTGCCGCAACAGACCGCGCAGCAGTGGCCACTCGCCCGTCGCCACATAGGTCGGCACGAAGCGCAGCAGCAGATGGTTGCTCCCCAGCAGCGCGACCATGACCAGCACCTGCAGCCAGGCCATCACCGTGGCGAACAGGCCATAGCCGGCCGCGCCCAGGATGCGCGCCATCAGGATTTCGGAGAACAAGATCAGGCCGGCGCCGCTGCCCTGGACGAGGAACGAGACCAGTGTGCCGCGGGCGAGCTGACGGGTGGCGGTCTCGCCCCCGAAGCGCGCCCCGAAGTACCCTCCGAAGCGCCCCATCAACGAGCGCACCGTCCGCCTCCGTGCCGGCCGCTCATGACGCGGGCAGCCCCGGCCGCAGCGCATGCTTGCGGAAGTAGCGCGCCATGCTCGCGGCATGCCAGCGCATGTGCCGCAGATCGCGACGGCTGGCACGGCGCGCGTCGTGCACCACCCGCACCGCCGGGCACAGCATCACCCGCCGCCCCGACCGCCACAGCCGCGCGCACAGATCCACGTCCTCGTAATACAGGAAGAAGCCTTCGTCGAATCCGCCCAGGTCCGCGTAGTCCGTGCCACGGATCAGCATGAACATGCCCGCCACCCAGGGCGCCGTCCGCGGCGGATCGCCGAGCGCGTAATGCAGACGGCCGTCGTAGCGCCCGAGCGCCTTCAGCGTCAGATCGGCCAGGGACGGAAACCGCCGCGCGCTGTCCTCCAGCACACCCGCCGGATTCACCACCGCCGGCGCGCACAGCGCGACCCGCTCGTCCGCCAGACAGGCGAGCAGCGCGGGGAAGGGGTTGCCTTCGAGCCGCACATCGGGATTGAGCACCAGGAAGAACGGCGTGCGCGCCGCGCGGAAGGCTGCGTTGTGGTTCGCGCCGAAGCCCTTCGGCCGCGGATTGTCGATCACCGTCAGATACTCCGGCCGCACGAAGGCGATATCCGGCTCGGGGATGTTGCGGGTGAGGATGACGGCCGACACCTCGGGGCAGGCGGCGAGGTCTTCGAGCAGCCCCGGCAGCAGCGCACCGTGCCCGTGGCTGACGATGGAGACGGTGACGGGCCCCATGAACCTCAGGACCGCTCGAAGATGCCGTACAGGCAATATTGCGGCAGCCAGGAGGCCAGCCAGCGGCTTTTCATGGGCGTGTGGAAGACCCCGCGGCAGGAGAACCCGGCCGCGCCCACCATGCGCCGCAGATCGGCCTCGCCGTAGAACACCTTGTGGTCCGGATCGCACTCGTAGCCGCGCTCGCCCGGCACGCCGACCAGCAGCCGCCCGCCGGACACCAGCACGCGGCGGATCTCGCTCAGCAGGGGCTCCGGTGCAGTGAGATGTTCCAGGACGTTGTCCAGCACCACGCCATCGAAACCGCCATCGGGGAACGGCAGGCGGTCGGCCTCCATCAACCGGCAATCCAGACCGCGCCGCCGGCACCATTCCACGGCGTGCGGATTGACGTCCACACCCACCGTGCCCGGTCGGAATTCCAGGAAGTCACCGATGCCGCAGCCGACGTCCAGCACGCGCCCCGAAACATGGCGTGCCAACCTCGGATAGAGCAGCAGCCGCCGGTACAGGAGACCGAGGCGGCTGCGGCTGCGGAGGTAATCGAAGTAGTCGGTGTGGTCGGTCATCCAAAGCACTCGTTGAACGATATGCGGCGATGCCGGCAAACGAGGCTAGTCCCGTTCGTCGGACCCATCGCTTCCCGTCACGTTCGCTCCGAAAAGGAGACTTTCCGAAACGCGGCCCGCGTGCTCATGCCAGACCCAGGAGTTTCAACAAATGGCCCCGGCTCAGTCTCCTCGACGGGATCAGACGCTTGTCCAGCACCCGCCAAATATCGAGAACAGACGCGCGGCGCCGCGCCTGTATTCCGCGCCGCTTACGCCAGGCCGACGGAATGCCCCGGAGCGCGTCCCGCTTGGCCCGCAGCATCACCGCGCCCTGTCCGCGGAGCGCAAAGTGCATCAAGGTAACCACGTTCAAGAGCAGGTGCGCGGGCAGAAGGATCCAGAACAGCGCGCCCGGCATATTCTTCACGAACGCCCACACCAGGTTGCGATGCCCATGATAGACCGCGAAATCGCTGTGCTGTCCGCCGCTGCAGGCCGAACCGACGTGATGCACGACGGAGTCGGCGACATACATGGACTTGTAACCGGCAAGACGCAGCCGAAAACCCAGATCCACGTCTTCGACGTAACAGAAATAGTCCTCGTCGAATCCCCCCACTTCCATGAGTGCGTCTCTGCGATAGAGAGCTGCGCCGGCACATGGGGAAAAAATTTCTGTCGAAGCGGTGTCGGCATCCAGAAGCTGCCGCCCGAAACCATTCCGCCACATGATTCCACTGAAATGATAGACGTCCCCAATGCCGTCTATCTCACCGTTCCCTCCCGCCACCATCTGTCGAGATCCGAAGGCCACAGCGGCGGGACATACTACGGCCGCACCAACCAGATGAGCGAGCCAGTCAGGCTCCGGAAATGCGTCCGGATTCAGGAGCGCAACCAGCTCGGTATCGCACTCATGAATTGCGATATTGTTAGCCGCTGCAAAGCCGCGATTTGTTCCAAGCCTAACTACTGTAATACCCGCCCAATTCTCTGCAACATCAGCCGACCCATCGGTACTACCGTTATCCACGACGACTACGCGCGCAGGCACATAGGACTGCTCTGAGACACTTTCAAGACATCGACTCAACAACTCGCCGCTGTTCCAATTAACAATAATCACTGTGACATGCGGCTCATTCATCCTGACTCACCAAAAAATCCATCCAATGGCATAGAGCCGGGAATCGCTCCACCAGCAGGCCGCACTGGCAATTACACCTCATGGAGCACTCTTTCCAGATGAAAAACCTTAATCATCCGCCACAATTCATATTTACTATTGATTCCCTTGGACCTGAGAAACTCATAATATGCCCCCCCTGACTGATCAATTTTCTTCTCATGGCGAACTACGACGTCGTCAATGACACCAACAGATAGCTGGCTACGCGCCGCCAACTTTGCCATAAGGAGATCCAGCCCAAATCCGCTCACGCTATAGGAAAAATACGGAAGCAAAAGCTCTACTGCTCTACGTGAAAGCGCGGGCATCATTATCTCGACACCATTTGTCTTACGAACGCCGCGTTGTTGCGCATTATAAAAAACCCGCCAAGCGCATTGTGAATTTGATGTTAAGGACGGCTGGGCAAGATCTAGATCATAGGACTTCATCAGACCAAAGAAACGTGAAACATCATCGAACCGAAACACCAAGTCATCATCGACAAGAAAAATATAATCGTAACGGCTCAAGATCGACCCAAATTGTAACCAACATTTGAGCATTCCCGTAAACTTTGTCCCAGGCTGGAGGCATACATATTCCGCCACCGCGGCCTCCTCGAAATTCCCGGCATAACAGTTGAGGAACAAATCCCAATCCCGATCCCCATCGGGATCGAACCACCCCCAAAATTCGCTACCCTTCGCACATTGAACGACAAGCAGATTCCGCCCCTTGACTGGCGTTTCGCAGCTCCTTACGAGTTGCGGCTCAATCGCTCGCAAAAATTTGCGTTGCCGACTTACGAGCTCCACATCTTCGTTCGTAACCGCAAAATTTCCCACGGTATCGATATGCCCGGTAGAAAGCATATACGTCAGTATGCACCCGTCCCCTAGCTGCCCATGATCTCGCGAAAGAGCCACCATATCGACCTCAGGACAGGGATCCCGATACTCTCGCCCACCAATAGCCAGGTAATGGAGAACACTACAACCGAATTCTGCTACATCGGGATTCTGCCATCGATACCATTCTGCGTCGAAATAGCGAGATGTCCGGCACATTGCGCCGATCCCCAAAGCCACATAATGCTCAAGACTGGACTGTTCGGCACTGAGTGAGGCAACCATTCGATAATAGATCGGATCAAAAATCGGATTTGGAAAATGCCCCTTTCTCTCCCCTTCTGCGAGATAATATGCCGCGGCTTCAGAAGCTGTCCGGAAAGCTATCCCATACACCGCCCTGTACCACTCGATATCTATGTATCGCTCGATCATATGCCCCGCTCACTCAGCAACCTAATTTCCGACGCCCCTCCGCAAACGCCGTACAACTCTCCTGGCCGAGGAAAATATGGAGAAACATTCCTTCGGTTGCTGCACCTGAAGCTTCGTCAACGCTTCACTGACGGCACGCTCACCGCTCAGCGCAAAGAAATTATCGAACGACCGCCGAAAAACCTCGGACCTATTCACCTCATTAAGCAATGATATTACTGGGTTGATATCGTCGCTACCCAACGCGATCACTCCCAGGCCATGAGTATGAGTAAAGTTGAAGCTTGGATACCTCTCTTTAATCTCATCCCACAGCTGCCACACCCCGAAGCCGCGCTCCCGTACGACAGTATCGTGAAACAGAACCACTCCATTGAGCGAGACCTTAGAAAGCCATGTGTCATAATCGTTCTTTACCGCTTCATAGGTGTGTAAGCCGTCAATGTGCAGCAAATCGATACTTCCATCAGCAAATTCGGCTGCAGCCTCATTGAAATCCTTTCTGAGTGGTCGCCCGACCCCGGGATATCGACTATTCAGAAGCCACATGAAATTATTGTAAACACTCTCATCATAACGACCAGCGTGTTCATCACCAACCCATAGGTCAACTGCCGTGGGCACACAATCAATCTCGTACTGCTTGATTGATTGGCATACCGCAAAAAAACTCGCCCCGTAATGTGTGCCAAGCTCTACATACGTGCGAGGTCGCATGTAATTCATCAGACAAAACATGAATGGAATATGCCCGCCCCACGCCGTTGGCGTGAATGTCTCTATAGCAAGCCCTGATGGCTCTAAAAACTTCATGAAATTTTCCGCGGTAACACTCATGCCCATCTCCAAATCAGCTCGCGCCCAGTAATTACTCGGCATCAGCCACATCGAAATTTTAAAGTCCGCCGCTCTGAATCGAGCACAATAGGAAGTTCACGCCTCGAATTTCTGTTGCCCGATTCACGGGCAACACCTGACACACAGGAATCAATTCTCTGCTCTTCGATACAGTCTTGAAATCGGATCTGCGGGCCATCTGTGCAGATATCCAGCTTAATCTCAGCATAGCCCTCCTGTACCATCGCATTTAGTGATTTCCCGTAAGGAGGGACCATGGGTTCTCCATACCGTGAAATCATGTCCGCCATAAGATCATCGGTCAGGCCGTTGTCCTCCATAAGCCGATTGATATCATCCCAGTGAAAACCGAGATTCTCTCCACGATCCGCTCCCATTTTTCTGTACGACTCGACACCGTGACGTATCTTGTCACGCAACTGTTGCTTGGTCCTTATAGGAAGGTGGTAGATGGGAAAAGCCTCCTCAGCCGGAAAGAGCTGCCTATACCCCTTCCCAACCAGCAATGCATGATTGCCCTGGGCGACAACGTAGTCATCGAAAGGAATCAATCCGGGCTGGAATGCAATCTTGTGATGAGCAGCGGTTTTCGGCGGCCTCATAAATACGCCTCCCTTTACCTGTCCTGAGTCCATATCCAACGGTACGAGATTCAGCCATGGCATAGAGATAACCGGGAAAGACGCATATTTAGCAAGCTCTCGGTCACATTCCGCACGGGACGTGAATGGCAAGTACTCATCTGCATCAAGAAAAAAAATCCAGCCATCCTCATTAGAACCGATAAGATTACTAACCACCCAGGTCATTACCTCTGACTGGTAGTAACCAGGCTCATCGAACATATAATATTCTATCTGCGGATATTCGTCGGCGAGTGCCCGCATGTACGCGCCGGACCCGTCCGACGACTGATGGTCTACGAAAATCACCCGATCAAACATGGCGAGCGCATGCGCGGCGAAAGTCTCGAGAATATTTTTCTCATTTTTGATCATTGATATCAGCGTAAGCTTCCTGTGCGGCAAGCCCACCATGCCCACATCAGCATTCGTAGCAGCGTCTATCTCAGGCTGAGGAACAGAAGAATATCGTAATGACACACCCTGACCCCGGCCATGCCGACCAATTTTTCTGATCGTGTCAAAAAATCCATTCTTACGAAGAGATTCGTTAATTTTACTTACAACCCCCGTAATTCTGTTCACAAGCAATTTACGATTGACCAGCAAAGCGTATGCAGATCGGAGTGGTCGCGTAATTTTCCATGACTTGCTGGCATAAACAGCTGCCAAAGTGTTTTTCAGCTCACGCAGCTCGCAGTCAGTATCGAAAATCGCCTTTCGTAGCCCGGCGATCTCCTCCGTGCGCTCAGCCAGACCCTGATTAAGGTCGGTAATTTTCTGGTTGTAGTCGCAGACAGACATCAATCTTTCACAAGACCGTAATTCTGCCTTGCGAAGCCATTCATTGAACGCATCAACATCAATAACTCGCCCTGCGACCTCAGCTTGGACTCCCATCTCAAGCCTTGCATAACTTTCAATATCTTCATCTGTTACGTTAAAGCCTACGGACTTAAACACGGAGCGAAAGAATGCAAGGGCGGTATTCTCAAATTCGCTTGCAGTCTCCCCAAATCGCGTAATTGAATTTATGATCGGAAGCAACGAGCGGAAAATAAGCCATCCCGCCGGCATAGCATTGTTCAGTGTCCATTCATTATCGATAACATGATATTGCCCAGCACCAGACACCATGATGTTTTGTGGAATAACATCAAATAAGTCACCTGGGAGCAGCGTATCAGCAGAGGTGATTCTAAGCGCGACTTCATGAGTCGCCCTGATAGATCGCAATATACTCAAATATCGCTCAACGAATGCACCAACCTCGCTCATACACCAGCCATCTCTGGACACGACCTGAATCAAGTCTTGTGACAACAACCTCCCTTGCACATACTCCGTCTTTTCTGGCAGATGAAATGTCAGCAATTTTTCTTGGGCATGCCCCCTTGAATCATCTAGCAGCAAACGACAGCAAGCATCAATAGCGCCATTCTCATAGTGTATAAATCGAGTTTCTTTGCAGAATTCCTTGGATCGTTCGGTGGAGAAGTGCCAAGCGAGAATAGGAGAATATGACTCTCCACCTGCACTGTTTCCCGCAACAACAAGAAACGAATTAGCTAGGTCTAGCCCAATTTCATTTTCAAAAACAGTTGACCATACCAACTCAGGCGAGAACGACATGCGCGGTGAAAGCTGCGGATCGCGCCTTACGCTTTGCCATGCTAATGCACCAGCGTCAAACGCATCACAGGCAAAACCAGCCTCAGTCACGATAGAAACTGGAAGTTTATAGTCCGGGAATGGCGCAAAAAATTCGACATTCTCAAACCCTGCTTGTTTAAGCATGTCGAGAAGACGTTTGCGCCCATACGTTTGCGGTTGATCTTTCTGATAACGCCCTTCTAAGCCATACATCGCTTGACCAATATGGTCCTCTGGCGCGCCAGCGAAATATTTCAAGCCCAACTGATTTTCGATGGCTAGTATTAATTTTCCATCCGGCTTAAGCAGCGATCGAACCCGCATCAGCATAGCAAGCGGCGGGTTGTCATCTTTAACAAACAGATTGGCGTACTCTAGCACGCCAATCAATGTAATCACGTCAAATCGATGATCGACATGGAACTCTGAAAAATTATCACAAACCACAGCAACATTAGGCAGGTCGCGAGTTCTTGACTTGGCAATAGCAGCCCTGCGATGACTGCCCTCAAGCGATAGCACACTCCCACCGCATTCTCCCAAATAGCGCGTGATCGCACCGCAGCCCGCACCGATTTCCAAAACATCCCCGCGGATATCATCCTCAAACGGGCGCAGGATATTAGAGCGACTACCTGACAAGTGATATATAGACGGCCAGTCCGTGCAGTGCTGACGTAATTCGACCGATAACACACTAAGATCAGTCGACTCTTTAACGATCGATGCGATGCGACGCTCAACGTCTTCGCCATCACTATAGGCGATGCCACCATATTCGGGGCGCGCCCAGACATTGGTTTCGGTATCAAGCACATACCCAAATTGCGACAGAAATTCTTTCATACGGTCATTACCTTAGCAGTCATTTTAAGAGCCATGTCAGCAAGACCAAAGAATCTATTTGTTGGGCGCACTTGCAAGTGAATGGCATCATAACGTCTATCATGCGGCAATATTTCTTCGCCCTGCTTAGTAGCCACCCCAAGTGAGATGAAATAATCGCCAGGTGCGAGAAGACAGCAAAACACTACCTCGATTTCGATTACACTACCTTCCTTTCCAAGCAACCTAAAATCATCTATTTCCAAGGTTTCTGAATTAGCTCCATAAACCGTGACCCCCTCCTTAGTCTTGATAGTGACGCCAAAGACAGGGCGTACTAAATCAACATTAAATCTAACGACCACCCCAAGGGTGACAGTCTGTCCAGTAGTGATCGTGGACGGATAAAGATCAGCATCGGAAGCCAAATGGAAATCGAGGATTGAAGCGGCACCATCACCCCACCTGTACTCGTAAGGGTTGTAGCCGTTACGAATGGAAAATACGTCATCAACGTAATTTAATGGCAATCTAATTTTTTCTACTGGCGAAGACGATACAGCGACCACAGATGATGATAATGAATAGCCTTTGTTTTCCTTGCCAAACAAAAGATCCATATAGTTATTGACCACGTGCTTAGGCTCTCCAGCTACACGCACCACACCTTCATTTAGCAACAATGCATGTGAGCAGTGAGTAACGATCTGTTCACTGGAATGCGTAACTAACAAGATACTTGTTCCACTGTCTTTTAGTTGTTTAAGGCGATCAAAGCATTTGGCCTGGAACCTTGCGTCACCCACCGCCAAAGCTTCGTCAACAATGAAAATGCGCGGCGAAACCTGCGCCTGAACTGCGAACGCCAATCTCACCACCATGCCACTAGAATAGGTCTTTATAGGTTGGTCAATGAAATCACCGATATCAGCAAAAGCCACGATATCGTCAAATATGGCATCGATTTCTTCCTTGCTTAATCCCAGTACAGCAGCGTTCATATAGATATTTTCACGCCCCGTGAACTCGGGATTGAACCCAGACCCAAGCTCCAACAGAGCCGCAATACGACCATGCGCTATCACATTGCCACTGGTCGGCGCCAGGGTTCCGCAGATGATTTGCAGGAGCGTTGACTTACCAGATCCGTTGCGTCCAATGATCCCAACGGTCTCACCTTTTTTCACCTCAAAGGAAACATCCCTCAACGCCCAGAATTCGCGGAAATACTGCGTCGGCGTCCGCCCCGCCAGCCGCTGGAGTCGCGGCATGATGGACTGCCTCAAGCGGTCCTGGGGCCGGTCATAGATCTGATAGC
>CAYWKV010000103.1:3767-10547 GCA_964458835.1 uncultured Gammaproteobacteria bacterium | reverse complement strand
CGCGGCTTGATGTCTGGGCTTTTACATTCCGTGTGTTTCCGTGTGCTTCCGTGGCCATAATGGGTTTGCTCCTCACTCCTCACTCCTCACTCCTCACTCGAAGGAATACCGCCCGGCGCCGCGCCGTCCTCCCTCCGAGGCTTCCCCCGCATCAGACCATCCGGTATCTTGCCGCCATGCCTGATTCCCATTGCATCGTGCTGTGCACGGTACCGGACGCCGACCTGGGCGCCACGCTGGCGCAGGGGCTGGTGGAGGATCGGCTCGCCGCCTGCGTGAACGTCGTGCCGGGCCTGACCTCGGTCTACCGGTGGCAGGGCGCGGTGCAGCGCGACGCCGAGTGCCTGCTGATCATCAAGACGCGGCGCGACCGGTTCGCGGCCCTGCGCGATGCCCTGAAGGCCCGGCATCCCTATGAACTTCCTGAAATCATTGCAGTCCCAGTGAGTGACGGCCTACCCGCCTACCTCGCCTGGATCGACGACAGCCTGGACACGAGCCCATGACCCGAATCCACCCGCGCTTCCTCTCCTTCTTCATCGCCCTGCTGTGGCTGGCCGTGCCGGGCCTTGCGTCGGCCCAGTGGGCGGACGGCGAGCTGCTGGAGCCGGACCAGGCCTTCGCCTTCAGCGCGAGCGTCGCCGGAGCCGAGCGGGTCCGCGTCGAATGGCAGGTGGCGGACGGCTACTACATGTACCGCAGCCGCATCCAGTTCAAGTCGGACACGCCCGGCATCACCCTGGGCGCGCCCGTCTTCCCGGAAGGCAAGATCAAGGATGACGAGTTCTTCGGGCGGGTCGAGGTCTACCGCGGCGCCGTGCCCATCGAGATTCCGGTGCTGCGCGCCGCCGGCGCGCCCGCCGGGCTGAAGCTCGTCGCCGTGTCGCAGGGCTGCGCCGACCTGGGCGTGTGCTATCCGCCCCACACCCAGACCGCGCAGCTCACCCTGCCGGCGGCTGCAACGTCCGTGGGCACCGCCCCGGCAGCCGAGGCTGGTCAGGAGGCCACCACGGCAAGCCCGCTCGACAAACTGTCCGCCTTCAGCCGCGACCTGGGCTTCGGCGACAGCAACGAGGACTTCCTGGATCCCGACATCGCCTTCCGCCCGTCGGTGACCGCGAGCCCCGACGGCGGCGCGCTCATCGTGCGCTGGGACATCGCCGAGAACTACTATCTGTACCGCGACAAGTTCCGCATCGAGCTGGAGAACGGGGAAGGCGTCGCGCTCCAGCCCGCGCAGTTCCCGGCCGGCGACATGAAGGACGACGAGACCTTCGGCCGGGTGGAGGTCTACCACAACGGCGTCGAGGCGCGCGTGCCGCTCGCGCGCAGCTCGACCGCCCCCACGGTGGCGCGCGTGACCCTCGGCTACCAGGGCTGCGCCGAGGCCGGCATCTGCTATCCGCCGCAGACCAAGAGCGTCGCCGTCGACCTGCCGGCCGCGCTCGGCATCGGCAGCGCCGAGGCCGCACCCATCGCGGCCACGCCCATCGCCGCGGATGCCGGCGCCCCGCTCGCCGAGCAGGACCGCATCGCCCAGCGGCTGGCCAGCGGCAATGCGCTGCTGACCATGCTGACCTTCTTCGGCTTCGGCCTGCTGCTGTCGTTCACGCCCTGCGTGTTCCCGATGATCCCCATCCTGTCGAGCATCATCGTCGGCCAGGGCGAGAAGATCACCACCGGCCGCGCCTTCACCCTGTCGCTGGTCTATGTGCTGGCCATGGCCCTGACCTACACCGCCGCCGGCGTCATCGCCGGGCTGTCGGGCGAGAACCTGCAGGCGGCCTTCCAGGACCCCTGGATCCTGGGCAGCTTCGCGGCCGTGTTCGTGCTGCTGTCGCTGTCGATGTTCGGTTTCTACGACCTGCAGGTGCCGGCCTCGCTGCAGAGCAAGCTGAGCCAGGTCAGCGGCCGCCAGAAGAGCGGCTCGCTGACGGGCGTCGCGGTCATGGGCTTCCTGTCGGCGCTGATCGTCGGCCCCTGCGTGGCCGCGCCGCTGGCCGGGGCGCTCATCTACATCAGCCAGTCCGGCGACCCCTATCTGGGCGGCGCGGCGCTGTTCGCGCTGAGCCTGGGCATGGGCGTGCCGCTGCTCGCCATCGGCACGGGCGCGGGCAAGTTCATGCCCAGGGCGGGCGGCTGGATGAACACCGTCAAGGCGGTGTTCGGCGTGCTGCTGCTGGCCGTCGCCATCTGGATGCTGGAACGCATCCTGCCGGTCGCCGTCTCCATGGCGCTGTGGGCCGCGCTGCTCATCACCAGCGCGGTGTACATGGGCGCGCTCGACCGGCTGGCCGCCGACGCCACCGGCTGGCACAAGCTCTGGAAGGGCGTCGGCCTGATCCTGCTGGTATACGGCGCGCTGCTGCTGGCCGGCGTGGCGGCGGGCGGGCGCGACGTGCTGCAGCCGCTGCGCGGCGCCGGGTTCGCCGGCAGTACCCCGGCGGCGGTCGCCAGCGCGCAGCTGGAGTTCCGCAAGATCAAGTCGGTGGAGGACGTGGAACGGGAGGTGCGTCAGGCCAGCGCCCAGGGCAAGGGCGTGATGCTGGATTTCTTTGCCGAGTGGTGCACCGACTGCCATCGCATGATCAAGAACACCTTCAGCAACAGCGGCGTGCAGGCCGCGCTGGGCAACGTCGTCACATTGAAGGCGGACGTGACGGACAACGACGAGACCGACAAGGCACTGCTCAAGCACTTCAACCTGTACGGTCCGCCGGCGATCCTGTTCTTCGGCGCCGACGGCCGCGAACTGGCACGGCACCGCGTGGTGGGCTACATGGATGCGGAGAAGTTCACCGCGCACGTGCGGCGGGCATTGGGCGGTTAAGTCGAAGCTAGGGGCTAGGGGCTAGGGACTAGGGACTAGAAGAACCACGTGATTTTGTGATCAGCTCCCTAGCCCCTAGCCCCTAGTCCCTAGCACCTAGCCCCTCATCACACCTTCATGTTGTACTTGCGGATGAGGTCGTACATGGTGGGGCGGCTCACGCCGAGCAGCTCGGCGGCCTGGGAGATCTTGCCGCCGACGTGGCTGAGCGCGCGCAGGATGGCCTGACGTTCGGCCTGCTCACGGATCTCGCGCAGGTCGTAGCTCTGCGCGTTGGTCTGGTGGTCGCCGCCGAGTTCCAGGTCCTTGGCGGTGATCTGCTTCTGCTCCGCCATGATCACCGCGCGCTTCACGCGGTTCTCCAGCTCGCGCACGTTGCCCGGCCAGTGATAGGACTCCAGCGCCGTGAGCGCGTCCTTGCTGAAGCGGTGCATCTGGCTGCCGTGCTGGCGGCTGTAGCGTTCCAGGAAGGCCCGCCCCAGCAGCAGCACGTCGCCGACGCGCTCGCGCAGCGGCGGAATGCGCACCGTGATCTCGCTGATACGGTAATAGAGGTCTTCGCGGAACTGGTTCTCGCGGATCAGCGCCTGCGGATCCTTGTGGGTGGCACACACCACGCGCACGTCGACGGGAATCTCCTTGCGGCCGCCGACCCGCTCGATGATCCGCTCCTGCAGGAAACGCAGCAGCTTGGCCTGCAGAGCCATGGGCAGGTCGCCGATCTCGTCGAGGAACAGCGTGCCGCCGTTGGCCGTCTCGATCTTGCCGGGCGTCTGCTTGACCGCACCGGTGAAGGCACCCTTCTCGTAGCCGAACAGTTCGCTCTCCAGCAGCGTCTCGGGAATGGCCGCGCAGTTGATGGCCACGAACGGCCCGTCGGAGCGGCGGCTCAGGCCGTGCAGCGAGCGCGCCAGCAGTTCCTTGCCGGTACCGCTCTCGCCCAGCACCAATACGGTCACGTCCGCGGGCGCGACCTTCTCGACAGTGCGGCAGACGTCCAGCATCTCCTGGCTGCCGGTGAGCACACCCTCCAGCGGCGACTCGGGCTGCTGGCTGTGCAGGCGGCGGTTCTCGTTCTCGAGTTCGTGCAGACGGTAGGCGCGGTTGACGATGAAGCCGAGCAGTTCGGAATCGATGGGCTTGTGGAAAAAATCGTAGGCGCCGAGCGCGACCGCCCGCAGGGCGTTGTTGCGCTCGTTGTTGCCGGTCACGACGATGATCTTGGTGTGCGGATAGTCGGCCAGGATCTGCTCCAGCGCGGCGAAGCCCTCGCTGGTGCCGCTGGCATCCGGCGGCAGGCCCAGATCCATGGTCATTACGGGAAACGGATATTTCCTGAGTTCGGCGAGTGCCGTCTCGCGGTCGCCGGCAACGATGACTTCGTACCCCTCGAAACACCAGCGCAGTTGCGCCTGCAGACCCGGATCGTCTTCAACGACCAGCAATTTCCTTGATTCTTCCGTCATGCGGATATCCGTCACCTTCTACCAGGCGTAACTGTACGTTATTTCGGTTTTCGTCGCTAATGGGCACCCGCAACCGGAAGGTCGTCCCCTCGCCCACCCGACTGATGACCTCGACGTCGCCGCCCAGGGCGCGCACGAACTCGCGCGTCTCGTAGACCCCGATGCCCATGCCGGCCTTGCCCTTGGTCGTCTCGAACGGACGGAACAGCCGCGTGTGGATGAAATCGGCATCTATCCCGCAACCTGTATCCTGCACCTCGATGACGGCCCAGTCGTCGTGCTTGAACAGCCGCATGATGATGCGCCCATCGTCGGGCGTGGCGTCCTGCGCATTGCGCACCAGATGGCCGATGATGGCCGCGAAGCGGTCGCGGTTGGCGCGCGCGGCGATGCCCCGGGCCTGGCAGTCGACGCTTGGCGCGGGACGGCCGCCGTTCATGGTGCGCGCCACATCGTTCAGCAGCTCGCACAGGTCGACCGCCACCACCTGGCGCTGGTCGCTCCCGCCGCTGCGCAGATGGGCCATCAAGCGGTTCATCTTGTCGACCGAGTGTTCGACGGTGCGGATGGCGTCCTCCATGAACTGCGGATTGTGCTTGTGCCTGGCGGCGTTGGTGACGACCAGCGAGAGCTGCGCGACCAGATTCTTCAGGTCGTGCATCACGTAGGTGGACAGGCGGTTGCACATCTCGAACTGCCGCGCGTCGGCGAGCGCGCGGGAGGCCTCCATCTGGGCCAGGTGGCTGGCCGCCTGGCGGCCCGCCGTCTTCAGCAGATCGCAGTCCTCCCAGTTGAAGTGCTTCGGCGCCGGGGAGCGCGCCAGCACGATGAAGCCGAGCAGGCGCTGATGCAGGATCAGCGGTGCGATCAGCCAGGCACGCGGAATGGTCTCCAGCCAGGCCGGCAGGGTCAACCCGCCGTAGAGCTCGCGGTCGCGCTCGTACTCGTCCAGATTGATGACCCACTCCTGCCGCTCCAGGAACTCGGCGAGCGGACCGCCGGGATCTTCGTGCGCATGCTCGGGCAGATCCGTCTGCCAGGCGGCCACCGGCTCGAAGCGGCCGGTGTCGCGGCGCACCCACAGGATGCCGGCCGGGCTCTCGATGATGTCCGCGATGGCGCGGATCACGCGCTCGCGCAGGCGCACGTCCGGTTCGCGGGAAGACAGGGTGCCGATGAAGCGCAGCCACTCGTCGCGGTAGTCGTACTTGTAGTGGAAGAAATGCTTGCTGATGAGCACCCGCAGGCTGGCGCGCAGTTGCCCCGAGAACAGCAGGACCGCCAGCAGCACGATCGCGCCGAACAGGAAGATCACCTGGGCGACGCCGCCCCAGCTGCCGCCGTGGTTGCGCACGTAATAGCCGCCGGCCCCCATGGCGAACAGATAGATGCCGGCGCCCAGCAGCGATGCCGTGTGGAAGACGATGCGGCGGGAAACGAAGATGTCGAGCGACCAGCGCGGGTCGCGCGCCACCGCCAGTGCGATGAGCGGCACGATCAGCGCGTTGACGAAACCGCGCGCCTGCCACAGGGCGGGATCGATGCGCTGCAGCAGCAGTGCGTCGGCATACAGATAGAAGTCGTAGGCGAACATGCCGCCCACGCCCATGCACAGATACTTGATGCCGCGGCGCGCCTCGGGACGGGTGTTGCGGAGCAGCTGCTCGACCAGTACGAGACCGAAGATGGCGATCACCAGATAGCCGGCGAGCAGCCAGTCGATGCCGATGGAGGAGATGACGGCGGTGCCGGAGAAGAAACGGTAGGCGGTCAGCGTCGCCACCAGCAGGATGAAGGCGCCCGCCAGCATGAAGACGTTGCGGAAACGCCGACTGGACAGCGACTGCTCCACATAGGCGTTGCCGAGCACACCGGCCAGAAAGCCGATCCAGGCCAGATCGCGCAGCAGTTCGAGGAGCTGGGATTCGAAGATGACCGCCTGCGCGATGCTCTGGTAGGCGGCCACGCTCATCCACAAGGCGCTGGCCGCGGCGGCCAGCGTCAGCAGGCGTTTGCGCGACCGGCCGCGCTGCCCGGTCAGCAAGACCAGCGCCAGCACCAGAAAAGCGAAGGCGCCCGCGGAATAGCCGATGAACCCAATGCTAGACATGCATCGCCCCCAGATGTCGTCCGACAGACCCCTTTGCCGGAAAACCACCCCGCCTGGCCGCCTGCGCCGTGACGCCAGCAGCACCCGATACCGAAAGCCTGCGTCGAGGGTAACTACGGTCGGAGCGGGTGATCACTATATAGGTAGCGGCCGGGTTCCGCCAAGGGGCAGCGGGAATTCCGCGGGGCGCGGACCTGCCTGATGCCAACCTTTAAATTATCTATTTATCATGTAGTTATTTGTTAGGCGCGAGGTATCGAGGGTAAATCCCGTTGGCCACGGGACCGCCCCGAAGAGATGCTGACGTAGGAGCGGCCATACAAGCGGGCTGACAATGGGATTAACCCGGGGCGTCACTCGCGCGCGGCCAGGCG
>CAYWKV010000103.1:0-3757 GCA_964458835.1 uncultured Gammaproteobacteria bacterium | reverse complement strand
GAATGGCGCTCCTACAGGGGCACGACCACGGGCTTTTGTGGCGAAAAGAGGCTCCGCCCCCTTTTCGCCCACTCCTCACTCCTCACTCCTCACTCCTCACCCCCTCACAGCCCTTCCAGGGTCCGGCGCGCCTCGTCGGCGCCGGGGAAATCGCCGAGCTTCAGCGCCGCGTCCAGGGCGCTCCGAGCCTTGGCCTTGTCGCCGGCCTTGGCGTAGGCCATGCCCAGGTGGTACTGGAAGATGCCCACCTTGGGTGCGGCGTTGACGACGCCCTCGAGCACCTCCACCGCCTTGGCGTAATCACCGGCGCGGTAGTGGACCCAGCCGACGGTGTCCTGAATGGCCGGGCGCTGCACCGCCTCGAGCTTCGCGGCCAGATCCCGGGCGCGCGCGAGGCTCTGGGCGTCGTCGCGATGATCGGCCAGCAAGGCGGCGAGGTTGTTGACCGCGATGGCGTTGTCCGGCTGGGTCTTCAGGATGGTCTCGTAGCGCGCGATCGCCGCCTCGAAATCACCCTGCCGCTCGTGGAACGACGCCAGTCCGATCTGCAGGCCGACGTCATCCTTGAGTACGCCGAGCCCCTGCTCGAAGGCCGCCACCGCGCCGGCGGCGTTGCCCTGTTGCTCGCGGGCGGCCGCAAGCTGGCCGTACACCGTCCCGCTGTCGGGATTGATCTGGATCTGTTTGGCGAAGGCGGCCTCCGCGGCGACGTAGTCCTTGCGCGCCATGTGCACGATGCCGATCAGATCGTTCGCCACCTTGTGCTCGGGATCGTCGCGCAGGATCGCCTGCAGCCGCGCCAGCGCCTGGTCGGTCTGGCCGGCGGCGACCTGGGTGTTGACGATCTCCGACAGCATGGCCAGCTTGCCGGCATCCTTGGCCAAGGCGTATCCCTGCTCGTACTCCTTGACCGCCCCGGCGGTATCGCCCTTCGCGCGCAGGTACCGGCCCATACGGAAATAGCCTTCGGCATTGTCGGGAGCGGCGGCTTTGAGCGCACCGATGGCCGACTCCAGCGCCGGCGCATCGTTGGTCGCCGCCAGGATGTCGGTCTTCAGGATCAAGGCCTGGACGTTCTTGGCATCGCGCGTCAGGATCGCATCGACCTCGGCCAGGGCCGCGGCGGCGTCGCCCTCGGCCATGTGCACCCGCGCCAGCCGCAGCGAGGCCTCGGGATTGCCGGGCGCCGCCTCCTTGAGCTTGGCGAGTTCGTCTTTCACCGCCGCGAGATCGCCTTTCGCGGCCAACAGCTCGGATTTGGCGGCGACGGCATCGGCGTTGGCCTGGTCGCGTTCCAGCACGTAATCGATCTGCTCCAGGGCGCGCGCGAGGTCCTTCTTCGCGATCAGGAAGCGGGCGTACTTGATGCGCGCATCCGCGTTCTGCGGCGCGACCTCGACGGCCCGGCGCAGGTTGTCGCCCGCCAGCTCCGTGTCGCCCTTGCGCAGCTGCGCCTCGGCCAGCAGGTGCAGCACCGGCACCGAATCCGGCTGATCCTTCAGCACCGTGCGGAACGCGCCCACCGCCGTGTCGTAGTCCTGAGCCTGCATGGCCAGGCGACCCTTCAACACCAGGGCATCGCCGTCCTTGGGGTTCTTGGCGAGGATCTCGTCGAGCAGCTTGCGGGCGCGCTCGTTATCGCCGGCCGCAGCGGCATGCGCGGCCAGGCGGTTGCGCGCCTGCAGACCGGCCGGCTCGTCGCCGTAGCGCGCGATCATGTCGTCGTAGACCTGCTTCGCGTCGTCCCGCTTGTTGTCCTGCTCGTACAACTGCGCCAGGCCCAGGCGCAGATCGGACAGTTCCGGCTTCTGGGCGATGGATTCGCGCAGGAATCCAACGGCCGCCTCCCGGCCCTTCTTGGCCGCCAGCAGATCGGCCAGCGTGAGATAGCGCTTGGCGTCCGCCGGATCGGCCGCCACCGCATCGCGCAGCACCGCCTCGGCCTTGTCGGTCTGATCGGTCTGGGCGAGGAACTGCGCCAACTGCACCCGGTAGCCCAGCTCGGCCGGCCGCGCCGCGATCAGCTCGCGCAGCACCGCCTCGGCGGCGTCGTTCTTCTTCTCACGCGCATACAACTGGGCCAGATGCATCTTGAGCGGGACGGGCTCGTCCGCCGTACCGGCCGCGGCGACCAGCACCTTCTCCGCATCGGCGGTACGCCCGGCCTGTTCGTACAGCGTGGCCAGCAGCCCCGCCGCCGGCCCGTAGGCGGGATCCTCCTTCACCACCGCCTCCACCTGCGCGAGCGCCTCGTCGCTCTTGCCCTCGCGCAGCAGCATCGAGGCCTGCAGCGCGCGCGCGCCGGAATGCTTCGGATCGCGCTTCAGAATCTCGTCGATCTCGGTTTGCGCCTGGCCCAGCGCCTTGGCCTCGCCGTCGCGCTCGTCCTGCGCCTTGTAGGCGTTGGCCTGCAGCATGTAGAACTGCGCCAGCCGGCTGCGCGCATCCACCAAGTCCGGGTCCAGCTCCACCGCCTTGGCATAGTTGCCGAAGGCCTTGGCCCAGTCCTGGCGCTTCTCCTCGACCTGGCCGAGCAGGTAATAGGCGTCCGCCGCCTTGGGGTCGATCTGCAGCACGTTCTTGATTTCGATGCGCGCCTTGTCCCAGTTCTCCTCGGCGATATAGGCCTTGCCGCGCTCCAGATACTTGGCCTTGCGCTCCTCCTTTCCGCCGCAGCCGGCGACCAACACCACGGCCAGCGCCGCCACCAGCAGTTTCTTCCGAGTACCGATCGCCATCTTCAATCCTCCACGTACTGCGTCGATTTGGTTTTTTAAAAACTCTGGGTAAGGAGTGAGGAGTGAGGAGATAGGAGAAAAGTCAACACCCTCACTCCTCACTCCTCACTCCTCACTCCTCACTCCTCACTCCTCACTCCCCGCGCAGCGGGGCCGTTCTCCAGGAACCAGCGGTAGGCGTCGGCGATGCCGTCCTCCAGGTCGATCCGGGCGCGCCAGCCCAGCGCGGTGATGCGGCCGACGTCGACGAGTTTGCGCGGCGTGCCGTCGGGCTTGCTGGTGTCGAAGACGATCTCGCCAGGATAGCCGACGACCTTCTTCACCAGCGCCGCCAGCTCCCCGATCGGGATGTCGGTGCCGGTGCCGATGTTCACGATATCCGCGCCCTCGTAATTGTCCATCAGGAACAGACAGGCACGCGCGCAGTCGTCGACGTGCAGGAATTCGCGCCGCGGCGTGCCCGTGCCCCAGACCGTCACCGTCGGCGCCTTGTTCACCTTGGCCTCGTGGAACT
Source organism: uncultured Gammaproteobacteria bacterium (assembly GCA_964458835.1). GTDB lineage: Bacteria > Pseudomonadota > Gammaproteobacteria > Thiohalobacterales > Thiohalobacteraceae > JAHJQQ01. The sequence goes on along the minus strand of CAYWKV010000103.1, from coordinate 505 downwards.
TGCGGATCAGCGCCGGCATGACGTGCGATTTCTCCAGGTCGAAGTTGTCGCCCGGTCCGTACAGATTGGTCGGCATGGCCGAGATGAAGCGCGCGCCGTACTGGCGCTGATAGGCCTGGCACAGCTTGATGCCAGCGATTTTCGCCACCGCGTACCATTCGTTGGTCGGCTCCAGCGGGCCGCTGAGGAGGTAGTCCTCCTTGAGCGGCTGCGGTGCCAGCTTCGGGTAGATGCAGGTGCTGCCGAGGAACAGCATCTTCTTCACCCCGTTCCGGTAGGCCGCATCGACCACATTGGCCTCGATCATCAGGTTCTCATAGATGAATTCGGCCGGATAGCTGTCGTTGGCCAGAATGCCGCCGACCTTGGCCGCCGCCATGAAGACGTAATCCGCCCTGTGCTCCGCGAAGAACGCCCGCACCGCGGCCTGCTCGCGCAGATCCAGCTCGCGGCTGGTGGCGGTGATCAGATTGGAATATCCCTCCGCCTGCAGCAGCCGCACGAT
>CAYWKV010000102.1:0-10618 GCA_964458835.1 uncultured Gammaproteobacteria bacterium | reverse complement strand
CGGGCGAAGCCCGCTCCTACAGGGTGTCCTGCTTCAGGTAAGGCTGAGTAATGATTTCGTCCGCGTTCTTCCGTGTGCTTCCGTGGCAAATGCGGTTTATGGGGCGGCAGCGATGCGTAATGCAAAATCTCAGCAACCCGCCGGCGCGGTCGTCAGACAGGATCCCGCAGTGATGCATTCCGTGTCGTACCGTGGATTCCGCGGCCACATGCTTTACCGGCCGGCGGCCTGACTCATGGCCAAGCGCCTGCAGGCCGCCGAACGGCGCGCATCGATCCTCGCGGTGGCCAAGGTGCTGTTCGCGGACAAGGGTTATCACGGCGTGTCGGTCGACGAGATCGCTTCGCGTCTGGCGGTGAGTCCGGCGGTGCTCTACCGCCATTTCGCCTCCAAGCAGGATCTCTACGAGGCCGTGCTGAGCGAGATCGCCTGCACGCGCGAGAGTTACGTCGACGTGGTGGTGCGCGGGCCGGACGACTTCGGCGGTCTGCTCGCGCGCATGACGCTCATGTACGTCGAGAGCGTCGCGCGCGATCCCGACTACCTGCGCATGGAACTGCACGCCGCGTTGGAGGGGAGTCAGGCGGCGCGCCAGTTCTTCGAGAACCGCTGGCGTCCGTTCGCGGACTACATCGAGTTCGGTCTGACCGAGCTGCGCAAGGAAGGCCGTGCGGCGCAGGTCGACCCGCGCATCGCCTCACTGATGTTCCAGGGCATGGTGCGTGAGGCGCTGTACGCCAAGCTCGTGTATCGGGCGGACCGCTTCCGCGACCACAGCCCCAAGGATCTCGTCGGGCATCTGGTCGCGATGTTCCTGCGGGCGGTGGGGCTCGAGTGACGACGGCGGTGTCCGGCGCGCACATCCCGCCGGCGGTTCAGCCGCAACCGCGGTCCCAGCCGGCATCGAGATCGATGCCCAGCTCATCGGCCACGGCGATCCAGCGCGGTTCGGCCTCGCAGCAGCAGACGTCGTGCCAGGCGGGAACGCCTTCGTGCATGCTGATGGGTTTTTTGCACGCGGCGTCGGCCGGCCGCGTTTCATTGTCTTGCGCTTCATCGTCGTGACGGTCTGTCATGGTTCTGCTCCTCTCGGCTAGGTCGATACCTCACTGCCTATAGGCGTAGCAACTGTGGCGTTGCTGGGATGGGTGCGCTGCGCGCGCAGAACCGTAGTCTAGTCGGAATTTTCGTTTCGGCCATCAATACCGTGCGCACCATGCGGTAACGGTCGTTACGCCGGTGAAGGGCGGCGGCGCGGCACGGCGGCCGCGGCGGATGGGGTCAGCGCGGCAGCCAGGCCGGAGGGTCGTCGCTCACCTGGCGCAATGTCTGCCCATAGAGCGCTTCGAGCCGCGCGGTCCGCAGCACGTCGCCGCAGGCGCCGGCCTCGATATGGGCGTCGCCCTGCAGCAGCAGCGCATGATCCGCGCAGCGCGCGGCGAGGTTCACGTCGTGCAGAACCATGATGACCGTCTTGTCCCGCGTCCGTGCGAGACGGGTGAGCTGGTCCAGCAGGGCGACCTGGTGATGCAGGTCGAGGTGATTGGTCGGCTCGTCGAGCAGCAGCACGTCCGGGTCCTGCGTCAGCAGTGTCGCCAGCGCCAGGCGCCGCCGTTCGCCGCCGGACAGGGTGGCGACGTCGCGGTCGTCCCAGCCGGCCAGTCCCACCTGCTGCAGGGCCGCCTGCGCCAGCCGCACGTCCGCGGCCGTTTCCCAGCCCCAGGGCGAGCCGTGCGGATGGCGGCCGAGCAGCGCGGTCTCCAGCACGGTCGCGGGGAACGGATCGTGGCTGTCCTGCGGCAGCAGGCCGAGGTGCCGGGCGAGCCGGCGGCGCGGCTGGCTCGGCAGCGGCACGTCGGCGAGGCGCACAGTGCCGCGCTGTGGCGCACGCAGGCCCGCGAGCGTGTGCAGCAGTGTCGTCTTGCCGCTGCCGTTGCGGCCGAGGATCGCCCAGCACTGGCCGGGCGCGAACGTCAGGGTCAGGTCGCGGCACACCTCGACGCCGCCGATGCGTATGTCCAGTCCGTGCAGGCTCAAGGAGTTCACGCGTGCACGTCCGCGCGGCTGCGCAACAGCAGAAAGAGAAACACCGGGATGCCGATGCCGGCGGTGAGGATGCCGACGGGGAGCTGCTGTGGCGCCCATAGCGTGCGCGCGAGCAGGTCGGCGAAGATGAGCAGCGTACCACCGGCGAGCACGCAGGCCGGCAGCAGGATGCGCTGATCGCGCGCGCCGGCCAGCCGCAGGAGGTGCGGCACGACGAGACCGACGAAGCCGATGCTGCCGGCGAGCGTCACCGCACCGGCCGTGCCCAGCGCGGCGAGCGCGTACAGCGCATTGCGCAGCGGCGTCACCGCGACGCCGAGCGTCCGCGCCTGCAGTTCGCCGCGCGCCAGCACGTTCAGCGGGCGCGCCAGGGCCAGGCCGGCGAGCAGCACGGCGAACAGCAGGGTCAGTGCCGGCCACGGGGTATCGCCTGTGGTGAGGTCGCCCATCAGCCAGAACAGCATCCCGCGCAGGTTGTGCTCGGGCGCGATGGTGAGGATGAAGGCGATCAGCGCGCCCCAGCCCGCGGCGAGGATGATGCCGGTCAGCAGCAGGCGCGCGGGCGACCAGTCGCCGCCACGGCGCGCCAGGCCGAAGACCAGTACCGTCGCGAGCAGGGCACCGAGGAAGGCGCCGCCGTTCAGCCACGCACCGGACAGTCCGGCGAGCATGGCCAGCAGGGCGCCGACCGCCGCGCCGCCGGAGGTACCCAGCACGTAGGGATCGGCGAGCGGGTTGCGCAGCAGCACCTGCAGCAGGGCACCGCTGAGCGCCAGGAGAGCGCCGACGGCGAAGGCGCCGAGCGCGCGCGGCAGGCGCAGTTCGAGCACGATGCTGCGTTGCGGCTCGTCGCCCGCGCCGGCCAGGGCGCGCAGCACGTCGGTGAACGGGATCTGCGCGCTGCCGACGGCGAGCGCGGCGCCGAGGCCCGCGAGGCTCAGCAGCAGCAGGCCGATCAGCAGCCGGGGCGGATGCCGGGTCGCGGGCATGGCTCAGTCGAACGGCCCGGTCCAGCCCCGGCGCAGCGTCATGACCGGCCAGCCGCGCGCATGTGCGTGGCGGGCGAGCGTGTCGTCGGGATCGACCGCGACCGGATGTGCGACCCGTTCCAGCAGCGGCAGGTCGTTGTGCGAATCGCTGTAGAACCAGCTGCCGTCCAGATCGGCTCCGTGGTCGGCCAGCCACTGCTGCAGGCGTTGCACCTTGCCGGACTGGAAGCAGGGGATGCCGGTGCTGCGCCCCGTGTAGCGTCCGTCGTCCATCTCGACCTCGGTGGCGATCAGATGGCGGATGCCGAAGCGTGCCGCGATGGGTGCGGTGACGAAGCGGTTGGTGGCGGTGATGATCACCGGCGTGTCACCGCCGGCGCGGTGGCGCTCCACCAGGGCGCGGGCGTCGGGCAGGATGATGGGATCGATCATGCGAACCAGGAAGTCCTCGCGCCAGGCGTGCAGCCGCGCCGGGGGATGTTCCGCCAGCGGGCGCAGTGAGAAGGCGAGAAAGGCCCCGATGTCCAGGCTGCCGGCCTTGTACTGGTCGTAGTAGCGGCGATTCTCGTGCTCGTAGCTCTCGCCGTCGACGATGCCTTGTTCGACCAGGAAGCGGCCCCACAGATAATCGCTGTCGCCACCCAGGAGGGTGTTGTCGAGGTCGAACAGGGCCAGGGCCACTTTGAGGCGCTCCGCGGTCGCTTGGGAAGGCGCCAAGGATAGTGGCCGCCGCGGGCGAGGTAAACGCGCGCCGGGCATTTGCCGGGGGGCGCGTATTTGTGGGAGAATCGGAATACCTCCACGGCCTGCATTTTTGGTGTTCAAGTGATTGATTCGGATGGGTATCGTCCCAATGTCGGCATCGTCCTGAGCAACCAGGAGGGCGACCTGCTGTGGGCACGCCGCATCGGTCAGAACGCCTGGCAGTTCCCGCAGGGCGGGATCCGCAGCGACGAAACGCCGGAAGAGGCCCTGTTCCGCGAGCTGGCCGAAGAGGTCGGACTCTATCCCGGGCATGTCCAGATCCTCGCCCAGACGCGCGGTTGGCTGCGCTACCGCCTGCCGGACCGCTACATCCGCCGCGGCACCCGCCCGGTGTGCATCGGCCAGAAGCAGGTGTGGTTCCTGCTGCGCCTGATCGGCGACGAGCGCGATGTCTGCCTCAACGGTTGCGATCACCCGGAATTCGACTGCTGGCGCTGGGTGGACTACTGGCACCCGCTCGGCGAGGTGGTGGCCTTCAAGCGCAAGGTCTACCAGCGCGCGCTGAGCGAATTCGCCCCGCTGCTGTTTCCGGACGGCGCGCCGCCGCTGCCGCGGCCGCGATTCCTGCGCGGCCGCTAGATGGCCGACGACGGCGCCCCCCGTCATGCTCAGCCGCCGGCCGCGCGCGCCGGTGCGCCGGCCCTGCCCGATGAAGCGGTGATCTGACCCCATGTCCGCCACCATGCTCGATATCCTGCGGCGCATCATCGTCGAGGTGAATGCCGCGTCCGATCTCAACCGGGCGCTGAACATCATCGTACAGCGGGTCAAGAAGGCCATTCAGGTCGACGTCGCCTCGGTCTATCTCAGCGATTTCCAGCTTCAGCAGCACATTCTGATGGCGACCGACGGATTCAATCCGCGGTCGGTCGGCCGGGTGCGGCTGAACTTCGGCGAAGGTCTGGTCGGTCTGGTGAGCGAGCGCGCCGAGCCCCTCAACCTGGAGGACGGGCCTCAGCATCCGCGTTATCGCCACGTCGTCGACACCGGCGAGGAGTCCTATCACGGCTTCCTCGGCGTACCGATCATCCAGTACCGCAAGGTACTGGGCGTGCTGGTGGTGCGCCAGCGCGCCGTGCGCAAGTTCGCTGAGCAGGAGGTGACCTTCCTGGTGACGCTGGCGGCGCAACTGGCCGGCGCCATCAGCCACGCCGAGGCCAGCGGCGGCTTCGCGAAGCTGCTCAAGGACGTCGGCGGGGCCGCCTTTCAGCTCAAGGGCATTCCGGGCGCGCCGGGCGTGGCCATCGGCCATGCGCAGGTCGTCTACCCGCCGGCCAAGCTGGATGCCATCCCGGATCGCAGTGTGACGGACACGGCTGCCGAGGAGGCGGTCTTCCGTGCCGCGGTCGCCGATGTGCAGCACGAGATCCGCACCCTGTCGCGGCAGATGGCCGATGCGTTGCCCGCGGAGGAGCTGGCGCTGTTCGATGCCTACGCCATGATGCTGGGCAGCGACGATCTGCTGGAGGGGACGGTCCGGCGCATCCGGGCCGGCAACTGGGCGCCAGGCGCGTTGCGCGAGACCATCGCCGACCATGTGCGGATCTTCGAGGAGATGGAGGACCCGTACCTGCGCGAGCGCGCCGCCGACATCCGCGATCTGGGCCGGCGCATCCTGATGCGCCTGCAGGCCGAGTCGCCGGTGCTGAAGATCGGCGGCGACGGCCGCATCATCCTGGTCGGCGAGGAAGTGGCGGCCTCGCACCTCGCCGAGGTGCCGCCGGCGCAGCTGGCGGGCGTCATTTCCGCGCGCGGTTCGGGCTCCTCGCACGTGGCGATCCTGGCGCGCGCGCTCGGCATTCCCGCGGTGATGGGCGTGGCGGACCTGCCCGTCGGCCGGCTGGAGTCGCAGCAACTGGTGGTCGACGGCTACCGCGGCCAGATCTTCGTGCGGCCGACGGCCGCCGCGCTCGCGGAATTCCAGCGCCTGGAGCGGGAAGAGGAGCAGCTGCGCGCCGGCCTGCAGGAACTGACCCATCTTCCGGCCGAGACGCCGGACGGCGTGCGCATTCCCCTCTACGCGAACACCGGACTGCTGGCCGACATTACGCCCTCGGTGCGCAGCGGTGCCGAAGGCGTCGGTCTGTATCGCACCGAGGTGCCCTTCCTGGTGCGCGACCGCTTTCCCGGCGAAGACGAGCAGATGCAGATCTACCGGCAGGTGCTCGAGGGCTTCGCGCCGCGGCCGGTCATCCTGCGCACGCTCGACATCGGTGGCGACAAGGACCTGCCTTATTTTCCGGTGGTCGAGGACAACCCCTTTCTCGGCTGGCGCGGCATCCGCATCACGCTGGACCATCCGGAGATCTTCCTGACCCAGTTGCGCGCCATCCTGCGCGCCAACAGCGGCCTGAACAATCTCCAGCTCATGCTGCCCATGATCAGCGACGTCGGCGAGGTGGACGAGGCGCTGGCACTGATCCACCGTGCCCATCAGGAACTGCTGGAAGAGGGCGAGTCCGCCAGCCTGCCGCCGGTCGGCGTCATGATCGAAGTGCCCGCGGCGGTCTATCAGATGGATGCCCTGGCGCAGCGGGTGGAGTTCTTCTCGGTCGGCACCAACGACCTCACCCAGTACCTGCTTGCCGTCGACCGCAACAACTCGCGTGTCGCCGAGCTCTATCGCACCCTGCATCCGGCAGTGATCCGGGCGCTGGCGCAGATCGTCGAGGGCGCGCACCGCAACGGCAAGCCCGTCGGTGTGTGCGGCGAGCTGGCCGGCGATCCGGCCGCCGCCGTCGTGCTGCTCGGCCTGGGCGTCGACAGCCTGAGCATGAGCGTGGGCAGTCTGCCGCGGGTGAAATGGGTGCTGCGCACCATCACCCGGGCGCGTGCCCGCGAACTCACCGAACAGGCGCTGCAGATGGAAAAGGAGGTCGCCGTCCGTACCCTGCTCGACAACGCGCTGGAAGAGGCCGGCCTGGGCGGCCTGGTGCGGGCGGGGCGCTGACGGGCCGGCGCGGCCGGGCCCGTTTCCCCGGCCCTGGCCGATCGCTTGCCCTGGCAGGGGTGGGGCGCGGGGTAAGGTCGTAATAATGCCATTGACAATCGTTCTCATTTAGATTTAAATGGCGGCACAGGAGGTAGCCGTCATGTACGTCTGTCTGTGCAAGGGTGTGACCTGCAGCGCCATCCGTTCGGCGGTGGCCGAACAGGGGGCCACGAGCCTGCGCGATCTGAGCCGCGATCTCGGCGTCGCGACGCAATGCGGCAAATGCGCCCGCACCGCGCGGCAGGTGCTCGATGACGCCCTCGGCGCAGGCTGTGCCGGCGGCTGTTGCGGTCTGGCCGCTGACGTCGCGGCCTGAGCGCCCGCCCGCGTTTTTCTGCAGCCTGCTAGACTCCAGCCCGTATCCACTTTCCCGGCGCGCCGCGCGCCGGCCTCTTCACCGTCCGCCATCTCGCTGAAGGAGGCATCATGAAGGGTGACGCCAAGGTCATCGAATACCTCAACAAGGCTCTGCGCAACGAACTGACCGCCATCAACCAGTATTTCCTGCATGCGCGCATGTACGAGAACTGGGGGCTGAAGGAGCTGAACGAGCACGAGTATCACGAGTCCATCGACGAGATGAAGCACGCCGATGAGCTCATCAAGCGGATTCTGTTCCTGGAGGGACTGCCCAACCTGCAGGATCTCGGCAAACTGAAGATCGGCGAGAACACGCCCGAGATGCTGCGCTGCGATCTGGAACTGGAACGTGAGGCCGTGCCGTTGCTGCGCGAGGCCATCGCCCATTGCGAGGCCGTGCGCGACTATGTTTCGCGCGAACTGTTCGAGCACATCCTCGAGAGCGAGGAGGGGCACATCGACTGGCTGGAGACGCAGCTGGAACTGATCGAGAAGATCGGCCTGCAGAACTATCTGCAGTCGAAGATGTGACGGCGCGTCGCACGCACCGCCCGGGCCGCTTCAGCGCTTGCGCTTGAGCCAGATCAGCACGCCGCTGCCGGCGAGGAACAGCATGAGCAGCGCCGCGCCGTCCATGAGCCAGATGCCGTGGGTCCCGAAAAAACGGCCGCTGTGCAGGTCCAGCAGCACCCGCTCCCAGGGCAGGATGCGGCCGCGGAAGGTACGCTCCAGCGCGCGCAGCCGCTCCGGCGTCAGCCGCTCCGGCTGCGCCCAGGCGATGTCGTGCGGTGATTCGGACAGCCGTTCCCAGCGGCCCAAGTCGGCGTCCGGCCGGTAACGGCCGGCAGCGGCCGCGATCACGGGCCGGCCTTGCCCGTCTCTGCCCAGGCGCTGTATGCCAGCGGGCACGCCGTCGAGTGTGGTCAGCTCGGCCAGCAGTTCACCTTCCGGCCCTGTCAGCAGCAGGCGATCGTCCACCGCCGTGATCAGCATCTCTTCGGTCGCCACGGCACCGATCAGCCGTTCGTATTCACCCGGCAGCGGCCGGTCGCCGACATACAACTGCCGGCCGAGCAGGGTCACGGCTGCGGCGGGCGTGGCATAGGTCGTCGATGTCTCCGGTGCATGGACACCATACCAGTCGAGGACCCAGGATGAGCGCACGAAACGTTCGTCGAGCCTCAGTTCCTCGGTGTGGTTGAGCGCGATGCCCGTCAACGCGAGCACGATCACCAGCAGCGCCGCGATCAAACCGACATAGCGGTGCCAGACGTACAGCGACTTGAGTTTGATGCGATGCTTTCTACGGTGCGACATGGGCGGCGGCCGGCGTCTGCTGATGGAGGTACAGGGCCAGGCGCGCGAGCCTGGTCAGCGCGCGCACCGACAGTGTGGCGCCTGAGATGCCATCGATCGGGCCGTCCAGCTTGCGGTCGTCTGCCAGTCCCAGGCGGACGAACTGGTCGGTGAAGAAATCGTGGCGCACCTCCCAGCCGCGGCTCTCGCGGAAGATCAGCACCCGTATGCGTTCGATACGGCCGGCGTCGACGACGATGCCGGTGGTGATGGGTTTCTCCTTGCCGATCTCCTCGAGGATCCAGGCGCTGCGTGCGCTGCGCTGCCAGTAGCGTACGCGCAGCTGCGGCGGCTCATGGCCGAGGATGTCCTCGGCGGACTCACGCATCTCACCAGTGAGCCAGAGCGCCGCGGGTGTCGGGACGTCGGCCGCGAATACCTCGCTCAGGAAATCCTCGGGGCTCTGGTAGACCTCGGCCCGCGCATACGGGACGCTCAGCAGCGCGGCGAGCAAGGCGGATACGAAGAGAAGTCGGCTCATGCGGATTCTCATAAAAACCTGAAAAACTCCTTCAGCCACGGAAGCCACTGAAACGAAACAGTGTCGAGAAGCCCTGGCTCAGCACATGGCCGGTGAGGGCGGCTGTGGTGTGAAGCGTACGATCTCATCAGTGTTGTTCCGTGTGATTCCGTGGAAAACGTACGTCTTGGGATAAAGACACGGGGCACGGCTGCCCGTACCCCGCGGTTGACGTTTGCGCGACCGATCGGCCAGGTCATCAGAACTGATAGCCGATGCCCAGATTGAAGCCTTTCTGGTCCCGGCCATCGTCGTTGTCCTGGATCTGGTAGTCCGCCTTCAGCACGACGTCCGGATGCGGCCAGAAGTTCACGCCGACATCGATCTGCTTCTTCTCGCTGTCGGTGCTGTCGCCGGCGGCATTATCCCAGAGGTTGTAGCGCGCGAACACGCCCCATTGGTCGTTCAACTTGAACGAGGGTTCGATGTACCAGCCGAACTGCTCGTCCGCGCCGATGGCCGCCGGGCCGCTGCCGTCCAGGTCCCAGAGGGCGTAGAGGGCGCGCAGACCAAGCGGGCCCTTGCTGATGACGGTGTGCAGCTCGTACAGGTTGGCACTGCCGGCCGTGGGGTCCGTCCCCTGGCGGATGTCGGTCTGGTGCTGGATGGTGCCGGCGACCTCCACGCCCGGCATGCCGGTCCATTTGAGACGGGCGGTATAGGCCAGGTCCGAGGCCTCGGCCTCGCTGGTCTTCTGGCGGCCGGAGCGCGGCGTGTAGCCGGCACCGGTGTTGAGGCCTTCGTGCACGCCGGCATCGTAGCTGAAGCCGCCGCCGAGTTCGCCGCTCAGTGCCGCGCCGCCGGCCCACCAGGTGCTGGGGATGATGTTGCTCTCCACGGGGTTGCGCTCGACACCGTAGAAGGTGTTCGGCTCGTGCGTTTCGTTCAGGATGCCGACCGGGAGGATGAAGATACCACCCTTGGCACGGTGCCGGTCGTTGAGATCGAACTCCACATAGGCCTGTTCCAGCTCGACCTCGCCGTTCTGTCCCTCGCCGGCGATGCTGTGCTCGACCTCCAGCTCGGAGAAGAAGCGGATGCGGTCGTTGAACTCGTGACCGAAGAACAGCACGAAGCGATGGAAGTCGATTTGGTCCTTGTCGCTGGCGCCGCCCTTGCCTTCGAGGTTGTTGTAGTGCAGTTCGCCGTAGCCGCCGATGTGAGTGCGCTCCGCCCAGGCGGCGTTGCCGGCGCTGGGTTTCGCGGCGGCGACCTCTTCCAGGGCGTCGCCCGTCGCCTCCACCTTCTGGTCGGTCTGGTTGAGCTGGGATTTCAGTGCTTCGATCTGTTTCTGCTGTTCCTGGATGATGCGCCACATTTCGTCGGCGGAGGGCGGTTGGGCGGCAGCGACGCCGCCGGCGAACAGGGTCATGGCGGCTGCCAGTCCCAGGTTCAGCGGGCTGTTGGGGCTCATGGTGTGCGATTCCTCGAGGTTTTTGGTCTGGAGTCCCGGATTTCCTCCGGGCCGCCCGCGGCGGACGATGGCGGCCCGCTGCGGCTGCGGAAAATTATACGTACCAAGATCGCAAATGCAAACGATTCGTATTAGCTATCAGTTTCCCAGGAAGGCCGGAGTGGTTGGGGTGGGCG
>CAYWKV010000101.1:0-10665 GCA_964458835.1 uncultured Gammaproteobacteria bacterium | reverse complement strand
CCGGCTTAGTGTAACCTGTGCGCTGCGCGGTCAAGTGGTATGGCGCTTACTTAAGCCGATGTCTTGAAAAGGATGGCCACGGAACCCACGGAATGACACGGAAAGCATGCATTGCGTAGACCCAGGGTCATCCCTCCGCGGTCGGGTTTCCGGGTTTTTACCATCAGTATTTTTCCGTGTCATTCCGCGGATTCCGTGGCCAAGAGTGGTTTTAGCAAGTGCCATTCTGGTTAAATGCCGTGTGCCCGGAGCGAAGACGGAACCCATGATCCCCCTGCGCGACGACAACCCGACCTCCATCACACCGGTACTGACCGTCGGGCTGATCGCGGCCTGCGTCCTGGCGTTCTTCTGGCAGCTGTCGTTCGGCGCGCAGCAGGAACGCGTGGTCTTCGCGCTGGGGCTGATCCCGGCGGTGCTGTTCGGGCACGCCCAGCTGCCGGAAGGGATCGCGCTGGTCGCGCCCGAGGTCACGCTGTTCACCTCCATGTTCCTGCACGGCGGCTGGATGCACCTGATCGGCAACATGCTCTATCTGTGGATCTTCGGCAACAACGTCGAGGAGGCCATGGGGCACGTGCGCTTCATTGCCTTCTATGTCGTCTGCGGTCTGGTCGCCGCCTTCGCCCAGGCCTTGCCGGACCCGCAGTCCACCATCCCCATGATCGGCGCCAGCGGCGCGATCTCCGGCGTGCTCGGCGCCTACCTGTTGCTGTACCCGCACGCGCGGGTGCTGGTGGCCATCCCGTTCGGTTTCTATCTGCACACCATGTCGCTCAAGGCCGGCTGGGTGCTGGGCTTCTGGTTCCTGATGCAGTTGGTCAGCTCCGTGCTCGCCGCCGGACAGCAGGGCGGCGTCGCCTTCGGCGCGCACATCGGCGGCTTCGTCGCCGGGCTGCTGCTGGTGCCGCTGTTCAAGCGGCGCGGGGTGCGGCTGTTGCATCCCGGGCATTAGGGCGGCTTCCAATTCTTGAACCGCCAAGACGCCAAGGGCACCAAGAATAATAATCGAACCCGCCAGAGGGCAAGACGCGAAGAAAATCAGATTATTTGAGGGATCCCATCATTCCGGCACAGGCCGGAATCCAGGATCGCACCGTCCGGTGCGCTGCGTGCGCTCACGGACGGCGTACCAGCGATAGGCCTCACTGGCATCAGTTTGCGTGTCTCTGGGGACCGGGATACACTCCCATCGAAACTACACGACGGCAGTTCTCCATAATCAATAACATCAAGGGGGAGCCATGCAGGGACGGCATGGGCCGCGCGGCAATCGGCGTGTACTTACGCCGGCGATGCCGGGCAAGGGTGGGTTCTTCAGATTTCTGTCCGGTGCCTGCCTCGCACTCCTGCTGTGCAGCGCGCCTCCTGCGTTGTTTGCACTGACTGTCCCGGCCGGCGACCTCGCGCCGCTCGGCAATCCTGACGGCGAACTCGATGCTGCGGATTACCTGATCCTGCAGCGTTTCATCCTGGGTATGCTGACGCTCACCCCGGAGCAGCACCTCATCGCAGACGTCGCGCCGTTGGGCAACCCCGATGGTGAGTTGAATGTCGGCGATCTCGTCGTACTCATGCGCGCGATACACGGCCAGATCGAACTGCCGCCGGTGTATCTGGGGCCGGATGCGCCGATCCTGAACGCCGCGAGCGGATCGACCAACGACAACCCCTATATCCTTTCGGGTACGGCGGAGGCGGGTCGAGAGGTCCATCTCTACCTCAATGGCGCGCTCTACGCGACTGCCACGGCGGCGGGGGCCGACGGCGGCTTCGAGTTTCGGGTCATTCTGTGGGACGGCATGAATCAACTCTATGCCGCCACTGTCGGGGGCGACGAGGAAGGCCCGGTATCCGAAGTAATCGACCTCGAATACATCAACGACATCCCCCGAGAGCAGGGTGGAGTCCTGGCCGGAGATACGGTCTGGACTCCGGGCGCTGTGCCGACACCGTACGTCATCACGTCCACGCTGAACTTGGCCCCCGGTGCCGTGCTGACGATCATGCCGGGAACGGTCCTCCGCTTCGGCTCCGCGGCTGCACTCGAGGTCGATGGCACGCTGATCGTGGCTGGAGATCCGCTGGAACCGGTGACGTTCACGTCCGATACGGCTACGCCGGCCAAGGGTGATTGGGGTGGTATCCGTATCCGGCCAGGGAGTCAGGACAGCCGTATTGATGGCGCAGTGGTCGAATATGCGGCGAACGGAGTCAGCGTGGATGGCGGGCAGCTCCACCTCAGCAACTGCGTGGTCCGTGTCTTCGAAACCGGCTGGGGCAATTACGGTATCGGATTCATCAACGGATCGACCGGAGTCGTGGAGGATTGCGTAATCGACAATTCGCTTGCGGGCTATTCGTCCTCGAATGGGATCTACACGGCAAGCGGATCTCAACCGACGATTCTGCGAAGCAACATCTCGAACGTTTCGGCGGGAATATTCGTCGAGAATGCATCGCCTTGGGTTGCGACCAATATCGTTTGGAACAACCGTATCGGTGTCTATCTGATGGGGAATGCGCAGGCGCTCGTGAACGGCGGAAATGTCATCCGGAACAACAGCCAGGCGGGCATCCAGTTCGATGGGAACTGGGGATGGGACATTCCGGGTGCAATTGTCAAAGGCAACAGCATTCTCGACAACCGACTGAACGTCTACATCTCAGGCTATCGCAGTTCGGATGAGTTCGAAATTGACCTGACCGAAAACTGGTGGGGTAGCGCCTCGCCTTCCGTCATATCATCCGGAATCTTCGATCACAAGGATGTCTGGGGCGAAATGACGCCGCCGGCCAAGGTGACCCCGTATCTCGACGGGCCTGGTGGTCAGCCGGTGCCGGGGAATTTCCTGAACGGCAGGGTCACCCGGGACACCATACTTGATCCCGGCTCGGGGCCCTATACGGTCCTCGGTTCCTACGTAATTGCGCCAGACGTTCGCCTCGGTATTACGCCAGGCATTCGCCTCGAGTTTTCGAGCAATTCCGTGATGCATGTCCGTGGCATTCTCCAGGTGTACGGTGAAACGGACAACTGGGTGGTGCTCACGTCATCAGACGATATCGGTAGTCTTCCGCCCGGGTGGGGCGTTTTGATAGGCGATCTCACGGGGGGCGGTATCTCCGCCGAAGGCTCGCTATCGGGTGCGCGGTTCGAAAACCTTTACTATGCGACGGAAGTGGGGGTTGCGACCGTGCTAATCGAGGACAGCCATTATCTAAATGCGTATCAAGCTATCAACTTTTCCCGATACTCGAGTGGCTCGGTCACCAACAGCGTGATCCAGGGGCAGCGGACTGTGTCAGCAGGCGGGACACAGGGTATCGGGGTTGCCACGTCCGGCAGTATCGAAATTACCAAGAATGCGATCTCCGGCGTGAACACGGGCATTTCAGTGCGCGGGCTTGGAAGGCCAACCATACGGGAGAACTCGATCACCGGTACGGTGTACGGAATAGCGTTATCAGCCTCGAATCCTTCCGACGATATCAGGCCCGTTATCAACGGTGGCAATACGATAACCGGCAATGACTACGGTATTGCGTCCAGCCGGGTCAATAGAGGGGCAGTATCCGTAAACCATAACAACATATTCGGTAACGGGATCAACTACGATAAACAGGGCTCCAGCCTGATCGAGGATGCGACGAATAATTGGTGGAATACGGATATCGAAGCCGAGGTTGCAACAGGTATTCACGCTCAGATCGTCGACACCGTTACGTATGTGCCTTTTTTATCCGGCCCGGTTCCTGTGGCGCCAGTACTCTATCAGTCCAATCCGCTGACCAATGACAGCAGCTACTCCGTTTACGGGAATGCGCAGCCAGGGACGCAGGTCCGGATTTATGTCAACTCCGTAGAGCAGTTGATTGTCGGTACGACACAGGACGGAGCATTCATGGGTACCATTTCGCTGCTCGAGGGTGAGAACAGTATTTATGCCGAGGCATTCAACGCAACCACGACCAGCAGCCCATCCCGCACTGCGGTCGTGAGGCTGGATACGGCCCTGCCAGCCATCGATTTGATGACGCCGGTCAGCGGTGATTTTGTCAACGTGTATCCGTTTTTCACGGGGACAGTCAGCGAGCCGTCCGTGGTGACCATCGCCGGGCAGCCCGTCGATGTTGTCGCCGATGGCGGCTTCAGGCATGGCCCGGTTCAATTGACCGAGGGCGGCAACAACGTAGAGATGGTCGCAATCGACTTGGCGGGTAATGTCACTATTCGGAATATCGTTCTGACACTCGACACCACGCCGCCAGCGGACCCTGATATGGACCTCGTGACGTTCGGCCCGCTGGTAGGCGGCACGGTCGCCGTCACTGGCGCGGCCGGCGCCATTGAGGCGGGTGCTGTCGTGCATGTGACTAATGCGCGCACGGGCCAGGTCGCGGTGGTGTTTGCAGATGAAAACGGTGCTTTCACCACGAATATTTCAGCCCAACCCGGCGATACGTTGTCACTTGTCGTGACGGACGGATTAGGAAACCAGACCGCATGGTCGCAGGAGACGGTATCCGGCGTCCCGCCGGGTTTCGCCATTATCTCTACCGATCCACCCAGCGGTGCAACGATAGTAGGCGACAAGGTGACTGTATCGGGTGCTTTTCAAGGAGCCGAGAATGTAGGAATCGTGGTTGCCGGACATGTTGCGCAGTTGGAGGGTGGCCACTTCATGGCGAGCGATATCCCGTTGAACGAGGGCGTGAATAACCTGGATATTGTGGCTACGACACTGGATGGTGATGTTCATACTTATGTCCTGTCCTTGACGAGTACGGGTTTTATACCCTTCAGCGTTACGGTTTCTCCTGATACTGGAATGGCACCGCTCGCTGCGACGATAAGACTGTTCAACGAAACCGGTCTACCAATACAGTCACTGCAGTACGACCTGGACGATGATGGATCATACGAGTTGTCTTACTCAGATCTGGATTATTCAGAGGTATGGGTCACGCTTATCTACAACGCAGGCATTCATAAGGGCAGGGTCCGTGTGACGGATTCATATGGCGACAGCCATATTTTGCCGTTCGGTCTCGTTGTCGAAGAATCGATCGGTGTCGAGGCGTTGTTGCGTGTGCAATACCAACGCCTGATAGCTCGGCTGAGAGCGGGTAACGTGCAAGGCGCCCTGAATATGTTCATGGAGACATCGCGCGGGAAATATGAAGAAATTTTCGGCGCCATCGGTGGTCAGCTCTCTGTCGCGACCGATGATCTTGGGGTGTTGAAAAATGTGACTATCGGCACGGGGTGGGCGGAATTGCTTCTTGTCCGGGATTCGGAGGACGGCAGGCGGGCGTATCGGATCAACATGATCAGAACCGAGGACGGGCTCTGGAGATTCGAGGAGATGTGACTCGGCGGTGTTTCAGGATTCCCAAAGCAGCACCAGCTGCAGCACACGCGCAACGACCCGCATGCGGGGAGGGGCTACGACGGCGAGGCGGGGCCGCTGGGGCACGCGAGCTTCTATGAGAAGTACATCGAGGCGCGGGCGACGCAGAGCGAGATCGTGGAGTCGAACAGCAACCGGTATACGCCTGATCCGCTGGTCTACGATACCTCACCGTCCTATCCGATCCCGAGGTTCAACAGCTATGTGGAGTATTTCAGCACGCAGCATTTACAATCGAATGTTGCCGCCCGGAAGGGGATGGCGGATTACTCGAACCGGGGGTTCTTCAGCGGAAAGGAGGCAAGCGTATGAACCGGACGATACAACCACTCGTCTACGTGGTTCTAGCATGGCTTATGGCGGTGACGCTGGCGGGCTGCGCCTTGGCGCCGCCGCGAGAGGTTTCCGCGCAGACGGGCCGTGTGCTGGACGAGGAAACGCGACTGCCAATCGAAGGCGCGATCGTGGTGTTCCGCTGGCAGGGCACAGGCATCAAGGCCTTCGTCGATACCCAGACCGTCTGTTATCACGTCGAGTCGGCGGTGACGGATGCCGAGGGAAGATATGTGACGGCGCCATGGAAGGAAGAATCCCGCTATCGTGATTTGAGCATGAAGCAGATTCTGGATACGGCCTATAAAGCGGGCTATGTGCATACACGGACAGACAGGACGACGGGTGATCAGTATCTACGGAGGGATGAGCGGGGGGTGAAGGCGCGACTGGAGTATTTAGATCGTGCCGCTGTATTCTGCCCGGATGCAGACGAAAGTATGCGGAAGTTATTGCCTCTGTACAAAGCGCTGTATGCCGAAGCAAGCAACCTGGCGACAACTAATGAAGAACGAATCGAGGCTTTATACCATCTCAAGCGCGTCGAAATTCTAGAGGTGGGGTCGGATGAAGCATGGAGACGCTTCCGAGAGCGCCAGAGGGAATTCAAATGAAATACCCAAGGAATACGCTAATCCTAGTTCTAGCGTTAGGAGCGCAAACAGGCGAGGCGTATGAATTGGCAACGCATGGGCGACTCACTCTATATGCGTATCAGAGATCTGTGGCAGCCTCGGATTACGTCGCAGACGGCTTGGGTTTCACTGTTGATGCGTTGGGGGGCTATTATTACGACGTTTATCGAGGCGATATCTATGCGCGGACCAAGAATGATTTCGAACAAGCGGAGCCGCGAATGCCAAGGGATGCCGATCCTCTCTCAATTGTCGGCTGGCTCATGCGCGGCGCGATCCGCGAGGACGACCATATCGGGCGACGTGCGCCGAACCCCCAGGATGACCCGTACAACAACAACGACTGGATTCTGGATAACCGGCCGTTGCATCACTTCTACGATCCTCGCAACGATCAAGGACTGCGCGTCGGGTTGCGGATAGGTCAAAAAGCACCCGACTGGGGCATCGGCGCGGACGATGCCTTCGCCGATACCAACGGCGCGGACCCGTGGCGCCGTAACCACTTCACAGTATTCGACGCCCGCGAGGCGATGCTCCGGGCCTTGACGGGTATGAGCGGCAGCGGCAGCCGGGCGATCGGCGCGGGCGGGGGCGAGCCGACCACCGCCGCGGACAAGCTCGCCGTGCGCAAGGCCTACTGGGCGACGACCTTCCGGGCGCTCGGCGACCTGGTGCACCTGATCCAGGACATGGCGCAGCCACAGCACACGCGCAACGACCCGCATGCGGGGAAGGGCTACGACGGCGAGGCGGGGCCGCTGGGGCACGCGAGCTTCTATGAGAAGTACATCGAGGCGCGGGCGACGCAGAGCGAGATCGTGGAGTCGAACAGCAACCGGTATACGCCTGATCCGCTGGTCTACGATACCTCACCGTCCTATCCGATCCCGAGGTTCAACAGCTATGTGGAGTATTTCAGCACGCAGCATTTACAATCGAATGTTGCCGCCCGGAAGGGGATGGCGGATTACTCGAACCGGGGGTTCTTCAGCATCGGCAAGAACCTGGGGCAGGGGGATTACGATCTGCCGCCGAACAGTATCAGCGGCGGGTTCTATACACCGGAGCGGCAGACAGTGAACGCTGAGGGTGCGGCAGTGGATTTGCTGAAGGGCAGTGTGAGCGATGCCCAGGCCGGCACCACGGACACGGGCGTGCCGCTGACGGCGTTCGGGGCCTGGAGCGATGCCTTGCAGCAGGTGACGGGACAGGACGGGTTCACGCTGATCCGCGAAAACTACGACGCCATGGCCGACCTACTCGTCCCCCGCGCCGTGGCCTATTCGGCGGGCCTGATCGATTATTTCTTCCGGGGGCGGATGGAGATCTCACTGCCGGACGAGGGGGTGTACTCCATTCTGGATCATGCGGTGGAGAATGCAGCCGATGACGGGTTTCGTAGGATCAAGCTCAAACTGCGGAACAGCACCCCGAGCATCGATGACGGTCAGAGTGCATATCCGCAGGCGATGACGGGCGGAACGCTGTGGGCGGTGGTGAAGTTTCACCGTAACGGATGCTATCAATCCGATCTTTCGGGCCAGCCTCGGCAAGGCGGCTGTGATGTAAACGGCAATCGCAGTGCCGCCGAGGAAATCGTGGTATCAGATCCGATCGGTGTGCAGTCGCTCAGTGCCAGCCAACCGGTGCCGTTCAGCTTCGACTTTGGCGAGACGCCGATTCCAGTGAATGCAAGGGATATTCGCCTGCAAGTCGTATATCGCGGCGCGTTGGGTGCCGAGGCCGATGCCGTAGTGGTCGCCACGAAGGACATCGCCGAGCCGACGTTTGTCGCCATTTCGAACTATACCGACTACTTTCTGCAAAATGGTGTCTTCTATCGCTGGGATGACCCGGAGCTGCGCCAGTTGGCGGACTATGACAACGATGGTCTGCCAGATGAGGACATCTATCCGGTTAATCTGGCCTACAGCTTCAATTTCGGTGGGGCCACGCTCGGCAGCGTGATCCTGCCGCCGGCAAGGCATTGCCAGATGGCGGTTCTGGTCGATCTGCCGACGTTTCGCATGAATATCTTCAAGCAGACCTTCGGGTATTGGATATCGCCGGTCAAAGACAGTTATTGGATGCAGTGGAGTACGGAGCCGGGCGGGCCGGAGACGCCGGAATTCGTACAAAGCCGGGGTTTTTATCGGTACATCAATTGGCCGGACTGGAAATATTCCCAGTATGGGCCACCGCAGGGCGATACTTCGGGTCTCGAGGATTTCGAAGACGCGACCCCGGTGGAGATCGATCTGTCTTTTGAGTAGGCCTCGATGAAGAACATGACCAGCAAATTGATGCTTATCGGCATTTTCGTGACAGTGGGGCAATGTGTCCAGGCGACAGAGACGGATATGCTCGAATCCGAATCGGTTATCTCCGGACGTGTCGCCATGCACCGACTTCACGCCGCGGTGCGCAGCGGTGATCCGGCCGCCATCGAGGCTGCGCTGGCGTCCGGTGTGGACATCGACCAGACGGCGGCCCTCGAACTGGCGATCCTGAGTGAGCGTGAGGATGTCGTGGACCTGCTGATCGAGCATGGCGCCGATGTGAACCGGCCGGGGCTGAGTGGCGACCTGCCGCTGAGCATCGCCGTCCGGCGTGACAAGCCGGAACTGGTGCGGCGACTGGTCGAACGGGGCGCAGACATCGACCTGCACGACCGCCGTGGCATGACGCCTCTCGAACATGCGCGGCGGCACGGAGGGCCGGAGGCCGTCGATCTTCTGCGGCGCCGTGGTATCCGTGACCAACCGGCGGCTCCGCGATAAAGTCGCTTCTCTCTCGCGGATAAGTCGTTGGAACCCAAATTCCCGGTCGTGGTGCTGGCGGTCGTGTTCGCGCTGATCGCGCTGCGCGGCGCCGGCCGTTTCCGCATCGCGATCTGGCAGGCCATGGTCGGTGGGGCGCTGGCGGTGCTGGCGAGTGGCGACATCGGGCCGGCCGCCGTGCTGCAGGCCATCGACTGGGACGTGATGCTGTTCCTGTTCGGCATGTTCGTGGTCGGGCAGGCGGCGGTGGCGAGCGGGGAGCTGTACCGTGCCGCCTACGAACTGTTCAGCCGGGCGCGCTCGACGGACGCGCTGGTGCTGGTCCTGCTGTTCGGTGCGGGCCTGAGCTCGGCGTTGCTGATGAACGACACGCTGGCCATCGTCGGCACGCCGCTGGCGCTGCGGCTGGCGCGCGAGCACGGCATCGACCCGCGCCTGCCGCTGCTGGCGCTGGCCTTCGCCGTGACCACCGGCAGCGTCATGAGTCCCATCGGCAATCCGCAGAACCTGCTCATCGCGCTGCAGACCGGTCTGCCCAGTCCTTTCCTGACCTTCCTGCGCCATCTCGCCCTGCCGACGCTGATCGGGCTGCTGCTGGCCTACGGCGTGCTGCGGGTGTTCTTCCGGCGCGAGTTCCACGCCACGCCCCTGGTGCACACACCGGTCGCCGTGCAGGATGCCGGCCTGGCGCGGCTGGTGCGCCGGTCGGTGGCGCTGATCCTCGCGCTGATCGGCCTGCGCATCCTGCTGGCCGGCAGCGCCTTCGCCGCGGAGTTCCGCCTGAGCTGGATCGCGCTCGCCGGCGCGCTGCCGCTGCTGTTCAGCCCCCGCCGCGGCGCGCTGCTGCGCCAGCTCGACTGGCGCACGCTGGCGTTCTTCGCCGGGATGTTCGTGCTGATGGCCGCGGTGTGGGAGACCGGCCTGTTCCAGGCCTGGCTGGCGCGCGGCGCCTGGGACGTCGCCGCGCCGGCCACGGTGTTCGCGGCCGGCGCGGGCCTGAGCCAGCTCGTCTCCAACGTGCCGCTGGTGGCCCTGTACCTTCCCCTGCTGGAGCACGCCGGCGCCGGCCTCGACAGCCATATGGCGCTCGCCGCCGCCAGCACCCTGGCCGGCAACCTGCTCATCCTGGGCGCGGCCAGCAACGTCATCATCGTGCAGGGCGCCGAGCGCCAGGGGGTGCGGCTGGGCTTCTTCACCTTCGCGCGGGCCGGCATTCCGTTGACGCTGGCGCAGTTGGGGGTGTATTGGTGGCTGCTGTGAGATACGGTGCGCTGACTGCGGCGCCCGGCGGCGCTCATTGATCTTTACCGAACCGTTCGACCTGGCTCTGTAGGAGCGGGCTCTGCCCGCGAACCGGTCTATCTGCTGTCCGTTCGCGGGCAGCGCCCCAGGGCGGCTTCTCGGCGCAAGCGCCTCACCTTCAGCCCGCTCCTGCAGGTGTCAATCGGTTAGGTAATGCTCAATAAGATGAATCAATTCCACCGAAATCCCGCTCTGCGA
>CAYWKV010000100.1:8775-10671 GCA_964458835.1 uncultured Gammaproteobacteria bacterium | reverse complement strand
GATCCGCCAGTCCGCACGCGCCTCGCCGGGACTGGGCAGGAAGGCGCGCTGCCGGGAGATGCGCCGCTCGGAGTTGGTCACCGTGCCGTCCTTTTCGCCCCAGGCCTGCGCCGGCAGCAGCGCGTCGGCATAGACCGTGGTGTCGGTGCGGCGCACGCAGTCGGACACGACCAGGAACTCGCAGGCCGCCAGCGCGCGCCGCACCTGCTGCGAATCGGGCAGGCTCACGGCCGGGTTGGTGGCCATGATCCACAGCGCCCTGACCTCGCCGCGCTCCACCGCCCGGAACAGATCGACGGCCTTGAGCCCCGGCCGCGTGGCGATCGCGGGTGCGTTCCAGAAGCGCTGCACCCGCGCGCAGGCCTCGGCATCGTCCAGGCGCATGTGCGCGGCGAGCTGAGTGGCCAGCCCGCCGACTTCGCGCCCGCCCATGGCGTTCGGCTGGCCGGTGAGCGAGAACGGCCCCATGCCCGGGCGGCCGAGGCGGCCGGTGTGGAGGTGGCAGTTGATGATGGCGTTGACCTTGTCGGTGCCCATCGAATACTGGTTGACGCCCTGCGAATAGAGCGTGACGACCCGCTCCGTGTCGGCGAACAGGCGATAGAACGCCGCGACGTCCGCCGCGTCCAGGCCGCAGCGGCGCGCGACCGCCGCGATGTCGGGCGCGTCGGTGCGCGCCGCGGCGAGCGCCTCGGCGATGCCCTGTACCGCAGTCGACAGGAAGGGGAGGTCCGCCTTGCCTTCCCGTTGCAGATACAGCAGCAGGCCGTTGAACAGCGTGGCATCGGTGCCGGGCGCGATCGGCAGGTGCAGGTCGGCGCTGTCGCAGCTCGCCGTCCGGCGCGGATCGATCACCACGACGCGCAGATCGCGCCGCGCCGCGCGGGCCGCGGCGAGGCGCCGGTACAGCACCGGGTGGCACCAGGCGGCATTCGAGCCGACCAGCACGACGAGCCCGGCCTGCTCCACGTCGGCGTAGTCGCAGGGCACGACATCGGCGCCGAAGGCGCGCAGGTGCCCGGCCACCGCCGAGGCCATGCACAGGCGCGAGTTGGTGTCGATGTTCGCCGCGCCGATGTAGCCCTTCATCAGCTTGTTGGCGACGTAGTAGTCCTCGGTCAGCAGCTGGCCGGAGACGTAGAAGGCGATGGCCTCCGGCCCGTGGTCGCGGATGACCGCCTGGAAGCGGTCGGCGACGTGCGTCAGCGCCGTGTCCCAGTCGCTGCGCCGGCCGCCGATCTCCGGGTGCAGCAGCCGCCCCTCCAGGTCCAGCGTTTCGGCCAGTGCGGAACCTTTGGAACACAGGCGTCCGAAGTTGGCTGGGTGCTCGGAGTCGCCCTCGATCCCGATCCGGCCATCGGCGTCGGTGCGCGCCAGGATGCCGCAGCCGACGCCGCAATACGGGCAGGTGGTGCGCACCGCGGCGTTCACCGGTCCGCACCGCCCGCATCCGGCGTGAGCGACAGCCAGATCGTGCCGTTCACCAGGCGCACCGGGAAGCGCGCCGCGCAACCTTCATCGGGCGCGACCGCCAGCCCGCTGTCGAGATGGATCCTCCAGTCGTGCAGCGGGCAGGCCACCCGGTGTCCGTGGACGATGCCCTGCGACAGCGGTCCGCCCTGGTGCGGGCAGCGGTCGCGCAGCGCGAACACCGCATCGTCGGCGGTGCGGAACACCGCGATGTCGCCGTCCAGCGTGCGCACCACGCGCGCGCCCTGCCGCGGAATGTCCTCCAGCCGCCCCACGTCGATCCAGTCGTCGGTCTGTGTCGCTCTCTCTGCCTGTTGCATAACGGTTCCTCGTTGAGGGTTAAAGGCGGATGGCCACGAAATCCACGAAACCCACGAAAGTGCTTTAAAGGCGAAACCCAGCCACGGAAAACACGGAAAGCACGGA